>NZ_JBKVPW010000002.1:0-363030 GCF_046968865.1 Gallintestinimicrobium sp. | reverse complement strand
TACCGCGGCTGCTGGCACGTAGTTAGCCGGGGCTTCTTAGTCAGGTACCGTCACTTTCTTCCCTGCTGATAGAGCTTTACATACCGAAATACTTCTTCACTCACGCGGCGTCGCTGCATCAGGGTTTCCCCCATTGTGCAATATTCCCCACTGCTGCCTCCCGTAGGAGTTTGGGCCGTGTCTCAGTCCCAATGTGGCCGTTCACCCTCTCAGGCCGGCTACTGATCGTCGCTTTGGTGGGCCGTTACCCCGCCAACTGGCTAATCAGACGCGGGTCCATCTCACACCACCGGAGTTTTTCACACTGTTCCATGCGGAACCGTGCGCTTATGCGGTATTAGCAGCTATTTCTAACTGTTATCCCCCAGTGTGAGGCAGGTTACCCACGCGTTACTCACCCGTCCGCCACTAAGCTGTTTTAAATCCATCCGAAAACTTCATCAAAGCAGCTCCGTTCGACTTGCATGTGTTAGGCACGCCGCCAGCGTTCATCCTGAGCCAGGATCAAACTCTCATGTTTAAGTTTGTCCGGTCAAAATCAGTCTGGCTAATTTTACCGTTCTACTGTTGTTTTAGGTTTTTGTTCTCTGAAATTTCTCTCAGAACTTTTTGTTCTGTTTGGAATTTTCAGGGTTGCATTACTGTTTATTTGTCAAGGTGCTGTTCTTCTTATTGGAAGTATTTCCAGAAGAACTTTCGTTCCTGTCGTTCAGACAGCTTATTGAGTCTATCATAAGCAGTTCTGTTTGTCAAGAACTTTTTTCATTTTGTTTTCAGGTTTCTTTCAAAACCCGGTTGCTTATCACTCACAGCAACAGCTCATTAGTTTATCAGAACTTTCAGCTCGTGTCAAGCATTTTTTATTTTTTGAATTTCTTTTCAGAAATCCGTGTTGCTTTCGATTGCCGCAACAGTCATAAAGTATATCAGGACTGTTTGTCGATGTCAAGCACTTTTTGAACTTTTTTAGAAGTCCATGTCACATATCTCAGTGACGAATGATATATTATCACAGTTGCAGACAAACGTCAACACTTTTTTAACCAACAGTTCCTTCGTAGCTCTATGAGCAAAAGCAACGGTGGCGCAGCCACCGCGGGAAGCACCGCAGGCGTGGTTCATGACAATAGAAGGTTCGCGGAGCGTGCATTCTATTGTATTGCGAATGGCGCGTGGAACTGTACCGTCCTCCATTCTGCCTACTTTTTTACTTTTTCTCCCACACCTTCGGCTGATAACGCATATCGGACACCGTATACACCGTGATGAACGCCTTCGGATCCTCCCGATTGATAAAATTCATCAGCTTCTGGTATTCGCTTTTATCCACGATTGTGATGATTTCATTATGCTTTTCCAGATTATACGCGCCAATTGCCTCGTAAACCGTTGCTCCACTATGCAGCTCTTCTATGATAAAGCGGCGCAGCTGTTCTTCTTTTTTCGTAATAATGCAGACACGGCGTTTGATATTGTTGTCAAAAATAAAATGATCCAAAATGATTCCGTTAAAATAGGTGCCCAGAATACTCAGCACCACCGTCTTTTTATCGTATACGAGTGCCGCAGAAAGCGCTACGCACATGCCGGATAAGGACATCGCCTTTCCCAGATCCATATGGAGATACTTATTCATGATCTTCGCCACAATATCCAGTCCGCCGGACGATGCATTTCGGTTAAACAGGATGCTTAATCCAATGCTGACGACCAGAATATAGCAAAGCACATCCAGCTCCTGGCTGTCAGTCAGGGAAGTAAAATCAGGAAACAGAAGTTCAAACATCCCCAGAAACAACGGCAGCATAATGCTCGTATAGACTGTCTTTGCCCCAAATTCCTTTCCACAGGTAAGAAAGCCGATCACCAATAAAACCACATTCAGGATCATCGTAATCGCGGACAGCGGAAGCGGTATAAAATTAGATACTACGATGCCAAGGCCGGAAATACTGCTGACCGACGCATGGCTCGGCACCAGGAAAAAATAGACTGCCGCCGCAATAATTGCTACTGCGGCGGTCAGAATCCCTATTTCTTTTATCATTCCTGCAAAATTCCATCTTTTTTGCATACTTCAACTCATTCCTGTTCGTCAAGTTTTTCCAGTACAAAATCTATTGCTTCCAGATATCCGTTTAATCCATGTCCGTAAATCTGCTTATCGCAGACAGGAGCTGTCACAGATACTTTTCGGAAATCTTCTCGTTCCATAATATTGGAAATATGGATTTCTACCTTTGGTACGGTAATACTTGCCAGTGCGTCGCGGATGGCATAGCTGTAGTGCGTATAAGCGCCGGGATTGATGATAATGCCCTCTGTCTTATCAAAATACGCTTCCTGGATTTTATCAATAATCGCACCCTCGTGATTGCTCTGGAACACGCTGATTGCAGCATGACAGTCCAGTCCCTTCTGTGCGATCATATTTAACAGATCATTATAATCCTGCGTGCCATAAATTCCTTTTTCGCGGATGCCAAGGAAGTTTAAGTTGGGACCGTTGATGACCAAAAGCTTGCGCAGAGACTTTTTCTTTTCTTTTTCTGTCGCCGCACGGGAAAACTGCTGTCTGTAAAAGAGCTGACCGCCCTCTGCCTGCTGCCCATAAGAGGACTGCCCATAGGGCTGAGATCCATAGGACTGAGCCTTTTCTTCTGTCGAACAGGTGTTTGTCAGTGTCTGTAAATCCCCTTCAGTGTGTCCATCATACGAAGAACGTCCGCCGGATAAAAAGCGGCTGCCGGCTGCAGACTGTCCGTAAGAGCCAAATGTGCCGTAGGAAGGTTTTCCGTAGGGCGCCCTTGTACCATAACCAAAGCGCTGACCAAGCGGATACCTCTGGGAATATTTTCCTTTATAACCGCCCTCCTCCGACGCTGTGTTTGCATTGTCCCGGTAGGACGGACGAATCCCGCGCTCGATTTCATATAACACCTGTCCAAAAGGCTTATCGTCCACATCAATAATCAAATCCGCAGCTTCTTCATACGCGCTGCTTCTTTTTTCAAGAAGTCCCTGGATCTTTGTCTTTAAATCCTCGTCGCCGCCCTGCAGCAGAGGTCTGTTGGTATCTTTTTTGAGCCGTTCATATAAGGTTTCCGCTTTTGCACGCAGATAGACTACCTTTCCGATCTCTTTCATCAGGGTACGGTTTTCTTCCCGCACCGGAGTTCCGCCGCCGACGGAAATTACCTGATTCTTCGCTGTTTCCTTCAATTCCTGAAGCGTCTGTGTCTCCATCTGCCGGAACGCTTCTTCTCCGTCCTGTTCAAAAATTTCCCGAATCGATTTTCCCTGTTTCTTTTCAATCAGACGATCCGTATCCGTCATCTGTCTCTTGAGCCGATACGAAAGCTTTACTGCCACACTGCTCTTTCCGCATCCCATAAAACCGATCAATACAACATTTCCCACTGCCTGTTTCCTCACTTTCCACTTAATTCCTGTTCCATTCTCTGATAAATTCTGTCCGCTGTCTCTTTGGAAACTGCTACGTCATTCCACAATTCAAACGCTTCCACACCCTGATACAAAAGCATCTTCAGGCCATTATACGCCTCTTTGCCATTTTCTTTTACCAGACGCATAAATTTCGTCTCCGCCGGCCGATAAATCAGGTCATAGCCGGTGCCCACCTTTTCATAAAAAGCGCTGTCCTCCACTGCCGCCTTTTCGCTGTCCGGAAATAATCCCACACTGGTCGCCTGAATCGCCAGATAGTCTCTTCCATCGAGTCTTCCAGCCTCTGCAATTGTTCTGGCATGGATCGCCTGATAGCCGGTTTTCTCTTTCACTTCTTCTGCAACACTACACGCCTTATCGACACTGCGGTTTAAAATAGTGACCCGTTCCGCGCCCTTCTGTGCGCACAAAAACGCAATTGCCCTGCCAACTCCGCCTGCGCCGAGTATCACGACATCACGGTCTTTGATTTCAACCTTATCCTCCTGCATCGCACGGTATAAGCCGCTCATATCCGTGTTGTAGCCGCGGTATCCGCCCTCTGTGCGGACGAGCGTATTAACAGATTCCACATCTGCCGCCAGCTTATCTGCGCTCACCAAATAAGGAATTACCGCCATCTTGTACGGCACTGTGACGTTTAAGCCCAGCACGTTTAACGCATACGCACCTTTGACTGCTGTACCCAGCCCCTCCTTTTCCACCAGAAAGGGCAGGTATGCCATATCGCAGCCGCATGCCGCTGCCAGCGTATTGTGGATCATCGGGGAAAGTGTATGCTCCACCGGGTTCCCGATCAGACCGCACAGTCTCGTCCTGCCTCCGATCTCTACTGCTCCTACTGTATCCTTTTCGTCCATCCTGTTTCAGTTCCTTTACTGCATTTCTTTCCGGCCTTTCTGCCGATAATAAAAGTGTAGCACAATTTTTTCCAGCTGTCTTTTAAAAATGATCTGGATTTCCTCTTTGGGATGGATCGGTTTGACCAAAATACTGCGGATTCCGCTTCTTTTTGCGCCCCAGACGTCCGTAAAAAGCTGATCGCCGATAAAAAGAGTCGTTTCTTTTGTCGTCCCCATCCGGCGCATCGCCTCTTCATAGCCTTTTACCGACGGCTTATCCGCCTTGAAAATATAGTCTGCATACTTTACATCCTCTGCGAAGCTTTTTACGCGCGGTTCCTTATTGTTCGACAAAAGCACCGCCGAAAAGCCGATGGTATGCAGCCTTTCAAACAGCGCTTTTGCACGGTCGTCCGCCGGCGCGCCATGCGGCACCAGCGTATTGTCCACGTCATAAATCAGTCCGCGGTATCCTTTTCGGTACAGCGCCTCGTAATCGATTCCATAGGAGGTATCCGCCGTTTCATCCGGATAAAAAATTTCCAACATGCCCATTTATGCTTCATCCTCCCCGATTCCTGCCGCCTCCAGCAGTTCTTTTGTGTATTCGTGCTGCGGGGAAAAATAAACGGTATCCACATCACCGCTTTCGACAATTGTGCCGTCCTTCATAATCATAACCCTGTCGCAGAGCTGATAAACAACGCGCATATCGTGGGAAATAAATAAAATCGACAGTCCCATTTCCTCCTTCAGCTGCTCCAAAAGCTCCAGAATTTGTGCCTGAATCGTCACGTCCAGTGCAGAAACCGCCTCATCCGCCACCAAAAGTCCGGGATTTGTCATCAACGCTTCCCCGATGCAGACTCTCTGTCTCTGCCCACCGGAAAGCTGATTCGGGTAACGGTCTGCAATTTTTTCATCCAGACCGACTTTTTTTAACATTTCGAGTACCTTCTGCCTCCGTTCTTTTCCAGGAAGCTTTCTCTGAATTCGAAGCGGTTCTTCCATAATCCAGCCGATTTTCTTCGCCGGATTCAGGGAGCCATACGGATCCTGAAACACCATCTGCGGACGATTGCCGGACACGATCACCGTCCCGGAGTCCGGCTTTAACAGCCCCAGAATTACCTTCGCGAGCGTGCTTTTTCCACAGCCGGATTCACCCACAAGCCCCAGCACTTCGCCTTTCTCCATCGTAAAGGACAGATCCTTTAACACTTCGTTGCGTTTTCTCTTTTCAAACAGGCTGTGCCGTTCCGAAAAAAAGCCGATTTTCAGATGCTCTGCCTTTAAAATCACGTCAGCCATGTGCTTCCTCCGTTTTTGCGCTACGTCCGGAATTCTTTTTGACACAGCGAGGAATTGCTGCAATCAGCTTCTGCGTATATTCCTGCTGCGGGTTCTCAAAAATATCCTCCATCGCTCCCTGTTCCACAATTCTGCCGTCTTTCATGACGATCACGCGGCTGCAGAGTCTGCGCACCAGGCTCAAATCATGGGAAATAAACAAAATGGCAGTTCCTTTTTTCTGGTTGATCCGCTTTAACAGCTTCACAATCTGCGCCTGAACCGTTACATCCAGCGCGGTCGTCGGTTCATCCGCAATCAGAAGCTTCGGCTCACAGATCATCGCAGCCGCGATCATGACGCGCTGTCTCTGTCCACCGGAAATCTGGTGCGGGTACGACTGATAAATCCGCTCCGGGTCTTCCAATTCCACCTGCTTTAACAGCGTCAGCGCCCGTTGCTTTCTCTCCTGCGCAGATAGCTCCGGATGATGGATGCGAAGCGGTTCTTCCACCTGCCAGCCAATGCGGTAAACCGGGTTTAACGATGTCATCGGCTCCTGAAAAACGACGGAAATATCGTTTCCCTGAAGCTCTCTTAAAAAGCTTCGTTCGCAGTGCAGCAGATCGGTTCCCTCGAATAAAATTTCTCCCGTTTTTTTCATATCATGGCGGGACAAAAGTCCGGCGATCGCCAGTGCGGTCATGGATTTTCCGGAACCGGATTCCCCTACCAGTCCGACGATCTCCCCTGCGTCCATATGGAGGCTGACCTGATGCACAACCGTTTCGGGCACCAGGTGATCATGAAATTCGATATTCAAATCCTTAACGTCAAGCATCGCCTTACTCCTTTTCCCGATCCTTTAATCCTTCTCCGAGCAGAGAAAATCCCAGCACCAGCATAATCAGAAAAATTCCCGGAAACAACGCAAAGCCCGGGGCAGAAAACAGATAGGTCTGTGCTTCCGACAGCATTCTTCCAAGACTGGACTGCGGCGGCTGCACGCCGATGCCCAGATAGCTCATCCCTGCTTCCGCCAGCACGGCATTGTTAAAGCCGATCATGATTGCAGACAAAAGCACCGGTACGGTATTGGGCAGGATATGGACAAACATAATTCGCAGATCCCCCGCTCCCGCCAGCTTCGCGCTTCTGACATAATCCATATTTTTACAGCGGATAAACTCGCCGCGGACAATTCTCGCAAAGCTCGGGATAAATGCAATGCCCAGCGCAATAATCACGTTCCATGTGCCGCCGCCAAGAAGGGTTACGAACACAAGCGCCAGCAGGATGCTTGGAAATGCAAACAGCACATCGTTGATGCGCATCAAAACTTCATCCAAAATTCCACCGAAATATCCGGTAAACGCCCCGATGATAACACCAAATACCGTGCCGATCGCTACTGTGCCAAGCGCCACGCAAAACGTCGTGCCGCCGCCTTTTAATACTCTGCTGAAAATGTCCCGTCCGAAATTGTCGCAGCCCATCAGATGCGAAAAAGAGACGCCGGATAGCTTTGCTGCGTTATCCATCGTCTCAGGATTATAGGGTGTCCAGAAAAAACCTACCAGAATCAGCGTCAGCATGATTCCGGTAAGCCAGAGTCCAACTGTCAGATTTTTGTTCATTTTCTTTTTCATAATCGCCTAATCAATCCAATGTAATTCTGGGGTCCATCTTCTGATACAGAAGATCCACCAGGAAATTTGTAAAAATAACGATAAATGCGATAAATACAATGATCGCCTGTACTACAGGATAGTCCCGGTTGGAAATTGAAGTCAGCAAAATCCTGCCCAGTCCGGGGATATTAAACACCTGTTCGATAACAATACTTCCCGCGACCATATCCGCAAGCGCCATGCCCAGGAATGTAATAACCGGGATGATCGCATTGCGCAGCACATGCTGGTACAGCACTCCTTTGGTATTATTCCCTCTGCTGTATGCCGTGCGGACATAATCCAGCTTCATCTCAGACAGCACGGATGTGCGCAGCAGTTTGATTGCCATCGCCGCTTTCGGCAGCGCAATCGCAACTGAAGGGAAGATCAGGTATCCCAGAAACCCTGCGACGCTCGTCGTATAGGACACATACCCGCCCGGTGTAAACAGATGCAGCACAAGACCGAACAGAAGCGTGATCAGGATGCCCGAAAAAAACGGCGGAATCGCCATGATCACCTGATCGACGATCAGGACGATACGATCCACCTTTCCACCCGCGTGATGCGCGCAGAACAGACCGACCGGAATCGAAACTGCCACCATAATCAGAAAGGACATCGCCGTAAGTGTCAGCGTGACCGGAATCTTTTCGGCGATCATGCTGCGCACCGACATCTGATACTTGTAGGAGGTTCCGAAATCTCCCTGTATAAAATTGACCGCCCAGCTGCCAAAGCGCACCAAGAGCGGTTCATTTAATCCCATCTGTTCCCGCAGCGCCGCCAGTTTTTCAGGGGTCGCCTGCGTGCCCAGCATCGCTGTGGCCGGATCTCCCGGTATTACGGCAAACGCCGCAAATACCAGGAAAGATACCACCAGCATAGTCATCACAAAACCAGCCAGTTTTTTTGCCAAATACTTCATGAATTTTTACTCCGTCTGTTCGTCAACGATATACAGCTTTGCAAAATCCTGTACATACAGCGGGTAGAACTCGTAACCGCCGTACTTTTTGTTCAGGGCTACAAAGGAAGGCAGATCCTGAATATATACGTTTGCCGCATCCTCTGCCAGAATCTTTTCACATTCCTTGTAATATTCGGTCTTTTCGTCATCGTCCGCGCTCGCTACGGCCGCTTCGTATGCTTCGTCATAGGCAGGATCATTAAAGTTAATGAAGTTATTGGAAGCAGTACTATCGAATCTGGACAGCAGCGCTGCTGCAGTCAGACTGGATGCGTCTACACCAACTACGGTCGCTTCGTAATTGCGGTCGGAATAAACGTCAGACAGCCAGCTCTCCCATTCGATCAGCTGGATATTGGCGGTTACGCCGATCTCCTTTAACTGTTCTACAATCACCTGCGCGGTATCGATATGCTGCTGATAGTTGGAAGGAACGGTCAGCGTAAAGGAAAATCCGTCCGGATAGCCAGCCTCTGTCAACAGCTCCTTTGCCTTTTCGATATTGGTCGCATACAGATCATTTAACTCTTCCATATAATATTTGCCGAACGACGGGAACATGCTGCTGCCGATCTGCGTTCCCTTGCCGTCGGAAATCATGTCCATAATGCCCTGCGGATCTACCGCATAGCAAAGTGCCTGGCGAACCCGTACATCGTTAAAGGGCTCTTTTGCATTGTTTAAATACATCGCCTGCACAAGGTTCATCGTACCTTCCAGCACATCGAAATCATCGGACAGCTGATCTGCCTGTGCCTGGGAAATTCTCGCAAACATATCAACCGAACCGCCGTTTAAGCTGGTCACAATCGTGTCCGCATTCGCGATTACCTGAAGCTTTACGGTATCGATGTTTGCCGGTGTACCCCAGTATTCATCGAATTTCTCTAAGATCACATTTTCCTGAGGGGACCGGGATACATATTTGTACGGTCCGGTTCCGATCGGATTGCTCTCCGGATCCTCGTTGGCTGCCGGAATGATCGCTGCGGTCAGGTAAGGGAGGAAGTCGGTATTTCCTTCTTTTAATACGATCTCAACGGTTTTCTCATCAATGATATTCACGCTGTCAATCGCCAAAAAGGCCGATACCAACGGGTCACCGTTACTGGTATCGGCACATCTGTCAATAGAATATTTTACATCTTCCGCCGTAACAGTTGTGCCGTCATGAAATTTTACCCCATCGCGAAGCGTGAAGGTATACACTTTTCCATCTTCCGAAATGGTATGGCTCTCTGCTACAGCATCGTTTAAATTTCCTTCGCTGTCAGGCTTTACAAGACCTTCGAATACATTGAACAATACCTCTTTGGTTCCCGCCGCCACTGCTTTGTGAGGGTCAAGACTGTCCACATCCTGAGGAATTCCAATGGTAATCTGAGAAGATTCCTTTCCCGCCTTATCACCCGAGCACGCGCCCAGTGCAATAGTCAGTGCTGCGCACACCAAAGTCAAAAGAACTTTTTTTCCTGCTTTTGTCTTCATGTGTTTCTCCTTTTTGATTTGATCTTTATTCAGTTGTACTTTTCGGTTGCGGCAGCTGTCCGCATCAAAAAGCCGGGTCGGGATACACCAACGCGTTTTTCATCGGGAAACGCATTCCCGTGTGACAAAAAACAGAGTGACGTTTTTCCCAACGCCCCACTTATTGTATACATGAGTGAATCAAATTGCAAGATTTATTTTTTCTTTTTTTCGACGGCCTTGCGCAGTTCATCAAAAAAGGTATTTACGTCTTTAAATTCGCGGTAAACAGAAGCAAACCGCACATAGGCAACCGCATCCAGATCCTTCATCTTGTTCATGACCAGCTCCCCGATCACGCTGCTTGGGATCTCCTTTTCTTCTCTGGAAAAAATATCTGTCTCCACTTCGTCGATCAGCCCTGTGATCTCGTTAGCGCTGACCGGACGCTTATGACAGGCACGCAGCACGCCGGCTTCGATCTTGGAACGGTCGTAGGGCTCCCGGTTGTTATCTTTTTTGATGACAATCAGAGGGATCGTCTCTACCTTTTCATAGGTCGTAAAACGTTTGCCGCACACATCGCATACCCGGCGGCGGCGAATCGCGTTATTATCATCGGATGGACGGGAATCAATTACTCTCGTATTGTCCCGACCGCAAAAAGGGCATTTCATCTTTCTGCTCCTGTCTGCCCGAACAGAAAAAATCCGGGCCGTTTCCATTCATTTCTCACACAGAAACTGCTATAGTTTCAGCACTTTCTACTATGAGTAAATTATAATGAAAACAGCCCGAGCTGTCAATCATTCCCTGATTTTGCAGACTTTTTCACGCCTGCCTTTTTTAGAAAGAATCCAACCTGCAGGAAGTTATTGTTTCTGTCCATATTCCGTCGGATAAACCGAACCGAATTTCCGGAAATTGCCCGGAGTCAGTCCCGTCGCCTCTTTAAAGCAGCTGTGAAAATAATTTTCATCCGTATAGGACAGCCGCTCTGCGATTTCCTGAATCGACATACCGGAATAGAGCAGATAGCGCTTTGCCGCTTCGATTTTCTGTTCTCGCAGATACTGATACGGCGTGATCTGATAGCGGTTCCGGAACTGGTTGATCAAATGGTTTCTGGAATAATGCAGGCTTTCACACAGCTGCTCTAACTTGACATTTTCCTCCACATGCAGATCGATCCATTCCTTAATCTGCTCCGGAAGCGTGCGGGTATGGCTGCTGCCCTGGTTATGAAGCTTCTGGAGGATCTCCAGCACTGCGACTGCCGTCTCGTCCGCCATTTTATCGTAATCCCCATCGAACTGCTCCAGGCGCTGCAGGAGTGCTTCCATCTGCCCGGAGATATCGCAGTTGTGCATCAGGTATACGGTTCGGTCCAGATAAGCAGAAAACATTGCTTCCGCCATCAGTCCGTTAAAGCAGATCCAGATCTTCGTCCACGGTTCCTCCTCATCCGACCAATAGCAGTGTGGGATGCCTCTTTTTAAAAAATAGACATCCCCCGCCCGCGGCTCCAGGCGTTGTCCGTCGATCACCAGCATCCCTTTTCCGCTGTAAATATATTCAAATGAATACAGATTTTCCGGCTTTCTCTCGATCCGATATGTCCCATCACAATAGGATACTCCTGCTAACAGGACGTTAAATGGCCGGTCTTTTTTTTCATAATTCCAAAAGCTGCAAATTTTTTCTGTCATGTCTTCCTGTCGTTCCTTTGTCACTTCTATACGGCGGAATGTCTGCATGCGGGCGATTCTGTTCTTCCTAACACTGGAATGCCCGAAGGGCGTGCATTCCAGTGTTGGAAATCAGTCCAACAGATCTGCTTCTGCCAGCTGTTTTGTCTGTTCGTCATAATGAAGCGTTTTGATCTCGAATCCTTTTAAAGATACCGGGCAGGCAACACCTGCAAACGGCAGTTCTACAACTGCTGTGGTATCTTTACCGGTGCTCTCATAAAGACGAAGCGTATATCCTTCCCCGTTTTCTGCCTTTTTCCATGCAGAGACCAGAACATTTGCCTGATCGACCAAAATTGCGGGCGATTTCTTTTCTCCGGCTCCGGATGCATTGAATGCGAGCACATAAGGCTCTTCATTATAAGCCTGTGCAGTGCGATCCACGTTGTCCAAAAGATCTGTCTTTCCTGCTTCAAAGCGGAATGCAAACTTACGTTCTCCCTGTTCCATCCGAACGGTGTGGCGAACCTCATGCAGCGTCTTTTTCTCATCGAAATCCGCTGCAGAATAGCCCGCAGAGTGCAGCAGCGTCAGTCCGATCACGCCGTCTTCGATGCTGCTTCCGTAGCTGCCGCAGTTGACTGCCGTAAACGCCTTTTCTCCGTCCGTCCACGCGTTCCAGCGCTGTGCGACAACTTCCTGACCGTCCTGCGCCAGAGCTTCCCTGCCGAACATTACCTGTCCGTAATAGGTTCCCTGCTCCATTGCAGACGGAATCATCCATTTCAAAACCGTATCGTTTTCGTTCCAGTATACGCCGATTTCCACATCCATATGCGTATCGTTCTTCGGCAGAATATAACGCTGATACAGCTTGCTGTTATGCCAGCCAAACAGTGCTTCCACAACCGTACGCACCTTGCCGTCCTCGATCACGCGCACAGAGGGCTCGATCTGCTCGTATAATCCGGAGAATTCGCTTCCCTCGTGGTCTGTCAGCAGTGTAAATGCCCTGCGCGCTCCGGGCTCATTTTTCCAGAGTCCCCAGGAATTATAAGTGCCGTCGATCGCTACCGGGCAAAAGCTGCCAGGCTTTAAGTATTCGGTATCCCCGACCTTCCAGGAATCCACCAGACCAGTTCTGGGGTTGATCTCTATACGCATTTTTCCGTTGTCAAAAACAAAGTTTTCTTTTCTGGAAATCCGTTCAAAGGTCGGACGCTTTTCAATGGCATCAAACCAGACATCCACCCGATTCATCGCACACGGTTTTAAGGTTGCTTCCACGACAACTTTCTTACGCCAGTCGATGCAGAAATGACTGCATTCCATCTCCGACTGGGTCGGCACTTCTTCGCCGTTTACAGATGCTCTCGGATGATAAAAGCAAGGATCCCAGTTCTGTTTGGGCAGTCCGACTTCAAACGCAAACTGTCCGGTAATCGGATACGGATGTGGGTTGTATAAAAATGCGCAGGAGCTTCCTTCTTTGATCGGCGCCTCGCCTGCGGTCAGCGCAATCGCGCTTCTGCAGTTGACGCGGGACATCAGCTCCAGTCCGTGATCCAGCAGGCGCAGCGTATCTTCTTCTACCTGCTGTGTGCCGGAGCCGGGCAGCGCATCATGAAACTCTGAGAACAACAATGCGCGAACTGCTTCGTGAATCTCTTCCTTCGGATATTTCGTGCCGTATAACAGCTCTGCCTGCGTCGCCATCTTTTCGCCGACTAAAATCTCATTTTCCAGCAGGTGGTGCTTCTGTTTTACCCGAACCTGGGACGTATAGCATCCCTCTGCAACCGGATTCAGGCTCTTTTCCACAACCGGATAGGATGTTCCTGCCGCTTTTCTCTCTTTAAAGTAAGACTCCGGATCAGAGTGGATAATTTCCAGCTCCTCCGCACGCTCTTTGATCAGCTTTGTCACATCGGTCAAATCCACTCTGGAGGGTCCGCCGCCGTGGTCGCCAACGCCCCAGAGATACAAGGACACCGGTTCGTCCTTCGTATCTTCCAGGAACTGTTCCAGTTCTTTTCCGACATGCCCGTAAACGGAGTTATAATTTTCATCGGAACGATGCACCAAAACCTCCGACCCTGCCAGACCTTTCCACAGATAATCCTGTTCCTTGAACGGAAACTGTGCCTTCGCCGGACGGCAGACCACATAAGTATCATATCCTGCCTGATTCAGAATCTGAACCAAACCTACAGAATGACCAAAAGAGTCAAAATTAATTGCCGTCGTCGGGCGAACGCCAAACTCTTTTTCAAAAAACCGGTGTCCTTCCGATATATTGCGGATAATGGACTCGCCGTTTGGCATATTGCAGTCGGGCTGTAAATACCAGCCGCCCATGATATGCCATTTTCCCTCTTTGACCTTCCGCTGAATGCGCGCAAACAGTTCCGGCTCATTTTCCTTTACCCATTCGTATAAAATCGCTTCGTTGTGGTTGAACACAAAGTCCGGGAATTCCTCCGTAAAGGCTTCTGCCGTGCGGAATGTGGAAAGCGCTTCCGTGCAGCCTTCCTGCCAGCGCCAGAGCCATACAGGGTCGAGGTGTGCGTTACAGATTAAGTGTACCCGTTTCATAAGTCCCTCCCGTTTCTTACGAAATACTGTTATTTTTGATACGGCAGACACGCAAACTGCTGTGCTACCGCCGCGCTGCAGCCCCATGCGCAGCGCGGGAACTCATTGGTCGGGAACTCCCATGCCGTCCACATCAGGTTCTGCGTGTTACGGTGCATCCATGCGCTGTCCGCATTTTTCTCCATCCATGCAAAATATTTGGTCTGGTTCTCTTCATAAACAAGCTTGCTGAGCCATCTTGCCAGAATCCCCTTAAATCCGGGCATGTCGTCTCCGTCCGCTTCATTGTTCATGATGCCGTTTTTATACATGTATTCCATCGTATAATCCGCTGCCATAACCGCATTGTTTAAATACTTTTCACCGCCGGTGAGCTGATGTAAAAATACGCTTGCGCCGATAAAGGTTCCCTGGTTGTAGGTCGAGCACCACGCATTTAAGCCCTTTTCCAGGTTATAACAGTCATACACCGCGCCGTCGTCGCCAAAAAGCTTCTTCACTTCCCAGTCATAAATCGCAATCGCACGATCCAGATAGCTCTGATTTTGGGTAATCTGATATAACAGGCTCGCTGCAATCACGGCAGGGCCGTTGATACAGGCGTTTTTCGTCGTATTTTCGATTCTCCAGAACAGGCCTCCGCCCAGATCATCGCTCCATGCGCGGTCATAAACCAGATTGAAATGCTTCTCTGCCTGCTGCAGATAAATCTCTTCGTGAAATGCCTGATAGGCTCTCGCACAGGCAATCGTCATCCACATGATATCATCATTAAACGGATTGTTCGACCAGTCTTCTCCAAACTCTTTGACAAATCCGCGGTACATTTTACCCATCAGTTCCTGATAATAAGGATCTTTGGTCTTATCCCAGGCATCCATGACAACTTCCATGATCTCCGCCCTCGGCCAGTAAAACTCGCCGGTAATCATGCCGGTTCCATCCTCATCATCCCGGAAATATCTTGCAATAAAGCTCTTCATCGCCTTATCTGCAATCTGCATTCTGCTGTTTGTATCCATTTTGTCTCATCCTCCGCTGTGTAGTCCATTCCCGCCCGACAGGTATTAGCTTCCTGTCAGGTATCTCTTTTAATGTATGCTTTTTGAATCGGTTTGTAAAGACAGATTTCCCAATCTTCAGCAGCTTGCCTGATTCACTCCATCGCCCCTTTTGTCATTTCCCTGATATGATACGGAACCAGAACGGTCTTTACCTCGTCGTCACCACGGATTTCATCTGCCAGAATCCGTACGCTTAAACTGCCGATCTCCTTTTCATTCTGTTTGACATGCGTAAACATCGATTCATTCACGATATTATCGCTGCCGTCAAAGCACACAACCGGACATTTTTCCTGCAAACCCAGCTTTCTTAAGCAGGTATAGACAATCCGTGCCAGACTGTATTCCACTGCAAAATAGGAATCGATCTCCGGATGCTCTTGGATAAATTCGATAATCTTCTCCTCGTCTTCTGCAAGCTGCTGTTCTCCCCGATCCTGATGGTATGCCGGAAGTGTCGCGCGGATATCCGTAATCCACAGGCTTTCATCTGCAAACAGACCATATTCATTATATGCCTTTTTAAAGCCCCGAATCCGCTCCTGCAGGGTAGAGGTCTCAGCGGCATGCGGTTTGACAAAACAGGTTTTTCGATATCCCCGGGCGAGCAGATAACGTGCAAGATCTCTCGAAGCCGCCTCGTTATCCGTTCCGACAAACGAAATCGGCACGCCCTTCAGCTGTCTGTCAATTGTCACGACCGGGAAATGCTGTACCGCCATCTTCAGAATGCTCTCGCTGTAATTTTCATCATGGACGCACATAATGATAATTCCGTTCACCCCCAGCTCGCGCAATCGTTCAATTCCGGCTGTTTCTCCGTCTTTTCTTCCATAAGAGCAAATCAGCATCATCCCAAAGCCCTGATTCCGGCATTCCATTTCGATACTTCCAAGCATCTGGCATCCAAAATCCGCCCCGAATCCGTCCAGCACAACGCCGATTACAGGCGTATGATCCGAAAGAGGTTTTTTTTCTGCAATGCTCCCTGCAGGTACTTCCAGTGCCTTTGGCGTTTCCTGGTGTTCGATCACGAACGTCCCCTTTCCGGGAATCCTCGTGACCAGTCCTTCCTCTGCAAGAAGCTCCACCGCTTTTTTGCTGGTGATCCGGCTCACATGGTACTGTTCCGACAGCTCTTTTTCAGACGGAAGCCTGTCCCCGACCTGATATCCTCTTTCTTCAATTTTGGCTCTTATTTCCTCATAAATCTGTTCATAAAGTGGAATCTGTTTCACGGTTACCTCCGTCCCCCCGTCGGCACAGTCCAATTGTGTCTGTATTATCATGAGCAAAAGAATACCTGCTATGCAAACATTTTATCGTCATAAACACCAGAATGTCTGATACAGGAATATTCTATTGTCCTGAACCCGAAAGCAGACAGGCTCCATCACAGAGCCTGTCTGTTCTGAACCGACAGTGAATCTTATCTGAATAACTATTTACTGTGCAGCAATCAGGTCGTTTACTTTCTGAGCAAGCTCTGTCAGAGTATCAACGGTACCGCTCTTGCCATCCATGAAGTTGTTGAAATCAGGATCCCAAAGCTTGCCAGCATCGCCGGACCAGTCAGCTGCATAACGGATTGCGTTCTTGGTTTCGATTGCCATCATGGTCTTAACTGCTTCTGCTGCGTCTTCATGACCGTTATCTTTTACAGTGTTGTAGAATACGTCTGCGGATGCTGCATGTGCGCAAGCTGCAACAGGTGTCTTGGTCAGAACGGTTTCATACATTTCGCTACTCATGAATTTCATCAGTTCCCATGTCTCATCGGGATACTTCAGATCTTTCGGGGATACCCAACCAACGGTATCATAGCTCTCAGCTGCTTTTACAGAGCCTTTCGGAATCGGAGCATAACCCCAGTTTAAGTCAGGGCAGTTACGGATCAGGCTGTCAACTTCCCACTGTCCATAAAACAGCATACCCATTTCGCCCGCTTCGAATGCGGACAACTGGTTTGCAGTTTCATAGGTTCTGCCGGGAATTGTGCCATCTGCGATCAGACCTGCAACCTTTTCTGCTGCCTCTTTTAACTTGTCATCTACGGTAACCTTTGTCGTATGAGTCAGGCTGTCCACGAACGGAGAACCGCCTTCCGATACGCTGATATTGGTCAGACCGAAAATATCAGTGTTCAGACCATACAGACCAAACTTGTTAGCAGAAGGATCTTTTAACTTCTCAGCATACTCGAACAGGTCATCCCATGTCCAGTCTACAGAAGGCTCGTCCAGACCGGCATTTGCCAGGATGTCTTTGTTGTAGAATACGCCGTATACGTTTACAAGTCCGGGAAGTCCGTAGGTCTTTCCATCGTACTGCCAGCCGTCAACAGTTCCTTCATAGAAGCCATCCATGAATTCGGAATCAGCTGCAGCCTTATCGGTCCAGTCTGTCAGCAGGTTCTTTTTGTAAAAAGAGCAGCCCTGGTCATAACCTAACTGGAATACATCAGGAGCTTCTCCTGCAGTGATCATCGCGTTCATCTGCTGGTTGTAATCGGAATAGGAACCTTCTACGATTTCAACCTTGATGTTGGGATGCTCTACGGAGAATACGTTGTCAAACGCATCCTGCATCGCTGCATTCATTTCATCGCTTTCCCAGTCTACCACTCTCAGCGTTATAACTTCCCCCGAATCCGCTGATGTGTCTGCCGTTGAATCAGCCCTGGTGTCTGTAACTGCAGAATCAGCCGCAGGTGTTGCTGCTGTATCCGATGCAGAGCTTCCGCATCCCGCCAGCATTGTCACTGTCATTGCAGCAACCATCACAATTGCCATCGCTTTCTTTCTTTTCATTTGATATACCCTCCTTTTATCTTTGTCGGTATTTTATTTACAAAAACGCACTTTTCAAATAGCCTTTTTGTAAAAAACCTTCTATGAAATGATGTTGGGATCAAAAAGTATTTTGACCCCTTTGATACCAGATTGCCACGTGCTTTGCACTTCCGCAATCTTCAAAAACATTCAGGCTTTTACGCCGGAACTGTTTAAAGAGCCAAGGCCTTCCATGAAGTACTTCTGACAGAAGAAGAACAAAATCAGGATCGGGAGCATGTAGACAACGTCTGCTGCCATAAACAGGTTCCACTGTGTTCCATAAGTACTGCTTGTCATTCTGCCGACTGCCAGGGACAGTGTCCACTTTTCCGGTTTGGAAATGACATACAGCAATGGAGTTAAGTAGTCGTTCCAGGCACCCTGGAACGACTGGATTGCAATAACTGCGATCAGCGGTTTACACATCGGTCCAATTACCTTTAACAGAACCTGTAGTCTGCTCGCGCCGTCCATTCTCGCCGCTTCATCATAAGACTTCGGCAGACCGGACATAAACTGTTTTGCCAGGAAAGTCTGGAACGGTGCACCTAGGAAAGCCGGGATAATCATTGGCCACCAGGTTCCGTAAAATCCGCATGCCGCCCATAAACGGAATACCGGGATTACCGTAACCATGCCGGGAATCATCATGCTGCCTACAATCAGGTAAAACCACACCTTCTTGCCCGGAAATCTCAGTCTTGCCAGCGCGTAACCGACGCTCATACAGCTACACACCTGACCGAAACATACGATCACGGAAATAAATACAGTATTGCCAAAGCGTTTCCAGAATTCAATCTGCTGTAAGCCGATTGTGAAGTTTTCCCAGTGGAATACTTTTGGAATCCACTGAGGCGGCATCGCAAATACTGCCGCATTATCTTTTAAGGCCGTTGTCAGCATCCACAAAAGAGGCATAATCATCGGGACACAAAAGATCAAAATAATCAGATATCGAATCACTGTCGTGACAATGGCTTTCTTTTTCTTTCCCACTTTCGATTTTCCTCCTTATTCATTCTCGTAATAAACGTACTGCTCAGATTTTCTGAAAATAATAACAGTAAATACCATAATAATCAGGAACAGAATCCACGCTTCTGCACTCGCACGTCCAAATTTGTTATTGGAAAATGCATTGGTATAAATATCATAATTGATAAAGTGAGATGCATAGTTCGGGCCGCCGCCTGTCATAATCTGTGCTTCTGCAAAGGACTGCATGCATCCGATCAGACCGGTAATCAGCTGTAAGAACACGATCGGTGTAATCATCGGTAACGTGATGCTCTTAAACTTCTGCCATCCGCTTGCGCCGTCCAAGTCTGCCGCTTCGTAAACATCTACCGGTACAGACTGCAGACCGCTTAAGAAGATAATCATCATACCTCCAACGCCCCACCATTTAATCAGACTCAGGGAAAGCAGCACAACCTTTTCATCTGTCAGCCAGCCAACTGCAGGAAGTCCGATCTGGCGAAGCATTCCGTTTAACAGACCGGTGTCGCTCTTAAACATAAACTGCCACAGAATGATTGCTGCAACGCTCGGTACGATAGTCGGCAGGTAATAAAGAACACGGAAGAACTTGATTCCTTTTAACTGCTTGTTTAACAATACCGCCAGTGCAAGACCGAGGATCAGGGAAACCGGAACGTTAATCAGCGCATAAATAAATGTCACAGCTACGGACTTCGGAAATACCGGGTCCAGCGTCAGGATGTATTTGAAGTTCTTCAAACCTGCAAATACCGGATCATTGTATCCGTCCCAGTCACAAAATGCACAGTAGAGGGAATACAACATCGGATATGCACACAAAAGCGGAAATCCGATCAGGGTCGGGATCATGAATAAATATCCCTGTACTCCTTCCCTTTTCCAAAAGCTTTTACCCTTTTGTTTTTCTTTTGTTTTCTCCTTCATTCTTCTTCCTTCCTCTCTTGTTATATTTTATATACTATTTATATCATTTTTGCAGTTAAGTCACATTTCCATTCATCCTTTTCCAGACGCGAGCATAGTTTTTGTGCATTGTGTATTATTTCTTCTATCTTTTCCATACTCATTTGTGCTTTATGGGTATAATATATTATATCCGTTTTGCATTGTCAAGTAATGTTATATGTAATTATGTATTTTATATCATATATATCATATTGTGATGTGACTGTGCACAATTTCAATCGTTTTCGAAACTTATATTTTTAGTATTTTTGTACTGTTTCCGTCTCTACCACATCTTTTGGAACGACATTTTCCGCTTATTTTTAATGTGCAAAAACTCCCGTCATGATGTACAAATACAAACAGCGGCCATGAAAAACCCGTTTCATTCCGACAGAATATCCGCACCTGCACATACCCTGTCGTTGGTTTTCCATAGCCGCTGTTTCATTTATATTATATATTCTCTTTAACGAGCTCAATTTATTTCGAGGCAAAAGAAAAAAGCCTTGAAACTCAAGGCTTTTATACTTCCTGCGGAAGATGGGACTTGAACCCACACGATATTGCTATCACAAGATCCTTAGTCTTGCTCGTCTGCCAATTCCGACACTTCCGCATAGCGGTTAACCGCTGCAAGAAGTATAATAGCATTATGCCGTCGGAAAGTCAACAACAAATTTTACTTTTTTTCAAGATCTGCCCGAATGGTTTCCCAGATGCAGGATGCCGCCAGATCTGAGCCTGCCGGTGAGGCATGTGCGCCGTCCTCCGCATACATTTCAATTTCCGGATGATTCTTTTTGTACTGCCACCATTCTTCCCCAACCGGTGCCAGCAGTGCACCAATTTCTTCTGCAATTTCCTGATGCGCTTTTGTCATGCGGGACTGCACCGCTTCCTCTTCCTTCATCGCCCAAGTCATGTAAATGACAGGCGTACTGTTTGCTTCCCGAATCCAGGCGTTCAATTTCCGCGCCGCATCGAAAAACTTCTCCTCCGGTCCAAACGGATGCGCATGCTCCTGTAAAATAACATAGTCATAATTGCCGAACAGAATATCAAACCGTACATCCGGCTCTGCAACATGCTGTGCCAGGAACCAGCCACCATGGGCGATCATCGTAACTTCGCAGTCATAGCCTGCCGCCCTCGCTTTTTTTGCTGCCATCAAAGGCATATCATTGTAATATGTATGACTGTTTCCAATAAATAACAATCTCAGCTTTTTTCCCATCGTTTTCCTTCCGGCAGATTCTGCCGCCTCCTTCTTTTCGATTGTAGCACAGCCCAAATCAAAACACAAGGTTCGAAGCCTCCACAGCGGAAAGCATCCACGATGCGATTCGCGACAATAGAATATTCGTGGAACGCGCATTCTATTGTATTGCGAATGGCGCATGGGAACAGTAACATTTTTATTCCTTAAAGCTATTTTTTTACAAAAAAGACTTGCATTTTGTTTTATACTGTGCTAATATTTCATCTTGTCAGCGGCAAGCAGACAATGCAGGAATGGCGGAATTGGCAGACGCGTACGGTTCAGGTCCGTATGATAGCAATATCATGAGAGTTCAAGTCTCTTTTCCTGCACGGTAAAGCACATCACATTGTGGTGTGTTTTTTTCTTTCATAGGAAAATGCGTCCTATGAAAGAAAAACGCTCCGCGAGGATGCGCACTCGACGCAGGGGTAGATGGTTGCTAAAGCAACCGCGCCTCGGCGCGAGAATGTGCCAAGGCACATTCTTTTTTACAGTAAACAGGAATATCAAAAAATTCCTCATTTTTTTCAAAAAAAGCTTGCGCTCTTCGATTTTCTGTGATAACATAGCTTTTGTTAACAGCACACGGCTTTCAAAAGCCACGGTCAATAAATGCAGGAATGGCGGAATTGGCAGACGCGTACGGTTCAGGTCCGTATGATAGCAATATCATGAGAGTTCAAGTCTCTTTTCCTGCACGGTAAGACACATCACAATGTGATGTGTCTTTTTTGTTCCTGACAAAAGAATGTGCCCTGGCACATTCTCGCGCCGAGGCAACCATCTACCCTTGCGTCCAGTGCGCCTCCCCATCAGCTTCCCGTTCTATGCTTTCTCGCCGCTTTTCCTTATTCAGTCCACCGCTCGTAGGAGACACGCTGCTCTTTAAAAAACTCGCGCGCATCACGGCATTTTCTCCGAACTTCGCACGGATCTGGTCGATCGCCTGATTCGCTTTTTCCAACTTTTCGTAATCTACCGAATCAAACAGGCTGTACTGACGATATTCGAACTCCGTCAGCCGCGTCGCCGTCACGTTTAAAAGACGCAGTGGCTTTTTCCCGTCCCACATCCGCATCAGAAGCGTCCATGCCTCCCGGTAAATTTCCTCCGTCACATCCGTCGAAGATTCCAGCTGCATCTGCCTGCTGCTGTTCTCAAATCCTGCCGTGCGCATTCCGACCGACACGCCGCCCGCCTTTTTGTGCTCTGCACGCAGCCGAATTCCGACTGTTTCACATAAAGAGAGCAAAATCTGACGCGCATAGGCAGGGTCTGTCACATCCTCCGGCGTCGTGACGCTGTTTCCGCATCCTTTATTTTCCGCATCCATATCAAACATTCCGGCGCTTTCATGCCCTTTGGCATACTCCTGCAGCGCAAGCCCATGCTTTTTCATATGCGCAAAGAGCATTCCGGAATCCGCCTGTGCCAGATCCCCAATCGTATAAATTCCCAGACTTTTCAACCGTTTACAGGTCGATTTTCCGGCAAATAAAAGATGCTCCACCGGAAGATTCCACAATTTTCCCGGAACTTCCTCAGGAAACAGGGTATGCACCAGATCCGGCTTTTTGAAATCCCCAGCCATTTTAGCGAGCAGACGGTTCGTCGAAATCCCGATATTGACCGTAAATCCAAGGGTTTCTTTGATTTCACAGCGCAGCTTATTGGCAAATGCCTCCGGTTCACCGTACATTCTGCCAAAATTCTCAAATTCTGCCCACGCTTCATCGATGCTGTACGGAATTACCACATCCGTATAGCGCCGCAATAACGCCCGCAGACGGTTCGACTGTTCCACATAAACTGCGAAATCCGGCTTCACGACAATCAGCCCCGGACATTTCCGACGTGCGGCTGCCAGAGGCTCTCCTGTTGTAATTCCATATTTTTTGGCAGGCGTACTTTTTGCAAGCACAACGCCGTGCCTGGATTCTTCATCGCCACCGACTGCCGATGGCACTGTCCTTAAATCGAGACTGCCCGGCTGACCGCGCAGCCTCTCCAGCGCACTCCAACTCAAAAAAGCGCTGTTGACGTCGATGTGGAAGATCAGCTTTTCCGATCTCATTTTTCTTTTTCTCCCCGCAAGGTATTTCCGTAAATCTCCAACAGGATTTTAATAATTCTACGGATTCGTTTCCGGGTTTCCGGATCGAGACTTTTCAGACTTTTTAAACAGCTTTTGAGATTTTCCTTCCAGTGTTCTGAAAATTCTGTCAGCGTCGTCACGCCGGTCTGGTCTATTACCTGAAACAGCGTTTCGACAAACAGCTGACGTTCTTCCTCCGGAAGCGTAAAAATCCACTGGTTCAGTGCTTCGTTCATCCGCTTCTGTTTTGCCTCGATATCCACTGCCTTGACAAACTTTCCGTCCTCAATCTGCCAGGTAAACGCATCATGCTGCAAAATGCCGATCCCGGAGCTTTTTACAACCTCATACTGTTCATAATTTTGTAAAAGCATCCCGACCAAAGAGGAATACGGCAAAATCCGGTGCACACGGCTTCTGATCTGCTCATAGGAATCTCCCTCAAACACTTCCGGCAAAAATCCCGGACCGTCCAGACTATAAATGTCCGTAATCCTGCGCTGCACGCCGGTTTCCGCCCAGGTCGCCGCATAGGCAGCCAGGTTTCCGCCTTTGGAGTGCCCGCATACCATAAACGCTCCCGGAAGCTTGCAGCCGACCTGATTTAGGTACACACTACTCATCTCCTGGGATGCCAGCGGTTTTCGAAATGCCAGCCGAAAATCCTCTTTCCAGCCGACAACCGAATCATCCGTTCCACGAAACGCCACCACCGGCTCACAACCTTCCGGGAAAAAAGTGACTGCTCCGAACTGCGCCTCCTGCTCTTCCTCCATCCGCTCCCGATAGTAATTGCATCGCATCGTGCGAAACCGTCTTCCAGCAAGCAGCGCATTCCAGAGCTTTCGGTTGTTTTCCCCGTACCACTTATCTGCAAACACTGCAGAAAGATCAGCCGTCCGGTCGATTTCTTCCAGCGTCACACTCTTTTTGTGCTGCGCAATCGTCGGCACAGCACTCCCGAAATCAAAATAGGACAACTGCGCCAAAATCAGGACATCCACATCGCAAAACGCCCGCTCTGCAAAGGCCTGATCGCCATACTGAATCAAATAATCTATGACATTTCCCATACGCTTCCTCTCAGATTTTTTTATTTATGACAATAGAATGCTCGCTGAGCGTGCATTCTATTGTTTATATTACACACCAGTGCTGCACTTCTGTGCACATACGGCGCACTTTTTGCACGCCGCATCCACTTAAAGCACCAGCGATCAAACTGTTTTATGCTGCGCCGCGGCTGCTGCCGCCCTTGCACGCTTCTTCAAATTCCCTTAATTTCTGCTTTGCAGCGGCGGACAGATTCTTCGGCACATCGATCTGAACCGTCACATACTGATCTCCGTGTACGGATGCGTCTTTCATCGACACGATGCCCTTGCCTTTTAAACGAATCCTGCTGCCGGACTGCGTACCGGGTTTAATCCTGCACACAACCTTGCCGGTCAGCGTCGCAACCTCTGCTTCGCCGCCGAGCACCGCCGTCGTAAACGGGATTTTGACCGTTGTATACAGGTCAGCGCCTTTTCGTTCAAATCCAGGTTTTTCCTGAACATCTACCTTCAAAAGCAAGTCGCCGTCACCTGCCAAGTTGCTTCCGGGCATACCTTTTCCGCGCAAACGGATCGTCTTGCCGGATTCAATACCCGCCGGGATTTTAACCTGAACGGTAGATATCTTGCCATCCTGTCCCTGCAAACTGATCTTCTTTTCGCAGCCAAATGCCGCTTCGTCAAAGCTGACGCTGATCTCAGCGCGCAGATCCTCGCCTCTTTGAGAGGAGCCAAAGCCGCCGTAGCTGCCGCCGCCAAAATCGAAGCCGTCAAAACCGCCAGTGTAGCCATTGCCGGTCGAGCTGCCAAAGCCGCCGGTATAGCCGCTGCCTGCCGTGCCGCCGAAGCCCTGGCTGTAACCATCAGCTCCGCCGAATCCACTTCCAAAATGCGTCCGATAGCTCTTGCCGGACTGCTTCTGTCCGGATTTGCCGTGGAACATGCCGCCGAACAAATCTCCAAACAGGTCATCCATATTTCCGCCTTCAAAGTGGAACGAATGGAATCCACCATTTTGTCCATAGCTGCCCTGTGGGCCCGCACCGGCGCTGCCTGCCCCACTTCCGTCAAACGCCGCGTGACCATACTTATCATACAGCGCTTTCTGTTTCGGATCGCTCAATACACCATACGCCTCTGTAATCTCCTGAAAGCGCTGCTGCGCCGTCGGATCATCCTTATTCACATCCGGATGATATTTTTTTGCAAGTTTTCTATATGCTTTTTTAATCGCATCGGCATCGGCGCTTTTGGAAACGCCGAGCACTTCGTAATAATCTCTCTTTGCTGCCATTGTTGCCTCCATTCTGCAAGAGCGCAAACATCCCCGGATCACTTCCGGGGATGTCTCTTACCGGTTGTCGATCCGGTCATCATCTTTGTTCTACATGTACTATAACACCGTTTCAAAATAGTGTCAATGGAAGCCAGGCAGTTCACAAAAATTTCACGCTTCTTTCAACGCGTTTAGCAGCTCTTCATAGGTTTCCAGTGCCGGAATCTGCGGATAATCTGCTTTGATCTGCTCTGTCGTACGGAATAAAAATCCGCTCTTTCCCGCTAAAATCATGCCAAGATCGTTATAGCTGTCTCCACTTGCGACCGTTTCAAAGCCAATCGACTGCAATGCCCGCACGGTTGTCAGTTTAGAATTTTCCACCCGCATCTTATAATCCGTGATCTCGCCGTCCTCTGCTACCACGAGGGAATTGCAAAAAATTGTCGGCCAGCCGAGCTTTTTCATCAGAGGCTGTGCGAATTCCGTAAAGGTATCGCTGATAATAATCACCTGCGCAAAGCTGCGCAGTTCATCCAGAAACTCCTTTGCCCCCGGAAGAGGGTCGATAGAGGCAATCGTCTCCTGTATTTCTTTCAGTCCGAGCCCATGCTCTTTTAAAACAGAAAGGCGCCAACGCATCAGCTTATCATAATCAGGTTCGTCCCTCGTCGTTTTTTTCAGCTCCGGAATTTTGCTCGCCTCCGCAAAAGCGACCCAGATTTCCGGTACCAGAACTCCTTCCAGATCCAAGCAAATCAGTTTCATCTTTTTCCTCCATTCTGCCCATTTGCAGCATTTTTATTCTCTCTGCGATTATATCGTGAGCATAGCTCACTCAATAATTTCGCCGTTCGCGATGAGCAGGCTTCGCCTGTTCCCGCTCTCTTGCGCTCATTATAACACACGGCTTTTTAATTTTACGCGGTAAATTCTCCGTAGAGAATCGTCGATCCGCTCCTCACTCACCGTTCCATCTACAACGGCATCCAAAACGCCCTGATATGCCTCTTCAAAATTCTCCGGCATCAAAACCATGTCCGCACCGGCTTTCAATGCCATAATCGCGGCAACGTCCGATTTATAATATTCGGTAATCGCTCCCATATTCATTGCATCGGTAATAATAATCCCCTGATAACCCAATTCGTTGCGCAGCACTCCCGTAATGATTTTTTCGGAAATACTCGCAGGAAGCGAATCTCCATCCGTCAGGTTCGGTGCTGTGATATGCCCTACCATAATCATATCTACACCCGCTTCTATGCCAGACTGAAACGGTAAAAATTCCTCTGCTTCCATCTCCTCCTTCGTCCGGTTCGTCTGCGCCGCGCCGGTATGAGAATCCCCTGCTGTATCCCCGTGTCCCGGAAAATGCTTCAGACAGGCACTCACGCCGGTCTCCTGCAGCCCTGTCACCGCACTGGAAACCATCTGTGCCGCCACACCTGCATCCGATGAAAAGGCACGGTTTCCGATCACCGTATTGTCTACATTCGTCAACACATCTGCAACCGGTGCAAAATCCACATTAAAACCATAAGCAGAAAGATAACCTCCGATATTTTGATATGCATCGTATGCCGCCTGCGTATCTCCTGCCGCACCGATTTCCCCCATCGGTAGAGTCTTATCCAGTTTTAAGGCGTCCGCAACGCGCGCAACCTTTCCGCCCTCTTCATCTACGCCGAAAAACAGCGGAAACAGGCTGTAGGATGCTGTATTGGAAAGCATTTCTTTTAACTGGTTTTCCGACTGGATATTCTGTGCAAAATAAATCAGGCCGCCTACCGGATATTTTTCCAGGCTTTCTCTGGTCGCATCGCCCGCTGCCACAACCTGTGAAACTCCCGTCAACTGCTCCGGCGTCACAAAGAAAAGTCCCGCTACCTTCTGCTCCAGCGTCATCCCTGCGAGCGTATCCTCTACCATATCGTTTAATGCTTCCTCTTTTGTATAGGTGCTCTCCGTTTCTTCCGTAGATTCCGTCTCAAACAGGGCCGCGACCGCCGCCTGCGCCTGCGCGGATTCTTCTACCCGGGACGCTTCCAAAAGCTCCTGTCTGGATTCCTCCTGCGCCGCCTGATGCTGTTTTACCGCACTGCCAGCTGCGCGAATGCCAAAAAAGCAGCCCATCCCAACTGCAATCAAAACCACCGCCATGACACAATAAGAAATCATCTGATTTCTGCGTCTGCGCCTTCTTCTGTTTTCTCTGTTCGTCTTTTTTTCTGACATCTCTGATACTGTTCCTTCCAAGCTCGTTTGTCTGCAGGATTCCCTTTTAGACTAACACAAACGGAAGCGGGTATCAATCATCTTTTTGATCAATACCCGCTTCTAAAATTCGCTATCCAATGGTCTAAACCTCCGTTTCTCTGTATCGTTCCAACTCTTCGGATTTTGTACCTGCGTACAGTTTCTTCTGTTGACATCCCTCAACGACTTTTCCGTTCCATCGTGTTTCCCTGTCGTCAAACAACATCTTTTCCGCATTCAAAATCGGATTGTGTACTTGATGCAAACCATTTGCTTCGCGTTTCTTTAAAGTAATGGAATCTATGATTCCCTTTAAAGACTCCTTATGCAGTTTTTCCTGTGCTCTTTCATCCATTCTGATGTTTTCGATATCCGATCCGACAGGCTTTCTATTTCCGAATTAGAATGGAAAGCATTTGACTACTGAAAAGCTTCTACCAGTTTCTTACATCTTCTGTCTGAAAAGAGTGAATGTTATACGGTTTCCGGTGGATTGTCCTCCTTTCTTTTTATTTTTGTTCTTTGTTTTCCTTGTTTGTAACTTCATTATATCCATCGAAAACCGTTCTGTCAATTATTTATCTGACGTTTTTTTAATTTTGTTAATTTTTTCTTTTTATTTCCAGATAATCTCTGATTTATCTGTCTTTTTAAGTCGTTTTATCAGAATTGTCTGATTATTCGTTTCGGATTGCAGCCAGCGGGCTCAGCTTCATCGCTCGCTTTGACGGAAAATATCCTGCCGCCATGCCGATTACTACTGCAAAGATCACGGACGCCCCGGCAAGCCAAAGCGGAATATAGGACAGGCTCGACATATTTCCACTCGCCGCCACGACCTTGTTGATGATCATGGAAATCAGATAGCTGATCCCCAGGCCAACGATGCCACCCACCAGACCGATATCTGCAGCCTCCATCAGAAACATTGCCTGAATATTTCGCATATCGCAGCCCAGCACCTTCATCACACCAATTTCCTTTGTCCGTTCATAGATGGACATCATCATCGTATTGGTAATGCCGATCGCTGCAACCAGAAGAGAAATCGCACCGATTCCACCCAGCATTGCCTGAATATTGGCATACTGCTTCTGTGTGGATTCAATCCATTCAATATTACTGCTCGCTTCATAGCCAAGTGCCTGAATCTGCTCCTGCACAGCAATCATATTGTCGATGTCATCCACATTGACCTTTAATACAGAGTAAAACAAATCCTTATACGGTTTTCCGTTGGATGTCGTAGGCTGTCCCGGAATCGCCTTGTTTCGAAAAACCCGTTTCAGCGTCGCCGTGAGCGCATCCAGATTGCAATACACATTGTAGCCGTTTGCACTGTATCTGCCGTCTTCGCTTTGTTTTTCCACCCCCGCCGTCGGGATCAGGTATTTCTTTGGAGGAGTCGTCGTCGAATCTCCGTCCCTGCCTGAGCTTCCGCTATTCTGGCTCGCATAATAGGCATCCTGATCAAAGATGAAAAAGACGCTGTCTTTCATAAAATCGACTGCAAATACTCCCTTATCATAATAGGGATATTCATAGGTTCTCGGATTATAAAAATCTGCCGCAACCCGATTTCCGTAAAAAAACTGCAGCTCCTTGTCATCCAACGGCAGCTTACCGTCTCCGATTTCTATATTTAACGCCTGCAGGCCTTCCGGCGTCATTCCCTGAATGGTCATATAGTCATCCACATACTGCCCATACTTTGCCACAATATTAAGCTGCAGCACCGGGTATACATTTTCGACATGGTCCAGACTTTCAAGCAGACTTACCGCTGCATCGTCCAGACGCATCACCTTATCCTTTGAGGACGAACTTCCGGAATCCGAAGAAAATGTCACAGACCCGCCTCCGCCGATGGAGTACGTGGTATAGGAGCTGCTATCTCCCCTGCCCTCCCGCACTTCGATCGTCGTAAGACCGCCGTACTGTTCAATATCTTCCATTGTCGCCTTGTTTAAGCCAAGTCCCAGCGATACCATGACGACAATAGACGCCGTACCGATCACAACGCCAAGAATTGTCAGAAGCGTCCTCACTTTTCTTTTCCACAGATTTGCAGAGCTCATCCGCAGCAAATCAAGTATTCTCATATTCGTCTCCGTTTTGACAGCTAAGAAAACGCGAGCCAAACATTTCGTCTGGCTCTTTGTTTTTCTTTATTCATGACAATAGAATGCTCGCAGAGGGTGCATTCTATTGTTGATCATCCTTCTGATTTAAATCGAGCAAGTCCTCCTGCAGAAGCTTTGCCGCCTTTTTCTTTTTCCGAAGCTTCACGACAACGACTACAACAACAATTCCTGCAGCAACTGCTGCGATAATCCCGACAATCATTCCGATGTTTGAGGTCTTCTGCGGCTCTTCCTCCGGAATCATCATATCGGAGCCGTCATCAATCATCGGTTCCGAAACATACAGCTGCATATCAATCTCCTGACGGGTCTGGTTACCCGCATCGTCTTCATAGGTCAGCACCGCTTTTACCGATCCGTCGTCTGTCGTCGCAGCAATGCCGTTTACCATCGCATCGACATTTCCGGTGGCACCGGGCGCCAGGTTTCCGATAAACGTATCGCCGCCCTCAACGCTGTCCGCCTCAAACTTTACCTGAACGTTATACAGCGTCGTCTTACCGGTATTATAAATCTGGAACATGACATTGGACTGTTCCCCAACCATAATCGAGGTCGGATTGATTTCGGGAGTGCTCGTGTCGTACTTTGCTTCCTGCTTGACCGGTACGGAAACCTTCGCTTCGTCCGTCAGATCCGCCTTCAAATCCGTATCATATTTCATCTTGACCGTTACTACATAAGGCTTCTGAGAAAGATCCGCCTTCGCCTGCATTTCGATTTTCAGATCCTGACTGCTGCCCGCCGGCATCCGATCCACATAGATCGAGCTGGATCCGGACGTCGGTAGGAACGACGCGTAGCTGTTTGTCACCTGTCCACTGCTCGTTTCAGTTCCACCCTCCACGGCTTCCAGATCGAACAGCACGTTGCTGACTGCAGTATCCTGGGAAGTATTTTTGACATGAATCGTCAGGGTAAAAATGCTGCCAGCATACACTTGTGCCGGATCAGTTTCAAAGCCCGTCACAATAATTCTGGGCTGGGAAATCGTCGCAAGATCAGAAGATCCGATCCGTCCGCTGCCGGGTTTGCCCTGGCAATATACATATACCGTAATCTCTGCCGGTTTCTCGCAGCGGATTTTGTTTTTGCTGTACCATACCTTAAAGGTCAGCGGATAATAACCGGTCAGGACGTCCTCTCTGGCGGTAAACGTCCAGGTCAGCTCTCTTCTGTTGAACACCGCTTCGTCATACAGCTTTGTGGCACAGCCCGGAATCTCGTTAAAGTTCTTCGTATATCCGGTGCTGTCGGGCTTAAATGGCCATTTCTGGATGTCGTTGGAAACCTCCGGCTCTACCAGAAGGTCTGTCAGCCATTCTTCACCGAGGTTGATGAGCGGCAGCACGATTTCCACACTCTGTCCATAGGAAACGCTCGGCGTCGTCCAGTTGTCCGCAACCGTCAGAAATTCCGTCGTCGTTGTCACACTTCCGCTTTTACCGATCGCTGTGTCCATCTCCGCTTTCACTTTTTCCACATAGCTCCACATCGCATCGGGCGTCATGTATTCCGAATTTGCGATGTAATATTGCCCACTGTACATGATATCGTCCAGATCATCGATGATGTACTGCTCCGGATTTTCCCGTTTAATCAGACTTTCCTTGTAGTTTTTCAGCTCCACGGACGCTCTCCATCTATCATCATCCGTGATGTACTGTACCGAGTTTCCGCTTACCTCATCCGCATAAACCGGCATCGGAGTTTTGACAGCTGCTACCGCCGTCATGAAAATCAGTCCTGCTGTCAGTAATTTTTTGCACCAGCTTTTCATATGCTCGCCTCTTCCTCCCGTTTCTTTTCTTCCTTTTCCCGTTCTTCTTTGCTCTTTCCTGTCATATCGTCAATCCGGACAATTTTGCCGTCAATAATATGGAAAATACGGTCTGCAAAACTCGCCAGATGGTTGTCATGCGTAACCATCACGAGCGTCTGCTGTTTTTCGTGTACCACCTGCTGCATCAGCTCCATCACTTCTCTGGACGTATTGGAGTCAAGGTTTCCGGTCGGTTCGTCCGCAAAAATGATCTCCGGATCAACCACGAGTGCCCTCGCCACGCCGACTCTCTGCTGTTGTCCGCCAGACATCTGAGTCGGCCGGTGATTTTTGTATTTGCCGAGCTTTACCAGATCCAGAAGCGCCGACGCTTTTTTTAACCGCTTTGCCTTATCCACACCCTGAAATGTCAATGGCAGCGCCACGTTTTCCAGCGCTGTCATCGTCGAAAGCAGGTTAAAAGACTGAAAAATAAACCCGATATGCTCCCGTCTGAAACGAACCAGCTGGTTTTCTGTCTTGTTCTCGATATGTTCCCCCGCGATGACAATTTCGCCTTTTGTCGGCTTCTCCAACCCGGCGAGCATATTTAACAGCGTCGATTTGCCCGATCCGGACGTCCCGACGATGGCGCAGAATTCTCCTTTATAAATCGTGAAATCCACGCCGTTTAGGGCGCGCACTTTCGATTCGCCCACGCGGTAGATTTTATACAGATCCTTGACACAAATGACCGGTATTTTGTTATCTGCCATTTTCTGATTCCTTTCGTTTCCGCTGCTATCCCGCAGTACCGCCTCGAAAACGCTTTGCGTTTCCTCATTCCCGCAGTACCGCCTCGAAAACGCTTCGCGTTTCCTCGATCCCGCAGCACCACCTCGAAAACGCTTCGCGTTTCCTCGATCCCGCAGTACCACCTCGAAAACGCTTCGCGTTTCCTCGATCCCGCAGTACCCGCTCGAAAACGCTTCGCGTTTCCTCGCTGCAGGGCATTCGCCCTGTCGGAAAAAAGAGAAGAGGCAACTCGTCTGCAAGCAGCCGGTTGCCTCTTCTCTTTTTTCCGGTACTGCTCATTGGTAATAGCATATCATATTTTATGTCGGAAATCTTTAAGATTATTTTAAGCTTTTTTCATAACCGGAACGAAGGTAAGATGTTTGTCCATCCAGTCACCCATGATGCCCATGGTCTTGCCCTAAAAAAAGAATGTGCCTTGGCACATTCTCGCGCCGAGGCGCGGTTGCTTTAGCAACCATCTACCCCTGCGCCGAGTGCGCATCCTCGCGGAGTATTTTTATCGTATGGAAACGAAGTTTCCTATACGATAAAAAAGCCCTGTGCCGGGAGTGCTCCCAAAGCACAGGACCTCGTATTCCCATTTTATTGGCAAGCCTTACAGCTGCACCAGCACGAACATATTGTAGATCGCTCGAATGGCGTTTTCGAAATCCCCGTCGCTCACGCCGATGATGATGTTTAACTCGCTGGAGCCCTGGTCGATCATCTTAACGTTAATATTAGCGTGCGCGAGTGCGGAGAAGATACGTCCCGCAGTGCCTCTGGTCGATCTCATGCCACGGCCTACGACTGCGATCAGCGCAAGGTCGCCCTCGATGTCGATCATATCAGGCTTTGCAAGGCGATGGATCGCTGCGACTACGTTCTGTTCCTTATCCATAAATTCATCCTGATGTACAAATACGGTCATCGTATCGATGCCTGACGGTACATGCTCAAACGAAATTCCATTATCTTCAAAAGCCTGTAAAATTCTTCTGCCGAACCCAATTTCGGAATTCATCATATCTTTTTCGATATTAACTGAGCAAAAGCCTCTCTTGCCGGCAATACCTGTAATGACAAATTTCGGCTTCTGGCAGGTGCTCTCCACAATCCAGGTGCCACTGTTGTCCGGTTCGTTGGTGTTGCGGATATTGATCGGGATACCTTCGCTTCTGACCGGGAAAATTGCCTCTTCATGCAGCACGGACGCGCCCATATAGGAAAGCTCGCGCAGTTCTCTGTAAGTGATCGTCTCGATCTTTTCCGGGTTCGGGATGATATTCGGGTCTGCGATCAGAAAGCCGGATACGTCCGTCCAGTTTTCATAAACATCCGCATGAACCGCCTTTGCAACGATCGAACCGGTGATATCGGAGCCGCCTCTGGAGAACGTGCGAATGCTTCCGTCCGGATTTGCGCCATAAAAGCCCGGCACAACCGCGTTTTCCATGTTCTGAAGGCGTTCGCCCAGTACCTCGTTGGTCTTTACTGCATCGAATTCGCCATTTTCCTTAAAAAATACGACCTGTGCCGCATCGACAAATTCATATCCCAAATAAGCCGCCATTACGATACCGTTTAAATACTCTCCGCGAGATGCCGCATAATCCTTTCCGGCATGAGCACGGAAGTTTTTTTCGATGACAGCAAACTCGTCTTCCAGAGACAACGTCAGGGACAGACCGTCAATGATCTCCTGATAGCGTTCCTCGATCTGGTGCAGATTTTCAGAAAAATCTTCGTCCTGCTCCGCCAGCGCGTAACAGCCATACAGCATATCCGTTACCTTTGTGTCCTTGCGGAACCGTTTGCCCGGCGCGCTCGGTACAACGTATCTTCTGGATGCTTCTGCATGGACGATTTCCGCGACCTTTTCAAACTGCTGTGCGCTCGCAAGGGAACTGCCCCCGAATTTTACTACTTTTCTCATGGTCTCTGTATTCTCCTGTCTTTTTTCAATCCTTGATTCTGATCTTTTTCACAAATCCGAAGATCTGCTCCCGGCATTTCTCAAACTCTGCTTCCTGCATGGATTCTGTCACAAAAGCAAATTCCTCCAAAGCGCTGTCCAAAACGACCGGCACTACGGCTCCGAATACCTTTTCGACATCCGCCCGGGCTTTCTTTAACACCCGGACAAAGAAGCGTCCCTCCTGATTGTCAAAGTCGGCGACTTTTGCCTCGCCCTCTTCCCACAGGCATCCGACTGTTTTCTGTAGATGTCTCGCGCATTCCACCACATCGGCGACTACCGCGCTCGCAGTCGGCAGCTTTCCGGCACCGCGTCCGTAAAACATCGTATCGCCCAGCGTATTGCCGCATACCGCCACGGCGTTGAACACATCGTTGACACCGGCAAGGGCATTTTCTTTTTTCAGAAGGTACGGCGCAACGGATATCTGATAGCCATTCTCCGTCTCCCGGCTGAGCGCCAGAAGCTTGATTGTCGCATCCAGCTTCTTTGCATAGGCAAAATCTGTCGGATCGATTCCGGTGATGCCCTCCGTATGGATTTTGTGGAAATCAACGGTCTTTCCCGCTACGAGAGAGGTCAGAATCGCAATTTTGCGGCACGCATCGTAGCCTTCCACGTCTGCTTCCGGATTGCGCTCCGCATAGCCCAGTGCCTGCGCCTGACCAAGGGCTTCTTCAAACAACATGCCCTCCTGTTCCATCTTTGTTAAAATATAATTCGTCGTTCCATTTAAAATACCGGAAACTTCCACAATCCGCTCCGCCGTCAGGCAGTTGTTAATTGGACGAATGATCGGAATACCGCCGCCTACGCTCGCCTCAAAAAAGTAATTGCAGCGATTCTCCCGCGCCAGCCGAAGAAGCTCTGCGCCGTGGTTTGCAACCAGCTCCTTATTCGAAGTGCATACGCTCTTTCCGGCTTCCAATGCACGCTTGGAAAACGTGTATGCCGGTTCGTTTCCGCCCATCGTCTCGCAGACAATCGAAATCTCCGGGTCCTGTAAAATAACTTCTATATCATGTACGACTTTCGTCTCATTCGGATCTCCGGGAAAATCCCTCAGATCCAGAATATATTTCACTTCAATCGGATTACCGGCACGCTTTGCAATCAGCTCCTGATTGCAGGAAAGCACTTCAGCCACGCCGCTTCCCACTGTACCATATCCTAATATCGCTGCTTTTACCATGCTTTGCTATTCTCCGTTTTCTACTCTTTCGCCAGAATCTTTACGCTGTGCACGCCTGTCCGCTTCTCCATCGCATCCAGCATTTCCGAAATGTCCTTCGTCGTCTGAAGAACCTGTACGCTGATACTCAGCGCCGCAACGCCATTGATCGGAATACTCTGATGAATCGTCAGAATATTTGCGCCAAACTGTGCAATGACCTGAAGCACATCTGACAGAAGTCCCGGTTCGTCCTCGATCTGCATCGAAAGCGTTACAGTTTTTCCCTGGGTACTGTCGTGGAACGGGAAAATATCATCCTTATATTTGTAAAAAGAGCTTCTGCTGATACCAACCGCATCTACCGCGTCCTGAATGGTGGGCAGCTTTCCCGACTCCAACAGCCGTTTCGCTTCCACAACCTTCAATAATACCTCCGGTACCGCTTTTTTTGTCACCACAAAATATTTGGTAGGCTCTGTCATAATATCGCCCCCTTTATGTTCTTATGTCGCACACACTTGTGCGCCATTGAGGGATATTCTAACATAGCCTACCAAATTACGCAAGAACTATTTTTATCCGATTCTCGCCCGTTTGCGCTGTCGCTTGCCTGTCTGGAAACGATATGCGCCTACGACGTCGTAATAATAAACCGCTGCATACATCACAGCGCCCATAATAAACGCCATCAAAACGTCGAACATCGAATGCTGTTTGATAAACATCGTGGATAAAATGATCGAAACACAGAGAATCAGGGAGCCTCTGCGCACCCACTTTTTGCCGGAGAGCGTTTCATTGTTCATCACCGCGAAATGCGCTCCGAGGAAATTATATACATGAATACTTGGGAACAGGTTGGTCGGCGTATCCGTCTGCCAAAGCTGACTCACCAGAACCGTAAATACATTGTGGCGCGGCATGGTGTGAAGCCGCAGATGCTGAATATTCGGAATAAACGTAGAAATCACCAAAAAAATCAGCATTCCCGTGCACAGAAAAACTGCACATCTGTCATAGTTGCGCCGATCCTTGAAAAACAGATACCCGAGCACAGCTGGTACATAAGCAAACCAGAGCAGGTACGGCACGACAAAATATTCACAGAACGGTATATAATCATCAATGTTCATATGCACTACCATATACTGCACATTGGTGCGGTGCTCCAGCAAATAAAACCACAGAACGTAGATCACACCGAAGATTGCCAACGGTATGATATGCTTATATTTCTCATAATAGCGTTTCATTGCTCTCCTCTTTCGCTGCCGGGCAGCGATTCCATCCTCACGAAAAACAGCGTTTCTTCTATTTTTATACGTTCTATACAATCGTTATATGATAAACCGAAGCTTCTGTTTTTCTACTGTCAGTTCAATTCTGTCGAGCTTTCCCGGGATCTCTCCGTCTGTCTGCACCCAGCAGGGCGTCGACGTACGAATTTCAATCCGGGAGGCGCGATACTGATCCACGCCTTTAAATCCTCCGTGCTTTCCCTTCAATGCAAAAGGGATAATGATCGGGAATTTCCATCTCGGCACGTTATTGACCACGCACAGGTCGAGCAGCCCGTCCTGATCGTCTGCCTTCGGACAAAAGCAAAAGCCGCCGCCCTCGTAGCGGTGAATCATTCCCGCTGCAAATAAAAGCTTTCCTGCTTTGATGATCTCCCTGCCGTCCAAGCGAATCGACGCCCTGCAATACTGCAGCGTCAGCATCTGCTTCAAGCCGATCCCAAGATACGTTAGCTTGCCGATCCCGAGTTTGTTTAACGCGTCCTTCATCGGGGAATCGAGCGCCTCCTGACAAACCGCTGCATCATATCCTATGCCGCAGCTGACCAGAAAATGCCTTTTTTGCGTTTTTCCATCAGCATTCCATGTGACGCATCCAAGATCCATCCGGTGCTCTGTGCCGCCATCCAGCAGCTTTTTCATCAGAGGCCTGATGTCGTGCCCAATCTTAAGATCCCGCGCCAGGTCGTTACTCGAACCGGTCGGGATATAACCGAGCCGAACCTGTTCGAAATGCTGCATCCCCTGTATGGCTTCATTGAGCGTTCCGTCTCCGCCGAGCACAATTAAAAACCGTTCCGCTCCTTCGGAAACATTCGTCAGCCGTTTTGCCAGCTGCCTGACATCGCCGCGCTTTTCCGAAAAATAAACCTCATAAGGAATACTGCGCTCCTGCAAAACTGCTTCCGCCTGTTTCCAGAGCGCATAGCCCTCTCCTGAGTGGGCTGCAGGATTTACAATAAACAATAATGGAAGCCTGCCGTCCCCATATTCACATTCACAGTACATTTAGAACCCTTATCCTTTGTTTTTCCTAACCTTATCTTTACTAAGTCTGTATTTTATCCACAAATATTTCCAAAGTCAATACAGGGCAAAAAGAATTCGTAAAAATTTAAGGAAAAGATAACAAAACCGCCGGGGCTTTCGAAAAAGCCGCCGGCGGTCTGTATCGGCTGCAAGCTGCAGCGTCGGATTTATTTTACTGTGATTGCTGTGATATGGGGATTTACACCCTCGTACCAGTACAGGAAGCCTTCTGCATCGATGGTATCACCGATCTGCAGATTTTTAACAGCCTTGTAAACATCGCTGTCCTTGTCACACAGATAAGACTCAACCAGGAAGGTGTAGGTTTCGCCGTTGCTGGAAACGTTGAAGTACAGGTCGTCGCCCTCAGAACCGGAACCATCGTAGTTGTACAGATAAGGAACATCGTTGCCGTCTGCATCCTGACCAGCCGCTTCTACAGTCAGATCCGTAAAGGTAACATGCTGGTTCTGATGATCGATCAGCTCGTCTGTGCCAAGCAGGTCAGTAACATCAACTGCAGGAGCGATATATTCGTCTGCGCCCTCTACGAACTCAAAGGTTGCATCCATCAGCTCAACTTCGCCGGACCACTCGGATTTGTAACCGGTTACGCGGATTTTTACGCCGGGAACGAGCTTTTCATAATCTTCTTCGGAACAAGCCATGTCATACAGGAAGTATGCACCGTCCTTGTCCTGTGTATAAACAGTAGCCTTGTCTTCCCACCAGGACTGTTTTGCCTGAACGTAGCTCTCGATGGTCACTTCGCTGTCCAGATCTGCTGCAACATAATCTGCATAGGATAAAACATCGCCTGCTGCTTCTTCTGCTGCAGTGCTTTCTTCTGTGCTCTCAGTTGCGGTCTCTTCTGCTGCAGTGCTTTCAACAGTCTCTACTGCAGTGCTCTCAGCTGCTGTCTCTGTGGTTTCTGCTGCCTGTCCGCAGCCAACCATTGCTGCAGTCATGGAAACGGTCAGAACCATTGCCAGTAATTTTTTCATCTTTCTTCTCCTTTGTCTCCAGGACGTTTCCCGTCCCATGGAAAACCATTTTTGCTTAAACACTCTTATTATAGCCGAAATGTCCGGAAAATCAATCCCCTCTTTTGCTTTTTTGCAATTGCTGCCAGACCACATACAAAAGAATCAACACCCAGGCAGCGCCAATCACACTGAGCAATACGACGGAGGTCGTCGGAAGCGGTCCCAGATCCTGTTTGCCCGCCGTGCTCTGCAGCGTATCATTTAAGTGATACAGCGCAGTCACGTCATCGAAGAGCTTATCCGTGTATGCCTCGTCCACGGTTTCTTTTCGACGTACAGATTTTGCCGTTTTTTCAATCAGCTGTCCTGCCGCATCCCGCAGGGAAGCCGAGCCGGAAAAGACGGGCGTTGTAAACGTATCCTGCGTATGATTTAACAAAAGCTTCGCCGCTTCGATTTTTACTTTGTAATGGGTGTCCGCATCCTCGCCCTCCCGCGCAAGATAATCCTGATATTCGGCGGACTCCTGCGCTTTGGACGTGACCGGTACATAGCCTTCTGTCTCAGAATAGGAAATCTGCACGTCGCTGGTCAGAAGGTACTGGGTAAACAGCCAGGACGCCAACACCTCCTGCGGATCTTCCTTATAAAAAACACAAACCGAGGGTCCCTGCGAAATCATCTGCATATTTTCCGGGTCATACTGTGGAACGGGACGCACCGCCACCTCAAAGGACTGCTTTGCCTCGTCGCTGATATCCGACAGCGGCGCATCGGGGCCCATCCAGGTCGCGCCTGCGGTGGAATCCACGGCGAATACGCACTGACCGGCATTTAAAAAATTCGCCGGATAGCTCGAAATCTTAAACGTTGAAAATGCACCGGAACGGACATGATCCGCAATCGTAAACAGAATGTCCTTTGTCGTATCGTTGAAAATCTCGACCTCGCCGGACTGCGTGGAATATCCGGCGTTTTTCTGACGCAGCATCTGAATCATCATATTGTCGGTGGATTTGTAGATAAACGGGATCATAACGTCGTCCCCATTTAACACATACTTTCCATCCGCGGCCTTTTTCGCAGCTGCCTCAGAGACTTCCCAGATAAAATCCCAGGTCAGCACGTCAGGAACCGTATAGCCCAGCTGCTCCACATAATCCTGGTTGATATAGCAGGCTTCTGTCGAACGCATGTAGGGAAGCGCGTAATAATGTCCGTTTAAGGAACATTCCTTCAAAAACTGCGGAATTACTTCCTCCTGCGTCGGGGAATCGAATTCCAGATTGCTTCCGCCAAGTCCATAGGCGGGATCTGCCATCAGCTCATCCAGAGGTACGACCACCTGACTGCCGGTTAAATACGTTGCAATATGATCCGGGTAGGTGATGCAGACATTCGGCGTCGTCTGCGTCGCAATATTCGTAATAACGTCGTTGTAAATTTTGCCGTAATCCGTGTACAGCTTCAGATTGACCGTGATATTCGGGTAGAGTGCCTCAAAATCCGCGATCGTTTTTTTGTAAATATCCGTCTGACGGATGTTCGTGTCGTTTTTTGCCCAGAACGTGATCTCATACTGCTTTGTCGTGTCGAAGCTCTCCGGCACTTCAAACGCAGCTTTTTCCTTCGAGCCGTGACATCCGGTCAGCCCTGCTGCAGCCCCGGTCAGACAGACGAACGCCATCGCACAGGACAGCATCTTTTTCCAGAATGGTCTCATCCTTTTACCCCTCCCTGCGATACGCCCGCCATAATCTTTTTGCGGAACACCAAAAACAGCACGATCAGCGGAACCGAAATCACGACCACCGCCGCCATCATGGCAGGGATATTTTCTCTGCCGAAGCCGTTTTCCCGGATCTCCTGAATGCCGTTGGAAACCAGATAATATGCCGGATCGTCCGTCACCAGACGCGGCCAGAGATAGGAGTTCCAGCACTCAATGACCTTTAAGATCCCGACGGTAACAAGGGTTGGGCGGCAGATCGGGAGCATCACCTTCCAGAGATATTTCAAATCAGAGGTTCCGTCCACCTTTGCCGCACGGTACAGCTCGTCTGGAACCTGTTCAAAATTTTCTTTCAATAAATAAATGTAAAACACCGAGGTCACGGACGGCAGTACCAATCCGGCAAAGCTGTTGCGCATGCCCCACTGTGTGATCGTCGCGTAGTTGGTGATCATGACCAGCTCCGCCGGAATCATCATCAGGGACAGAAAAAACGTGAACACCAGATTTTTTCCCGGAAAGGAAAGGCGTGCAAACGCATATGCCGCGAGCGTGATCACGACCATCATCAGCGCCGTCGTCACAACCGTGAAAATCAGCGTATTGAGCAGATATTTGCCCAGCGGTACAGAAGTAAACGCATCTGCGTAGTTCTGCAGCGTCGGCGAAAGCGTAAACAGCTTCGGGATATGCTCTGCGTTATAGGAACCGTAGCTTTTTACGGAGGTTAAAAGCATCCAGTAAAACGGAAACAACACCACGAGCGCCCAGAACGTCAGAAAAATATAGGTTCCTGTCTTGCCAGCTCTGGCTTTTTTCCGGTCCCGTTCTTCGGTTTGTCCATAATCCAATTCTTTGTCCATAACGGTCTGCCTTTCAGTAATGCACATGTTTTTTGCTTACGAGAAGATTGATACAGGTAATCGTCAAAACGATCACAAACAGAAGGATTGCCGCCGCGGAAGCATAGGACGGGAAGCCACCGCTGTCCCCGTAAAGCATGTCGTAAACATAGCCGACAATCGTATTCATCCCAGCCGCATTCAAATCCGTTCCAAACAGCGCAACTGCATCGCTGTAGGCTTTAAACGCGCCGATAAATCCAGTGATAATCAGATAAAAAATCATCGGGGAAATCATCGGCACTGTGATCTTCCAGAAAATTCTCGTCTTCGAGGTTCCGTCCACCTTCGCCGCCTTGTAATAGTCGGGATTTACCGAAGCGAGGGCGCTCGTTAAGATCAGAATTTTAAAGGGCATAACGACCCAAATCGTGTAAAAGCACAGGACAAACATCTTCGCCCAGTAGGGACCGCTGATAAAATCGACCGGTCCTGCACCGAACCAGTGCAGCATCAGGTTGATTAAACCGTCCGTATATTCTGTTTTCTGGAACAGCACCATAAATACCATGCCAACCGCCAGCGTATTGGTCACATAGGGCAGGAAAAATACCGTCTGATACAGGTCGCGCAGCGCTTTAATCGAGCTGAGTGCCAGGGAAATCAGCAGTGCAAAGCCTGTAGATAAGGGCACGGTGATGACAACCAGAAGGAATGTATTTTCGACCGCCTGTAAAAAATACGGGTCATGCAGGACATAGGAATAGTTGTAAAATCCGGTTCCGAAATAGGTCTGGGACGCAAAGTTATAGCCCTCCTCCATCGAATAAACAAACACGTCGATCAGCGGATAGACGAGGAAAAATCCCAGAAATAAAATGGCAGGCAGCAAATACAGCCATGCCCTGAGGGTTTGTTTTTTCATGGTCAGCTCCTTTTGCCTGCAGGCCGCTTTAACACAGTCTCAATCCGGCTGCCGTCTTTTGCATCAAACAAAAATACCTTATCTGTTTTCAGCGAGAAGAAAACTGCCTGTGCCATATCCTGATTTAACCTGGTCGAGCCGACGATCGCGCGGATGGATGCATTTTCCGCAGCCGGATGGGACGCGACAATGCTGATATCTCTGCCCAGCACCTCGATGCCCTTTAATGCACAGGAAAACGTTCCGTCCTCGTCCACAACAAAGCCCTCCGGACGGATACCGACCGTTACCTCCTGGTCAGGCAGATCGGCAAGCAGCACCGTCTCTTCCCCAATTTTCACCTGACCGTCTGTCACTTTTCCGGAAAAGACATTGATCGGCGGCGTGCCCAAAAATTTTGCCACAAACAGGTTTGCCGGCTGGTCATAAACCTCCTGCGGTTTGCCGATCTGCTGCAGGATGCCTTCTTTCATGACAACAATCAGGTCGGAAATACTCAGTGCCTCCTCCTGATCGTGCGTGACGAAGATCGTCGTGATTTTCGTCTCGCGCTGAATCCTGCGGATTTCTTCCCGGGTCTGCAGGCGCAGGCGCGCATCCAGGTTCGACAGCGGCTCATCCAGTAAAAGCACGCGAGGCATTTTTACCAGTGCACGCGCGATGGCTACACGCTGCTGCTGACCGCCGGAAAGCTCCCTGGGCTTTCGATCCAGCAGTTCTTCCAGCGAAACCATCTTCGCTGCGTCCAGCACGCGCTTTTCCATCTCTTCTTTGGAAAGGCGGTCTTTTCCCTTTAAATTCTCCAGCGGGAACATAATATTTTTCCGCACCGTCAGATGCGGGTATAGCGCGTAATTCTGAAATACCATGCCGACACCACGATGCTCCGGCTCCACGCCCGTCACATCCTCGCCGCCGAAGAAAATTTTGCCCGAGGTCGGCTTTTCCAGACCGCAGATTAGGTTTAACGTCGTGCTCTTACCGCAGCCCGACGGTCCTAACAGACCGATCAGCTGACCGTCCGGGATCGTAAAGTTAAATTCGTTGACCGCGATGACATCCCCCGGATGCTTGCGGTTTCGGTTCGGAAATTTCTTTGTCAGGTTCTGTAATTGGATCTCCATAATGCCCTCTCTTTTGCTGTTGTCACCAGCGGCGGCAACGTTTTTTGACAGATCAACCTGTATTTGGGCAAAATCTGCCCATATAACCTGATTATAGCGAAAGGGAGCGTATTTCTCAAGACCTTTCCTTGGAAAGCTGCGAAGGGCAAAAACAATTCGGCGCCATACAGCTGTTTTCTGACAGCAGCTGTATGACGCCGAGATATTGCCGGCAGGCGCTGTTTTTATCGTATGGAAACTTCGTTTCCATACGATAAAAACGCTCTGCGAGGATGCGCACTCGGCGCAAGGGTAGATGGTTGCTGAAGCAACCGCGCCTCGGCGCGAGAATGTGCCAAGGCACATTCTTTTTTATTCATGACAATAGAATGCTCGCAGAGCGTGCATTCTATTGTTTCTCCTGCCATTTTAGAATCCTTTTTTACCGCACAGTCGGAATCCGTGTTACAACAAAGCTGTTTGCCGGAAGCACGATGCCGTCTGCTGCATTGCTCTCGCACTCCGAAAGTTTTACGCTGTCCGGATGCTCAATGCAGTTATACGCGTCTTCACCCTCGCCGGTCAAAATCACGTTCTTTGCCGTTCCTGCTGCCCGGAAGCTGCCCAGATCGAGCTCGAGCGTTTTTTCGCAGTCGTTATGGTTGACCACCTTGAAGATGAGATCTCCGGTTCTTTCATCGAGGCTTACATTTGCATAAACCTGCTCCTTGCGCAGCTCTTTTTCCTGTCCGTCCATCGCAAGGGTCACGGTTCCCATATTTTCTCCGTAAAGCTTCTGTACGAAATAGCTGGGCGTCCCATAGGCTTTCGTCTCATCGAACCAGATCATATCCGGAGACCACTGCGCGTAGCCGACTCTTGCAAACAGGGGCGCATAGGAAGCCAGCACAACAACGTCCGCATTTCTTTCCACGCCGGTCAAAAATGCAGCCTCTGCCAGTGCGCCGCCCAGGGTGTTTGCCTGAGGCAGGTTCATGCCGCTGATCGGATGAGAAGCATATTCCCCGGAGAACACCTTGACATCCCTCGGATATTCATCATAGAAATCTGTATGTGCATAAAACCAGTCGGGTTTTACATAGTAATGCTCATCCACTGCATAGCAGAAATTGTCTCTTGCAGGAACTTCTTTTTTATAGAATTCCCATGCCTTGTCGTAATGCTCGGAGGTGATATCCGGTCCTGCAGAGCCGATCAGCTTAATTTCGGGATATTTTGCGTGGATTGCCTTTTCGAATGCCTGATACCGACCAAAGAAGTCAATCTTTTCCGTCTGCCACTGCTCATTGCCGATGCCGACCATCGTCAACCCGAAGGGCTCTGGATGTCCCATTTTTGCACGGACACTGCCCCAGGTGCTGTCTGCGGGACCGTTTGCAAACTCGATCAAGTCAACCGCATCCTGCAAAAACTCCTGAAACTCCGGCTCGTCCATTTCCACCAGCTCATAGGACTGGAACTGGCACGCCAGACCGACATTCAAAACCGGCAGCGGCTTTGCACCGATCAGCTCACACAGCAGAAAATATTCATAAAAACCGATGCCGAGGGTCTGGTTGTAATGGGAATACTGCGTGTGCCATCCGTTTTCCTCGCTCGTCAGATGCACTGCCCAGCGATTGAAATTCGTGCGGCGATCTTTGATGTCGCCGACGCTCTCTTTCCAGCGGTAACGATTTTCCAGCGTATTTCCTTCGATAATACATCCACCCGGAAAACGCAAAAAACCGGGATGCAAGCCTTTTAACAGGTCAAACAGATCTTTGCGGAACACACCTGCCACCGCATCGTCCGGCATCATGGAAATCAAATCGAACTCGACCGTGCCGGGCTTTGTCAGGCTGATTGTAAATCTGCCGTTCCGGATTGTCTCCCCGGCTTCCAGTACTGCTTCATACAGGTTCCATTTCTGCCAGGTTTTCTCCGGCGCATGGATGCAGGAAACCTCTGCCTGTGCGCAGATTCTGCCGTCCTTTGTGACCTGTACCGTAATATCTCCTTCCGGATACTGCGCCGCCCGCGCATAAAACCGAACGGTGTAGGTCTTTCCTTTTTCCAGATAAATACCGTCATACGCCTTATTCCAGAAGCCCTGTCCGGCATCCTGCGCCGTGAACCGCAGATACCACGGATTCACGCGGCTGATCGGGCTGCCCGTCACATATTCCATGCGGCCCTCACCACATTCTTTGGTCGCATTCCAGCCATAGCCCCATGCAGGCTTAGTATAATAATCTCCCACGTCCCCGTAACAGTCCACAAAAGAGAACGACCGGTTTTCAATCATCTCTGCGTACAGACCGCCGTCCGCCGCGTAGTTGATATCCTCAAAAAACAGACCGATCATGCCGTCCTGAACCGCCGCCTTTTTGCAGTTTGAAATCTGAAGCTTCACAACAATACCCTCCTTCTTATCTATTTGCAAGGTTCTTTAGTTTTGTTTAAATTATTATACTTCGTTTAAAACATCTTTGTAAAGAGGGGGATGGAATTATTTTCCCGCCGCGACGCGCTGCGGATACCATTTTTCAAACCAACCCGTAAAGATGCCCATGAGCACGGTCGCCATGTTGTTTAAAATCTGCATCAGCGTCGTATGCCCTGCCGACAACAGAAATGCCGACCAAATTGCAATCAGAATGTAGAGGATTCCCCAGCCAGCCGCCAGGATTCTGTTCGCTTTCATAAAAATCGGATTTTCCAACGCATCGTCGCCATGGTAGTTGTATTTGACATAAGCCGCACAGAGTGGCTCTTTTGTCAGGCAGGATAACAGCCACATCAGCCCGAAGCCCAGATATCCGGCAAGCAGTGCGATATTGACGCAGCCTTTTTGCAGGGCGAGGACAGAAAGCAGTGCGACAATTCCAAAGGAAAGCCGGTCATAAACCGTCAGCTTCCGGTTCCACGCAGCAAGCGGCAGGCACGCGCAGATCGCCAGCGTCACGATCGCTCCGACATTTCCTCCGACAGGCACTGCCACCCAGAACGTAATCCATGCTGCCAGCATGAAAATCATCTGCGGCTGTTTTTCTTTTTCTGCTGTCCTCCCGTCGGATTTTTTGCCGGATTTTTCTTTTCCCGCAGCTGCATTTGCTGCACCAAAGAAATCATCCCAGTGTATCATCAGGGAAAAATCTCCGGTCACGCGATACATTCCTTTTGCCAGTGCTGCATCCCCACGGATCTCTCCCCTTGCAATCGACTGCCAGACGTCCCAGGGCGTCTCGATCACCGTCGTTGCTTCCCTGCTGCCTGCATCCAGCACCGTGCTGCCGTCTTTTCCGAGCACGATCTGCCATGCTTTTCCCAGATCTGTATAGCGGATTTCCAGCACGCGCTCTTTTTGGTCGAAGCTGTCTTTGTTATAAAGTGCCGCCATCTGCCTGGTAAAGGTCAGCACCGGATCTTCCTTTTCGCCGCTCTTTTTTTCCACGCCCCAGCTCGCATCCGCCATTTTTTCAAATACATCTCTCGGATATAACAGTTCTCTCAGCTTTTCCTTCGCGTCTTCTGAGATCGCCTGTTTCTGTGCGTATTCGCGCCCCGCCTGTCTGACGCATTCCAGATATTCATCCGTCCGCGCCTTTAATTCCGGAACACGGAACAGCTCACCCTGTCCGCAGAAAATGCTTTCATACTGCCCTGCGCCGCACACATGGTCGAACAGCTTTGTCACGCTGTCGTAATTATTCTTTGCGGTATAAAATCCGCAGGTGGAAATCAGCAGATGCCGCTTACCGCTCATATCGTATCGGGACGGATGCCCGCCGCTCCCGGTCTGCCCCTCCTGCTCTTCCATAAACGGGAGGTTCATGGGCAGCTGCCTGTCGATAAAGTTTTTCAAAAGCCCCGGAACGCTGAAATAGTAAAGCGGAAAGCTCCAGATCATGAGATCCGCCCACAGCTCTCCTTCGATGCCCTCCTGCATGTCGTCTGTCATCACGCATTTGCCCGGCGTTTTGTTCCAGCAGGCAAAACAGCCCCTACAGGGAGCGATCTTTTTCTCGGAAAGGTTCATCTGTCTGATCTCTGCATCCTTGTCGATTTCCAAAATGCCCTCCAGAAATGCTTTGGAGAGCTTTAACGTGTTGCTTCGATCGCCTTTCGGGCTTCCATTGATCAAAAGAATTTTCATACCAATCTCCATTTCGCAGGCGCTTTGCGCCGAAGGAACCGCGAGACAAACATCCAGTTCGTCTCTGCGATCCTGGCTACTTTGTGTCGCCTGCAACGCAGTTTCTCTTATGTTCAGTATAGCACACCCGAATATCCGCTGCATTGTCATTTTGGTAAAATCTGTCGTTTTTCGACCCTTATACTCCGCTGTGTTACGGCACATCTACCATAATCACATCCGGTCCGATCTGTTTGATATCCTGATACGCAATCGCATACTCCGTATCGCAGCCAAACAGGCATTTCCAATTTTTGCCGCCGATGCCCGGCACAATGATTTTCTGGATCACGCCGCTGCACTCATCGAACTCGAAGTCCGTCACATGTCCCATTTTTCGGCAGTCGCGTAAGTTTACGACTTCCTTGCTTTTTAATTCTGAAAAAAGCATCCGAAATTCTCCCGTTTTTTCTATCCTATGCAGCGGCGCGCACGCTGGTGCAGCGCTTTTCACTACGGCTGCCATGCGCTGCAATACATCAAAATCTGCGTCATCGCTTTGAATAAATTCCGTTTTTTCGTCCATGCTCTTTTCATAGCTTTTCAATCACAGGAGGCAATGCCATGGCACTCAACAAAGTGGAAATCTGCGGCGTCAACACCGCCCGCCTGCCGATCCTAACCAATGAAGAAAAAGACGCGCTTTTTATCCAGATCCGGCAGGGCGACGCCGAGGCACGGGAACAGTTTATCAAGGGAAATCTGCGGCTCGTTTTGAGCGTCATCCGACGCTTTTCCTCTGCAGGGGAAAACGTAGACGATCTATTTCAGATTGGCTGTATCGGTCTGATCAAGGCAATCGACCATTTCAATACCGAACTGGGAGTACGGTTTTCAACTTATGCTGTTCCAATGATTATTGGCGAGATCCGGCGTTTTCTGCGGGACAACAACTCCATCCGGGTCAGCCGTTCGCTGCGCGACACCGCCTATAAAGCCATCTACGCGCGGGAAATGCTTTTAAAAAAGAACCAGAAGGAGCCGTCCATCACCGAGGTTGCCTCCGAGGTCGGCATCTCCCGGGAGGATATTGTCTATGCCCTCGACGCCATCCAAAATCCCATGAGCCTGTATGAGCCGATTTTCACAGACGGAGGAGACACGCTCTATGTGATGGATCAGATTCGGGATAAAAAGAACCGGGAGGAAAACTGGGTCGAGCATCTGTCTTTGTCCGACGCGTTAAAAAAGCTCAATGCCCGGGAACATGAGATCATTTCTCTGCGCTTTTTCGAGGGAAAAACGCAGATGGAGGTTGCCGAGCTGATCGGGATTTCCCAGGCACAGGTTTCCCGGCTCGAAAAAAATGCTCTCCGCATCATGCGCGCGTATTTGAGCGCATGATGCAGGGAGCATGTAACACACGGTGTGAGTATTTCACGGCATGACAGCACATCCCGGAATGCGTGCAGGCATGGCGGTCGGCCGCAGCTACAACGCGCAGCTTCACTCCCGCACCATCTCTTTTTTCAGCCGCTTCATGATCTTTTTTTCCAGCCGGGAAATATAGGACTGGGAAATACCCAGATATGCCGCGACCTCCTTCTGGGTCATTTCCTGCCCGTCCGGCGTATCCAGTCCAAAACGCAGGCTGACGATTGTGCGCTCCCGCTCGGAAAGCTTCGCCACCGCATTTCTTAAAATCCTGCGCTCTGCCTCGTTTTCCATATCCCGGTAGATCACGTCCTCATCCGTCCCCAGGATATCCGACAAAAGCAGCTCGTTTCCGTCCCAGTCCACGTTCAGCGGCTCGTCGATCGAAACCTCCATCCGCGTCTTGTGGTTGCGGCGCAGATACATCAGGATTTCATTTTCAATGCATCGGGATGCATAAGTTGCGAGCTTGATATTTTTCCCGGGATTGAATGTATTGATTGACTTGATCAGTCCAATCGTGCCGATCGAAATCAGATCCTCCACGCCGACGCCCGTATTATCGAATTTCTTTGCTATGTAAACAACCAGGCGCAGGTTGTGTTCAATTAAAATTGACCGCGCCTCCTGCGCATATTCCTCTGTCGCCAGATCCTGAATCACTTCGTTTTCCTGTTCCGTTTCCAGAGGTGCCGGAAGCACATCTGCGCCGCCAATATAATGAATATCCCCCTCATGTGCCATAAAAAATGCCGGTTCCCGGCGAATCAATTTAAACTGCACTTTTCCCGGCATCGCTACTTTTAATATCATGGTCTGCTCCTTTCTTTTCCTCCAGTAATGCTGGATGCAGAATCATCTGGTATCCGCCCGACCGGCTCAAACGCCCGGGTCCGACCGCAACCGTCACATCTGCAATCTTTTTCTCCTGTCCGTCTTTTCTCAGATACAGTTCTGAAACCGTCACCGCCCGAAGGAGTCCGTGGGCCCTGCCGATGCTGTGATAGGGAATCAGCCGAACCGCCTTTTCCGTCGAAATTCCAAGCTTTTTCGCCGTCTCTTCGTCCAAAACGCAGACCGGACGCCCCGTGTACGGGTCTTTCAGGGAATTTCCGCTGTCCATCAACGCGCTTCCGGAAAAAAACTTCGTTTTCCAGAAAAAAGAGACTTTCCAGATCGGATGTTTCTGCCGCCTGCGCTCCCGGTCCAGAAGCTTTGCGCCATACCAGACGACAATCGCGCACCAGACCAAAAGCTGCATCATGGAAACCTGCCCGCCGGTCCCAAAACCGTTTTGATCGGTTTCAAACAGCTCCCGGACTTCAGAAATGCCGTTGCAGACGCCGCCGAGCACGCAGGCACAACACATATAGCAGATCCAGACACGCCGCATTCCTTCCCGGCTTTTGACCCGAAAGCATCGCTGTACCCACCAAAGTGCTGCAATCAGGCAAAAAAACGTTTTTCCTGCCAGAATTATCCCTACTTCTCCCTGCAAAACCGCCGGAGCAGGCAGCAACAGGATTGCCGTAAAGCACAGCGCATTTCCGGCTGCTATTTCGATAATCCGTCGAACCCTTACTGTTATCCCAGACAGTTTCGCTGTCAGAAATAACAGCAGCACATTGATACAGGTGTGCATTATCCAGACCCGGTCTGCATAAATCCGATAGCTCACAAGCCTTTCCTCCCGCACGTTTTCCAAAACTGTATGTCCTTATTATAAAAATGCGGGCGCGTGGATTTTGTCGAAACGCTGTGCACTGCCGGGGAAAGTTTCGACAAAAAAACACCGCGAAATGACTTTTTCAGTCACCTCGCGGTGTTTTCTGTTTCGTTACTAAAATTATTTATTTTTTCTGAAGGAAATCCGGAATCTTTAAATCTCTCTCCTGTACCTTGCTGCGCAGTACCGTAGGAGCAGGCTGAATGCCATTTATGCCTGCCGGCTTCTTTAATTCCGCATTGGAAGCAGCTCCGGGATGAACCGGCTGCTGCAGTGCGCTGTTATACGGTCTTGTCGTGTTCGCGCCCGTCGCGCTCACTGTGGTCTTCATACCGGTCTGGCCTACGGAAGGAGTGATCGTTTTTCTTGCAAAGGAAGTACCGAAGCGGGAAGCCGGTGTCTCCTCAATACCGGTTGCAATTACGGTAATCCGGCAGTAGTCTGCCTGGTTGGAATCGTACATGGCACCGAAGATAATGTTAACGTCATCGCCGGTGATCTCACGGACATAGTCCACCGCATCGGAAGCGTCGAACATGGAAATATCGCCGGACACGTTGATGATGATATCGGTTGCGCCTGCAATCGTTGTCTCTAACAGCGGGCTCTCTACAGCGGCTTTGACTGCCATAACAGCCTTATCGTCGCCTTTACCTTCGCCGATACCGATGTGAGCAATGCCCTTGTCGCGCATAACGGTCTGTACATCTGCAAAGTCGAGGTTAATGACTGCGGGGACGTTGATCAGATCGGTAATTCCCTGTACTGCCTGCTGAAGGACTTCGTCGGCCTTCATCAGGGCTTCCGGCATACTGGTACGCTTGTCCACAATTTCCAAAATCTTGTCATTCGGGATAACGATCAGAGTATCCACGCTGTCACGCAGCTTCTCGATACCGGACATCGCATTGTTCATACGGGTCTTTGCTTCAAAGCGGAACGGCTTGGTTACAACACCGACCGTCAGGATTCCTTTGTCCTTGGCGAGCTTTGCGACAACGGGAGCCGCACCGGTTCCGGTTCCGCCGCCCATACCGCAGGTAACAAATACCATATCTGCTCCGTCTAAGGATTTGGAAATTTCTTCTGCACTCTCCTGAGCTGCCTGCTCACCGATTTCGGGCTTTGCGCCTGCGCCCAGTCCCTTGGTCAGCTTCTCGCCGATCTGCAGGTGCTTTTCCGCTTTGCAGAACTGCAGAGCCTGTCGGTCTGTATTGACTCCGATAAACTCCACACCGTCAATTTTCTCATCAATCATTCTATTTACAGCATTATTGCCTGCACCGCCAACTCCAATGACAAGGATGTGCGCTGCCGCTTCTGCGTCATTTACTTTAATCTCCAGCAAGGGTATTTCCTCCTTCATTCCTGACAAACTTCATAATATTTATCATATAATCATTTTCAGAATTACGCAACCCATTTTTTCAATTTCTTTGCGGTTATCCATCTTTCTGAAACGTCACATTTTTACGGTCTTCCGAGTAATTCTGCAGATCGAGTACTCCGCTTTCGCCCGACAGATTCGGTAAAATCTGCTCCAGGCGCATCACCTTTTCCTCCAGGTTATCCTTTCCCAGCTTTGCCCGGATATTGTCGAAATAAAGTGTTATTTCATTTGATTCGTTGAAATATATTTTATCCGTCGTGATCTGATGCTTGGAAAGCATTTGCGTAATCGAAAGGATTTCCTGAAAAATATCGGTATTCTTCACCGGAAGCGCCTCATACAAAACAACATGGTCGAACCTAATTCCCGTCACCTGCGGAATTCCTTCTGTCCTCGTCTCCGAAGATTCCACCACGATACCGTCCCGGTCAAAATACATGTAACGCCCCATGTATTCCACGTAGCCCGCCACAGACTTTTCATAAACACGAATCGTGATGCTGTCCGGCGAATCGACCCGGACACTCATCGTTTCGATAAACGGAATGTCCCGGATTTCCTTATTCCGGTATTTTAACGAAAGATAGAGCGAATTGTAGGAAAGCCGGTCAGTCAGAACCATCGCCTCGATCTCTTCACTCGTGTAGTGGACGTTTCCCTCGACCGAAACGTTCTGCACCCGAAACACGGACACCACGACGAGGGCAGCCGCCGCCAAACAGACGATCACGATGCTGGCAATCAGTACGCCGAGATTTGCGCGCAGCCACTCGCCCGGCGTTGCCACTGCATAGGAATACCCGGCAGCTTTGCCGCTGCTTTTTTTCTTTTTTTTGCCGGAAGCTGATTTCTTCCGACTTTTTTCAGATTTTCCGCCGTCCAGCAGCTTATATTTCTGTTTCTGTGCCAATGTCTGCTCCCAACTCTCTGAAATCCCTTACGATATCTTCATATCCTCTCCGGATAAAATGACAGTTTTCCACGACCGTCTTATGCTCTGCACACAGCCCCGCCAGCACAAGTGCCGCACCACCCCGCAGTTCTTTTGCAAAAACCCGTTCTCCGTGCAGTTTTCTGCCTCCGGTAACCTCCGCGCTTGTTTGTCCGGCGACGATCGCAGCACCCATACGGTTTAACTGCTCGTGCACACCAAACCTTCCATTAAAAACGCGCTCCGACACCATACAGTTTCCTTCTGCGCAGCACAGTGCCGTCAGCATCGGGGACTGCAGGTCGGTCGGATAGCCCGGATATACGTCCGTTTCCAGCAAAAGCGGGGAAACCAGCCTGCCTGCACGTTTTACCAACAGCCCCTTTGGGGTTGGGATAATCTGTGCGCCCATTTTTTTGGCAACTGCAATCACCGCTGTAAGCTGCCCGATCGGCGCCTGCCGCAAAAACGCTTCCCCGCCTGCCGCGAGTACACCGATCAGACAGGTTCCTGCCACGATCCGGTCCGCATCGATGGAAAATTCTGTGCTGCAAAGCTTTTTTACGCCCTCAATTCGAATCGTTTTGCTTCCGGCTCCTTCGATCTTTGCCCCTGCACCGTTTAAAAAGCGGCACAGCGAAACGACCTCCGGTTCCTTTGCACAACCTGTCAGCACTGTTTCTCCCTTTGCACAGACCGCGCATAAAATCGCATTCTGCGTCGCACCGACGCTCGAAAACGGAAAACGGATCTGTGCACCGTTCAGGCGTTTTGCAAGTACCGTCAAAAAACTGTCATCCTCCCGTCTTATCTGACAACCGAAGCGTGCAAAGGCTTTCAGATGCAAATCGATCGGGCGGTCGCCGATGACACAGCCGCCCGGATCGCAGAAGGACGCCTGCCCCAGCCGCCCCAAAAGCGCGCCCGTCAGCACGATGGAGGAACGCATCCGAACCACTTCCTCTGCCGGAAGCCTGCTTTGCAGCGCACCGGAAGCGTCCACGCAGATCTCGTGACCGGTTTTTGTCACTGTTGCGCCGATTTTCTGCAAAATGCGGCACATGCAGTCCACATCCGAAATATCCGGGCAGTTTCGCAGTGTCGTCTTTCCGGCGATCAGAATGGTCGACGCCAAAATCGGCAGCACGGCGTTTTTCGACCCCTGCACTGTCATTTCCCCATAAAGAGGTCTTTTGCCTCTGATCCAGATTGAATCCACAAAACCACCGTCCGCGTTGCCCTTACCCTATACTATGGCAAACGTACCGCACACGTGACAAATGCAGCTGCACTGCTGCCCCGTGTCCAGATAACACGCTCGTCTTTTTTGCTCCCGGTGAAAGCACGATACACGCATACCCCATTACACATCCCGGACCTTGATGCCGCGGGCAACGCTCATGACGAGCCCCATCTCGATCAGCAAAAACAGGATCGATGAGCCGCCGTAGCTGATAAACGGCAGGGACACGCCGGTGTTCGGCATTGAGTTCGTTACGACCGCAACATTTAAAATGACCTGAATCGCGATATGCCCCAGCACGCCGACAACTAACAGCGCACCGAACAGATCCGACGCGTTGTTCGCAATAATCATCAGACGCCAGATCAACAGCAAAAAAATCAGGATCACAGCGATGCCGCCGAACAGCCCCAGCTCCTCACAAATGATCGAAAAGATCATATCATTCTGCTGCTCCGGCAAAAAGCCCAGTTTCTGGATACTCTGCCCGAGCCCCTTTCCAAAAATACCGCCGGAGCCGATCGCATAAAGTGCCTGCAGCGTCTGAAAGCCCTTGCCGGACGCATAGGCTTCCGGATCGAGCCACGCCATGATACGGGCGAAACGGAAATCCAGCCCTTCGATGCTCTGCAGCTGCTTGACACCGAAAATTACGCCTATAACTGCGAGTGCTCCAATTCCTCCTATGATGAAAAATGGTTTGTATTGCGGACTCGCCACAAACAGCATCAGGACCGCAATTCCCAGCACGATAATCGCAGAGCTCAGGTTGTTGGTGATTTGCCAGATACAAAAAACGTGCGGCAGGGAAACTCCAATAACCGTCAAAAAGCCTTTCGACGTCCGAATGTTTCTTCCCATCTTGCAGATAAACGTCGCCAGAAACAGAATCATCGCCAGCTTTGCGATCTCCGCAGGCTGAATCGACATACCGAGATTCAGCCACCTTCTTGCACCGTTGACCTCGACGCCCAGCGGCGACAGCACGAGTGCAATCAAAATCAGGGAAACCACATAGCCGATTACCGCAAACCGTTCCCAAAAATGATATGGGATGTGGGAGACAAAAAACATCCCCACCAGCCCCAGCGCCGCCGCAAACGCCTGATGCATCAAATAATAGTCCTCGTTCAGATTCTGCGTCGTCGCATCGTAAGCGCTGGCGGAATAAATCATAACCAGTCCGAAGCCTGTCAGAAACAGGATGATGAACAGAAGACTGTAATCAAAATAGTATTCTGTTTTCTGAGATTTTCTCCGTCCTGCCACTTGCTCACCCCTTCAGGCTGTTTACATATTCCTTGAACATTTTACCGCGCACTTCATAATTCGGGAACATTCCCCAGCTCGCGCATGCGGGGGACAACAGCACCGCATCGCCCGGACACGCTGCCTTTACACAGGTATCCATCGCTTCTTCAAAGCTGTCCGCCAAAACGATATTTTCCATTCCGTGCTTCTTTGCGCACTCCGCGATCTTTTCCCGCGTCTGACCGATCAGCACAAGCAGCTTCACCTTGCCGTCAAACGCTTCAATCCACTCGTCGTAGGTGTTCTGCTTATCATAGCCGCCGCCGATCAGCACGGTGGGCCATTTCATTGCGCGGATCGCCTGAATCGCCGCATCGGGATTGGTTCCCTTGGAATCGTTATAATAAACGACGCCGTTTTTGGTCGCTACATATTCGATTCTGTGTTCTACTGCCTGAAAATGTTTTACGGTATCCAGAATTGTTTCCATCGGCACGCCGTATGCTGCTGCAATTGCAATCGCCGCCATCACGTTTTCAAAATTATGTACGCCGATCAGCTGCATCTTGTCAACATCCATCAGGACTTCTTCCCCATTTCCGAGATTTCTGCAGATTTTGCTGCCGACCAGATAATAGCCTCTCTCCAGCTTTTCTTTGGAAGAAAACCAGATGACCTGGGCCGGGCACTTCGGTGCAAACGCCTTTAACCAGCTGTCCTCGTGATTGAGCACACAGAAATCGTCCTTTGTCTGGTTCTTCGTGATGGATTCCTTGACCGCCGCATAGTTCTCCATCGTATGATGACGGTTCAAATGATCCGGCGTGATATTTAAAATCGCGCTGACAGTCGGATGGAAATGCACTGCAGTTTCCAGCTGGAAGCTGCTGATCTCCGCTACCGTCACGCTGTCCTTATCTGTTTTTAAAACCTCCTGCGTATAGGGGGTTCCGATATTGCCGACAACAAACGTATTGTCCTGATAACGCTTCAAGATCTCGCCCACCAGCGTTGTCGTCGTGGTCTTTCCGTTCGTGCCTGTAATTGCGAGCACCTTTCCCTTTTCATAGTTCCAGGCGAGCTCAATTTCGCCCCATACCGGAATCTCCGCTTCTTTCAGTGTAGAAACAAACGCTTCTTCAATAGAAATACCGGGGCTTAAAACCGCCAGCGAAAGCTCGGAAAGCAGCTCCTTCGGAAGGCTTCCCAGTACCAGCGCAGTGTCTTTTGGATAATCTTCCCGCGCGCAGAGCGCCTTCCCATCCAGCTTTTCATTTTCATCAAACAGAACGGGAACGGCTCCCGCTTTCTGCAAGAGTCCGGCGGCTCCGAGTCCGCTCTTTCCGCATCCGGCTACCAGTACCTTTTTTCCCAGTAAATCCATGTTGATTCTCTCCTTTCGCTGCCATAGACAGCACTTTCGTTCTATGTTTCCCTGCAATTAATTGCGGTTTATTGTTTCATTCTTCTCATAATACCCTATTTCATCCAGATAGGGAAGAATATTTTCAAAAAGCTCGCGCACTACCGGCGTCGCCACCAGTCCGCCATAATAGACGCCTTGGGGGTTTCGGATAATACACAATGCCAGCACCTTCGGATCGTCCGCAGGTGCAAAACCCAGAAACGAAGAAATATACCGACCAGTACCGCGAGGAAGCGTCTCGCTGGTCGCCGTCTTGCCGCCCACCTGATAGCCTTCGACTTTTCCATTTTTTCCGCCGCCGTTTTCCACGACCTGAAACAGGATGCTGCGCAGCCGGGCGCTCGTTTCTTCCGAAAGAATCCGTTTTTGCTCCGTTTCCTTCTGCACCGAAATGCGCTCCGAACCGTCCGTCTTTTCGCAATACAGTCCCAAATGCGGTGTAATCCGCGTCCCGCCATTAATGAGGGAGCTGACCGTCGCTGCAAGCTGGATCGGCGTGATCTGAAAGGACTGCCCGAACGAAATCGTCGCAAGCTCCACCGGACCGATCTGATCCTGTGCGTGCATGATTGTACCGGCTTCTCCAGGCACATCGATTCCAGTTCTGTTCAGCAGCCCGAACTGCTTCATGCTTTGGTAAAACGTATCTGCACCCATCCGAAGCCCTACCGTCACAAACACCGGATTGCAGGAATTCATCGTCCCCTGTACGAAATTTTCAGTTCCATGACCCCGAACCTTTGCACACCGGATTTTTCTGCCCTCTACGACAATATAGCCCGGGCACTGAAAAGAATCCTCTTCCCGGACAACGCCGTTTTCCAATGCGGCTGCCGCCGTAATGACCTTAAAGGCAGAGCCAGGCTCGTAGGTATCGTTGATGCAGGCGTTTCTCCACATTTTATTCAGGGCTTCCTGCTTTTCTTTTTCGTTCATGAGCTGTTCTTGCTGCCCCTCCGGAAGTGTGAACGGGTCATTCAACTGATATTCCGGCACATCCACCATCGCAAGGATTTCTCCGTTATCGGGACGCAGCACCAGAATCGAAACGCTTTCCGCTTCTTTTTCCAGGCAGACCTGCTCCGCCAGCTGCTGTGCGTACAGCTGGATGTTGGCATCCAGACTAATGTATAAATCCTTTCCATCCACCGGCTCTACCCGGCTCTCTCCTTCATCCAGAAGCCGGACGCCGCGTGCGTCCGTCATTTCCAGAATCAAGCCCTCCTGCCCGGAAAGCACTTCCTCATACCGGCTTTCCAATGCCAAAATTCCCTGATTATCGCCTCCGGTAAAGCCGATCACTTTGGAAGCGAGATTCTCATACGGATAATATCGTTTATAATCCTCGTCCACCTTGATGCCGTCCAGCCCTGTCCGGTAAATTTCCTCCCCGGTTTCCAGATCGACATTGCTTTTGATTTTTTCGATGGACGATACCTTTTCCACTCTTTTTCGAACGGTCTCTTCCGACAGTCCAAGCTTGCTGCACAAAAGCGCAATCACTGCGTTGGGATCGCGAATCTGGTTATGGATGACAGAAATCGTACAGACCGGCTGGTTATCCGCCAGCACGATCCCGTTCCGGTCTAAAATTCTCCCGCGCTTTGCCTTGATTTTGCGCTCTCTCTGATGCAAATCCAGCGCGAGCTCAGAATAATGTGCCGCCCGAAATACCATCAGATATACCACTCTGGCGGACAGCCCTGAAAAGATCAGAATGCACGCCAGAAAAATTACGACGATCTTTTTGCGGTGAAACGGTTTGCTCAGTTCCATAGGTTCCCTGCAAAGCAGAAATTACTATACCTTATGAAACCGCTGCCTAAAATATGCACACGCTGCCGCTGCGCGCTGTGACCACATCAGACAGCGATACAGCTCTTTTCGTAACTGTTCCGTACCCTCGCAGTTACGCGCAAAAATCCATTTCAAATCGGCTATGCCGATAGGATTTTTGCCTTCTAGTCTAAGTTTTCTTACGGTCAGCGCAGTAAATGCGCAGACCTACTGAGCAGTTACCTCTTTTCTGCCATTACTCCATGGGATTTTGCGTATCCCCACCAGAGTCGCCTGCTGCACCGTTTTCCAGAATGCCGGAAACCGGCACATCATAGCCATCCGAATCCTCCGTGATCACCTCTCCAGTCGTCGGATCGATCAACTGCCCGTCGCTGTTGACATACGGATTGTCCGCTTCTGCTCCATTTGCAGTATCTCCACCTGTTGTAGACGGGTCGTCGCCCGCAGGCTGCGCAGCGCTGCTGTTCTCCCCTGCCGTAGTATCCCCGGCAGACGGATCCCCGCCGGTATCGGTTGTATTTCCACTGACATCATTCCCGCTGACATCCGACGCCGGCGCGTTTGCGCTCAGCTGCTCGCGGATTTCAATCTGCATCGCTTCCAGCTCTGCGCGCTCTTCGTCCGTCAGCTCCTGTGTCATGAAGATATTTAAATAAGGAAGCACTTCGGTCAATATGTTTTTGGCGATGATACATGCTTTTCTCGTTTCCAGATCCTGTTCCCGGGCGTTTGGTCTGTTTAAAACCACATAAATTGCGATCTGTGGATCTTCTGCGGGCGCATAGCCCAGAAACGATACGACGTAATCCTCCTTTTCACGAGTACCGCTGGCGCTGACAGTTTCTGCTGTACCAGTCTTACCGCCGATGCGATAGCCTGCAGGCTTTGCACGTTTACCGGTACCATTTGCACCTTCCACAACCTGAACGCAGTATTCACGGATTTTCTCCGAAGTTTCCGCGGAAATGGTCTGTTTTAACAGTCTCGGCTCAATATTTTTTACCACAGATCCATCTGCTGCCGTAATCTTGCTTACCATATGCGGTTCATAATAATAGCCTCCGTTGATCAGGGAGCAAAAACCTGTGATCATCTGGATCATCGTCACGTTAAAGCCCTGTCCAAAGCTCGAGGTTGCAAGCTCCGTAGGTCCCATCGTTGAAGAATTGAATACCAGGGAAGCCGTTCTTGCCTCGCCCGCCAGATCTATATTGGTCTTTAAGCCGAAATTATATTCCGACATATATTTCAGAAATTCATCGATCCCGATAACCTGTGCCATCCGGATCAGCGTGACATTACAGGAGCGTTCAATGGATTCTCCGATCGTCAGCCACCCCTCCGCACCGTTTGTGTAGTTATGACAGCGGATTTTGTAGCCGCCGATCTCGATGATACCGGTGCATTCAAAGGATTCATTGCCTTTGAGCCTGCCGTCCTCCAATCCCATCGCTGCAACGAAGGGCTTCATCGTGGAACCCGGCTCGTAAGTGCTGTTAATGCAGTAGTTTTTCCAGAGGGCATTTAAGTTCTGTACAAGCAGATCGTTATTTTCCTCCTGCTTCATCGACGCTGCAATCTCTTCGTTGATGACCGTATCCGTCGAGTTTCCACTGACATCGATCAGTTTGCTGCCGATCAGTGCCTCCGGATTTCTCGTATCGTTTAAGTCAAACGTCGGATAACTCGCCATTGCGAGCACTTCCCCACTGTGGACATCCATCACAATACACGCTGCATCCTGCGCACCGTTACCCTCGCGGGTGCTGTCTTTGTTTTCGTCGTTATATTTTTTGAGGTACTTTTCCACAATGCCCTGAATCGTCGCGTCGATCGTGGAATAAACATTGTAGCCGTCTACAGCAGCCTCCGTCGTCCGCTGCAGATTATCGTCCCCGTCTATATATCCATACTGTCTGCCGTTTACGCCGCTCAAAACATCGTTGTAATACTCTTCCAGTCCGTAGGTTCCGGTTCCGTCCGTCCGCGTAAAGCCGATGACATCGCTTGCGAGAGAGCTATTCGGGTAAACTCGCTTATAGCTTTTCTCAAACCAGATTCCCTTGACATACTGGTTATATTCTTTCTGGCTCGTATCCGCCATCATCTGCTGATAATCACTGATTTCATTGTAGGACATTCTCTTTTTGAGGACATAATACTGGGAATCCGGGTGTTCCTGCGCATAAGCGCGCACCTGATCGCCGTCAATGCTAAAATAATCCTCCAGGGCCTGGATCGTAGGCTCAACATAGTCCTCTTTATTATTCATCTGTTTGATATCCAGCACCAGATCGTATACCTTTTCACTCGATGCCAGCTTCGTTCCCTTGTTGTCCAGGATTTCTCCCCGCTTATAAGGAATCGTCGTACTGGAATACTGCTGCTGGGAAAGCACCTGCTTTTTGTAGCTGTCGCCGTTATCCCGGTTAATTAAAATCAATCTGACGCTCAACCCTGCAAAAGCCAGCAGTACCAAACAAAACAGTACCACCAGCTTTCTCTGCATTCGTATTGTAAACTTATTTTTCTTATCCAATCCGGCACCTGCCTCACTTCTTGATGTCTGCATACTGTCTTACATAATCGCTTCCATCATCCGGGATTTCCACGATCTGTCCCTGTCCTGCGTAGGTCATGCCAAGCTCCGTAATTGCAATTCTTCTGATTTCCTCCAGGTTGATGGAGCTGTCAATCCGGTTTTTCATTTCGTCATTTTCCGTCTTTAAGTTATTTAGCTGACTCTGCAGCGCTGCAACCTGCTTTACGCTCTGGGTGATCGAGGATTCCATCCGGATATAGCCGATCAGCATTACGCTCGTGACTGCAAACGCCACGGTCAAAAACAGCACATAGGCTACATTTCTGTAGCGCAGGCGTTTCATTTCCTGCTTCTGCTTCTCCAGCTCGCGTCTCGAAACCCGTCCGGAGCCCTGATCCAAATGGCGTTCCAGCTCTTCTCCCGCCTCAGCGTGTCTGACTGCCGTACCGTTTACATATGCTGTTTTCTGATAGGGCGTTCTTTTGTACGCTGCCGATTGGCTTTTTCTGGCTGAATTCGATGTTCTTGCCATTTGCTCTCCTCACCGCCGTCTGTTCCGGCTTCCAGTACAGCGTTTCGTAAATAACTATACCAATCGGATTCACATGCAAGTGAGTGGTATCGTTATTTCGAAAACGATGTACTAGCTCTCTATTTTTTCGAAAATGCGCAGCTTTGCGCTTTTCGCTCTGGAATTTGTCTCCATCTCTTCCTCGGTCGGAAGAATCGGTTTGCGGGTCACAACATGTCCCCGGCTCGTTTTACCGCACACGCACACCGGGAATTCCGGCGGACAGGTACAGGGATTTTCATTTCTGCGGAAGGCATTTTTCACAATTCTGTCTTCCAGCGAATGGAAGGTGATGATGCAGAGCCTTCCACCCGGAGCCAGCCGGTCGATAAAGGCGTCCAGGGAATTTTCCAATACCTCCAGCTCTCTGTTGCAGGCAATCCGAATCGCCTGAAACGTGCGTTTGGAGGGATGTCCGCCTTTTTCCCGCATCTTTGCCGGAATCGCCGCCCGGATAATGTCGTTTAATTCCCCGGTCGTCTCAATCGGCTTCTTTTCTCTCGCCTGCACGATGTGTTTGGCGATATTCTGTGCAAATTTATCTTCTCCGTAGTCCCGGATACACCGAAACAGCTCTGCCTGTGACCACTCATTGACGATCGTTTTCGCCGTCAGGGTCTGACGCTGATCCATCCGCATATCCAGTGCGGTATCATAACGATAGGAAAATCCTCTCTCGGCGTTGTCCAGCTGATAGGAGGATACGCCAAGGTCTAACATAATGCCATCTACTTTATCGATGCCGAGGCTGTTTAATACTGCCGGAAGGTTACAGTAATTGTCGCGCACCAGCGTCACATGCTCCTGCCACGGCTCCAGCCGTTTTGTCGCCGCTTCGATCGCCTCTGCATCCTGGTCGATACCGATCAGCCGGCCGGTCTTAAGGCGCGCTGCAATGTGGCTGGAATGTCCTGCCCCGCCCAATGTGCCGTCCACATAGATGCCGTCCGGTTTGATTGCAAGTCCTTCAATTGTCTCCTCCAACAGGACGGATGTATGTGCAAATTCCATCGATTTTTCCTTTCTTCGTTACAGTCCGAGGTCGTCCATGCGCTCTGCGATATCCTCCATGGATTCCTCCGCCTCTTCTTCCAGGGCATCCCAGCGCTCCTGGCTCCAGATTTCAATATGTCCTGCAGCGCCCACCAGCACAACGTCTTTGGTCAGCTCTGCAAATTCTCTTAATTTGGAAGGGATCAGGGCACGTCCCTGCTTGTCCACCTCCACCTCCGCGGCGCCTGCCAGAAAGTGGCGGACAAACATACGGGTGTCTTTTCTGCTGATGGGCATTGCCTGAAGCTTTTCTTCGAAAGCAGTCCAGCCGGCATTGTCGTACACAAATAAGCAGCCATCCAGTCCCTTGGTCACTACAAATTTCTCACCGAGCGTCTCTCGAAATTTGGAGGGAATGATCAACCTGCCTTTTGTATCCAACGTATGATTGTATTCGCCCATAAACATGTACAATCACCTACCATTCATGGAAAAGGTCTGCCACCTTACTCCACTTCGTACCACTTTCTACCACTTTGAAACCATTTTAGTATAAAATGCCCTCCTTGACAAGCGATTTCAGAAAAAAAAGACAGCCGGACCGTGAAAAGTCCAACTGCCTTTTTCGTCATTCGTGACAACAAAATGCCCTAAAAGCGTACCTTTTGTTGTATTTATAATTTTTTTGCGCTTTTGCGAATGGCGCGAGTGAACAGTAACAATTTTCTCAGACATTGAAGCGGAACAGGATTACATCGCCGTCCTGTACCACATATTCCTTACCCTCCATGCGGACAAGTCCTTTTTCTCTCGCTGCCGCAAGGGAGCCGTTTTCCAGCAGATCTTTGTAATTGACAACCTCAGCCTTGATAAAGCCGCGTTCGAAGTCGGTGTGAATCTTGCCGGCTGCCTGCGGTGCTTTTGTGCCCTGTTTGATCGTCCATGCTCTCGTCTCATCTTCGCCGGAAGTTAAAAAGCTCATCAGGCCGAGCAGATGGTAGCTTGCGCGGATCAGTTTTTCCAGACCGGATTCTTTTAATCCAAGGTCGTCCAGAAACATCTGACGTTCTTCATCGTCCAGCTCGGAAATTTCTTCCTCGATCTGTGCGCAGATCGCAAATACCTCACTGCCGGTTTCTTTTGCATATTCTCTGACTGCCTGTACGCCTGCGTTATCTGCGCCGTCGTTTGCCAGATCTTCTTCCCCAACGTTTGCCGCATAGATCACCGGTTTTGCAGTCAGCAGGTTCAGGTTCTTGAAGTATTCTTCCTCGTCTTCATCCTCTGTCTCGAAGCCGATTGCAAGCTTTCCGTCCTCCAGACGCTCCTTGACACGCTCCAGCATCGCCAGCTCTTTTGCCTGCTCCTTATCCATTCTCGCGCCCTTTGCCACTTTGGCGATTCTGCGTTCCAGAATTTCCAAGTCGGAGAAGATCAGCTCGAGGTTGATCGTCTCGATGTCGCGCAGCGGATTCACGCTTCCATCTACATGGACAACGTTGCTGTCCTCAAAACAGCGAACGACGTGCACGATCGCATCCACTTCGCGGATATTGCTCAAAAACTGGTTGCCAAGGCCTTCACCCTTAGAAGCACCTTTCACCAGACCTGCGATGTCTACAAACTCGATCACAGCAGGCGTTACCTTTTTGGAATGATACAGATCACCCAGAAGCTTTAAGCGCTCGTCCGGAACGGCTACCACACCTACATTGGGGTCAATGGTACAGAACGGATAGTTTGCAGACTCCGCACCAGCTTTCGTCAGAGAATTAAATAAGGTACTTTTACCAACATTCGGGAGACCAACGATTCCAAGTTTCATTTTACGATTTACCTGTCCGAAAACCCTTGATTTATCGGGATTTTCGCCTTTCTATGTTTTTGTACTGCACAATTACCTGCACATTTTCAGGACGCTTTCTATTTTCTCCAGCTCTTTTATTTTCTCCCTCTCTCTGCCGTGTAAGCAAAAAGTTGGATACAATCTAATAATATATCATATTTGTTTTCTTTTTTAAACCTCAAAAATCAATTTTCCAAAGATCATAACGCATAACACACCGTCCCAAAATCCACTTTCGTCATTCCAAATCCGATGGCTTGTTTTTTTTTATGCTTTCCGCTATACTTCTCTCTGCAGGCTCTGTTTTTTCTCCTGGGCAGAGCTGTATTTGGGAAAAAGAAAAGAGGGAAATCAACAACAATGGAAAAAAGGGAACAACTCGGCAGCCGTCTCGGATTTATCATGATCTCGGCAGGATGTGCCATCGGCTGCGGCAATGTATGGAAATTTCCGTGGATGTGCGGACAAAACGGGGGTGGAGGCTTTATGCTGATCTATCTGATCTGCCTGCTCATTCTCGGTCTGCCTGTCATGACGATGGAATTTTCCGTCGGGCGCGCTGCCCGGACAAGTCCGCTCTACATGTATCAAAAGCTTGAAAAGCCCGGCCACAAATGGGGGATTTTCGGTATCGTCAGTCTGATTGGCAATATTACCCTGATGGCGTTTTACACCGTCGTGTGCGGTTGGCTGATCTATTACTTTGTGAAATTTATAACCGGGCAGAATCAGTCCTTCGGCTTTACACAGATGATTCAGAATCCGTCCGTCAACGTGTCCTATCTGCTCGTCACGGTCATCGTCGCTTTTCTGATTCTGAGCTTTGACTTACAGGGCGGTCTGGAACGTATCACAAAATATATGATGACCTCGCTGCTCGTTCTGATGCTGGTGCTGGCGGTCCACAGCCTGACCCTTTCCGGCGCAGCAGATGGGTTAAAGTTTTATCTGGTTCCGGACTTTTCCAAGATCAACGGCTCCGTCATCGTCGGCGCGATGAACCAGGCATTTTTCACACTGTCGGTTGGAATGGGAGGCATGGCTATTTTCGGCAGCTATATTGACAAAAAACGGTCGCTGATGGGGGAATCCGTCACCATTATTTTACTGGACACACTCGTGGCAGTTCTCGCAGGGATCATCATGTTCCCCGCCTGCTTTACCTACGGGCTGGAGGTCAATGCAGGACCCAGCCTGTTATTCGACACCATGGCGGATGTCTTCAACCACATGGCTGGCGGTCGTATCTGGGGCACGCTGTTTTTCCTGTTCATGGTGTTCGCCGCCCTTTCAACTGTCCTGGGTGTCTGCGAAAATATTCTCGCCATGATTCGCGAACTCACCGGCTGGTCACGAAAAAAGGGCTGCATTGTCTGCGGCGCCGGCATCTTTGTCCTGGCTCTGACGACTGCTCTCGGCTACAGCGTCCTGCATTTTCAACCCTTCGCAGCAGGCACGGCATGGCTGGATTTCTGGGATTTTATCGTATCCAATAATGTATTGCCCCTCGGTTCCCTGGTGCTTGCTCTGTTTTGCTGCAACAGCTTTGGCTGGGGCTGGGAGAATTTCGTACAGGAAGCCAATACCGGACACGGTTTAAAGGTGAAGGCATGGATGAAACCAGTCTTTCGCTTCGTCGTCCCGATTGCCATCGCGTTTATTTATATCTACGGCATGGCGACATTTGCGTGGCGCTAGACACAAACAATAGAATGCACGCTCTGCGAGCATTCTATTGTCATGAAAAATAGGCTGCCCGGAGGATTTTTTCATTCCTCCGGGCAGCCTATTTTTATGCTCTTTCTAAATCCGTCTCAGTCAGGCGTCTCTATGCCTTCCGTATCCCGTCTTTTTTTTCAAATCTTCATAAAGCAGCTGATAATTCTCGTATCTCCCCTTGCTGATTTCGCCATTATCCACCGCTTCCTTCACCGCACAGTCCGGCTCCGCCAGATGCGCGCATCCCCGAAACCTGCAATTTCCGGCATGTGCTGCGATTTCCGGAAAATAGCCGCCCAGCTCTTCTTTCTCAATGCCGAATAACTCAATCGACGAAAAGCCCGGCGTATCCAGAATGTAGGTATCCTCTTCCACCCACATCAACTCCGTATGCCGCGTCGTGTGCCGTCCCCGTTCAATTTTTTCGCTCACTGCGCCTGTCTGCATCTGTACACCATCCTGCAGCAGGTTGATCAGAGACGATTTTCCGACTCCGCTGGGACCGGCAACGGTCGTCGTCTTCCCCCGAAGATACTCCCGGATCGCTTCAATACCTTCTTTTTGTGCCGCGCTGACAAACAGCAGCGGATATCCACTGGTGCGATAGCGTTCCCTTACTTCCGCGATCATTTCGTCGGAAGCCAGATCCGTCTTGTTCATACAGATCAGTGCAGGAATTCCCTGTTTTTCCATTAAAACCAGAAAACGATCCAGTAAGTTAAAGTTCGGTTTGGGGCTCACAAGTGCAAAAATGACAAGCGCCTGATCCACATTAGCTACTGCCGGTCGGATCAGGCTGTTTGTTCTCGGCAGGATTTCATCCAGATTTCCCTTTTTTTCTGTTTCGTCCAGGACGCTGATCGAAACCAGGTCGCCCGGCAGGGGCTTTTCCTTATCCTTTCGGAAAATGCCCCTCGCACGGCATTCATATACGCCCTGATGGGTGTGCACATAATAAAATCCGCCGATTCCCCTGATGATTTTTCCCTGCATCCGCTTATCCTTCCGATGTAAACATGACCTGACGCTGCACAGTCTGTCTCGTTGTCGTTCCGGGCACGGTCACAAGGTTTCCGTCCTCATCCGTCGTCGTGGTCGCCTCTCCGGTTACCGTATATTCATAGGTAATCAGTCCGGCCGGATCTGCCATTCCATGCAGATTGACTGTCGTGATCGGGAAAGAACGAACTGTCGTCTTTAAATATTCCGTTCCGGACTGTCCGGTGATTGTTACTGTACACTCGGTTCCTTCTTTGTACTGGGGATCCAGATCTGCCGGGCTTGCAACCGCTTCCTGATATGCGTAGGTAACCGCTTTGGGGCCGACGCTGATTCCGATATCGATCGTAGAACCGGGCTCTACCGCAGCACCTGCCGTATAGCTTGCATAGCATACCTTTCCGGCAGGAACCGTGTCATCGCTCATCTCTTTCTGGTCCCCAATCAAAAATCCGTTTTCTGTCAAAATTGCAACCGCTGTCTCCACATCCAGACCGATGATAGCCGGCATCGTATTTTTACTGCCGGTATCCGGTCCCTGGCTGATCACGATCGTCACGGCAGAGCCGGAGGCTGCACGGGAACCACCGACCGGATTCTGAGAAATAACCTTTCCCTTTTCAATCGTATCGGAGTAGCCGTCCGCTTTCGTCACGGTAAATCCGCTTCTGGTCAGCGTTGCGGTCGCATCCGCCTCCAGTGCTCCTAACACATCAGGAACCGGGATTGTGTCCGTATCGGAAGCAGGTGCTGTGCCGCTCACCGTCAGCTGTACCTGCGTACCGGAGGAAACCGTCGTACCGCCCTGTACATCCTGTGAAATGACATTGCCCTCCGCTACCGTATCGGAAGTCTCATAGGCAAATTTTACCTTCAAACCAAGGTCTTCTAAGATCTTCTGCGCCTCTGCCGCGGATTTACCGGTCACATTCTCCACCGTCACCTGCGCAGACGTCGCACCGAAATTGAAAATACCAACTGCCCTGCCGACTAAAAAGATCACGGCACAGCCGATTAAAACAGCACCGATGATCGCCAGCAGCGTCGTGATTTTTTCCATTCTGGAATCGTCATCGTACTCCTCATCCTCGTCATCTTCTTCATCCTCTTCCGGCTCTTCATAGACGGGCTGTTTTTTCTTCTTGGGCTTCTGGGGCGTCTCGTTCTTTTTCAGGCGCGTTCCCTCTGTCGCCTCTTTATTTCTGCTTTCGTTGATTTCCTTGCGTTCCCTGGAAGTCACGGTACGGGTCGCCATCGCCTCATCCGGGTTCTCGATCTGGACAAAATCCTCGTTCGGGGACATCAGCGCCTTTTTCAGGTCAGCAATCAGCGCCGCCATACTGTGATAGCGGCGATCCGGACTTTTCTGGGTACATTTTAAAACAATCTGTTCCACGCAGACCGGAATTTCCGGCACGTATTCTCTCGGAGACGGCATTTCTTCCTGAATATGCTTGATCGCAATCGCAACCGTCGTCTCACCGTTGAACGGAACGCGTCCGGTCAGCATTTCGAAAAGTGTAATACCCATCGAATAAATATCACTCTTTTCGTCGCTGTATCCACCTCTTGCCTGCTCCGGAGAAGTGTAATGCACAGAACCCATGACGTTTGAGGTGATCGTGTTGCTTGTCGCCGCTTTTGCAATGCCAAAATCCGTCACCTTTACCTTGCCGTCCTTGGAAATAATGATGTTCTGCGGCTTGATATCCCGATGGATAATATGGTTGTTATGCGCTGCCTCGATGCCCATGCATGCCTGAATGGCGATACTTAACGCCTCACGCACGGACAGACGCGCCTTTTTTTCGATATATTTTTTGAGCGTGATGCCGTCTACGAGTTCCATAACGATGTAGTAAACCCCGTTATCTTCCCCGACGTCATACACATTTACAATATTCGGATGCATCAGACTGGCTGCTGCCTGGGCCTCTACCCGGAATTTAGATACGAAATTCGTATTTTCGGAAAATTCCTGCTTCAGCACTTTCACCGCTACATGCCGGTTCAGTTTGTGATCCTTTGCCTTATAAACATCTGACATTCCGCCCATCCCGATGCGCTCGAGCACCTCGTAACGGTCGCCTATCATTGTTCCTATCTTAATCATCCGCTCACCTCATCTGAAAACGGCTCCATAATAATCACCGCGATATTATCTCTTCCGCCGTGGTCGTTTGCAGCCTGCACCAGCCGCTGCGCCCGCTCTTCCACGTTGCCTTCTCCTTCCAGAATCTGCAGGATTTCTTCATCCTCCAGCATTCCGGTCAGGCCATCCGAGCACAGAAGCACCCGGTCTTTTCCTTCCAGCGGAACCAAAAACAGATCCACCTGCAGATCATCCTCTACGCCTACGGCACGGGTAATGATGTTGCGATCCGGATGGATCCTCGCCTGTTCCCGACTGATTCCGCCAAAGCGCACCATTTCCTGTACCAGGGAATGATCCTCGGTAATCTGACGGATGCCGACATCATCTGCAATATACAAACGGCTGTCCCCGACGTTTGCAACCTGAAGCTGCCTGTCTGCGCAGGTGGCGGCTACCACTGTAGTCCCCATTCCACTCAACTGTTCATCCTCCGCTGCCGTCTGCCGGATACACTCGTTTGCATGACGGATCGCATCCACCAAAATTTCTGCCGGGCTGTCCGCCTGGCTTTGCCGGATCTGTTCCAGAATCGTCTCCACTGCAAGGCGCGATGCATAACCGCCGCCCCGGTGACCTCCCATTCCATCTGCTACAATAAACAGGTTGGGAAGCTTTCCGATCTCATCGGTGGTCATCCACGCATAGTCCTGGTTGAAGGATCTCTTTTTTCCAATATCTGTAATCGCGTAAGCTTTCATTCGCTCACCCTCTCTGTATTCGGAATTTCACCCATTATCTTTACCATACTAGCACAAAAATACAAAAAGGACAAGCTGTTATCCGGCATTGTCCTCTTTCGGGAAGGTTCACTCGCTCTGCTCTTCCATGTGTCTGCGGCGCAGCTGTCCGCACGCCCCGTCGATGTCCCTTCCCATCTCACGACGGATTGTGACGTTGACGCCGCCTTTTTCCAGACGCTTCTGGAACGCTGCAATCGCGGCATGGTTGGACTGTACAAAATCCCGCTCCTTGATCGGGTTGACCGGAATCAGGTTGACATGACTGCCCAGCGGCGCTGCCAGACCGATCAGCTCTTCCGCGTCCTCTTTTGTATCGTTGACGCCGCCGACCAGACTATATTCAAAGGTCAGCCTCCGTCCGGTTTTGTCCGCATAATTGCGGCAGGCGTCCATCAGCTCCTTCATTCCGTATTTGTTAGCGATGGGCATCAGCCTGCGGCGCTTTTCATCTGTCGTCGCATGCAGGGAAAGCGCCAGCGTGATCTGAAGCTTTTCCTCCGCCAGCTCATACATTTTCGGCACAATTCCGCAGGTCGAAACCGTCACATTGCGCTGGCTGATATTTAAACCGTTTTCATCCGTCAGCATCCGTAAAAATACGAGCAGATTGTCGTAATTATCCAACGGTTCCCCGCTTCCCATCACGACGACATTACTTACCCTCTCCCCGGTCAGCTTCTGAATCCGGTAAATCTGATCCAGCATTTCCGCAGGCGTCAGTCCCCGTTCCAGACCGTCCAGCGTAGACGCGCAAAAGCGGCAGCCCATCCGGCAGCCAACCTGAGAGGAAATACAAACTGAATTGCCATGCTTATACTGCATCCACACACTCTCCACCAGATTTCCGTCCGGCAGCGCGAATAAAAATTTCTTTGTCCCGTCAATCGCAGAGGTCTGCTCACGCACTACCCTGAGGGTTGTCAACGGATATTCTTCCTTTAACCGGTTTCGAAGCGCCGCCGAAAGATTCGTCATTTCGTCATAATCTCCCGCCAGCTTGACATGCATCCAGTCGTACAGCTGTTTTGCCCGAAACGGTTTTTCGGAAAGCTCTGTCATTTTTTCTTTCAGTAAATCAAGCGGCAGGGACTTTAAATCCCTGCTTTCTCTGTTTTCCATCATCTATTTCTTCCTTCTCAGTCTTGCCATAAAAAATCCGTCGGTGTCCCACTCGCCCAAAAACAGCTGCAAAAATCCTGCTTTTGTCTGTTGGCTGTGGAGACATTCCGGCAAAAATGGGTCGATGCTCTCTGCTTCAAACGGATACTTTTCGGTCACGTACCGCACCATCTCTTCGTTTTCTGACACATCCAGGGTACATGTCGAATACAGCAAAATACCGCCCGGCTTTACATACTGCCAGCATGCATCCACGATCTTTTTCTGCAAAGTGACAAGTGCTGCCAGATCTTCTTTCGTTACCCGATAACGGATTTCTTTTTTTCTGCCGATTACGCCAAGCCCGGAGCACGGAACATCCAGAAGCACCACATCCGCGCTTTCTTTATACTGCTCCATAAAAACTGACGCATCCCAGACATTGACCGAAACGTTGCTGCACTTCATCCGGTCAGTATTTTCCAGAATCAGCGCAGCCTTTCTTTCGGAAACATCTCCGCAGATCACCTTCCCGCTGCCCGCCTTTCTTGCTGCAAGCGTTGTTTTTCCGCCCGGCGCGCTGCAAAGATCCATGACCGTCATTCCACCTGAAATTCCTGCTGCCTCCACCGCGAGCATGCTGCTGACGTCCTGCGCATAAAACAGCCCTTCTGCAAAGCCCGGCAGATGACCGATGCCCTCACAGCCTTCCAGATTCCACGCATCTGCATACAACTGGTGCTTCTGCACCGTCACGCCTGCTACTTCGATCGCTGCGATTTCCTGTGCCTTTTCTTCTTCCGTCAGACGGCTGTCCAGACGGATCGTCAACGGACGCCCTTTTTTCAGTCTCTCCAACATAGGCTCCGTCTTTTCTTCTCCATACTGCGCTTCCCAGAGAGAAATCATCCACTCCGGCACGCTGTAGCGCACCGAAAGTGCCTGCACAGGGTTCTTTTGAAGTTCCTGCCAAAACGCACTCTCCGAATTCAAAATTTCTTCTTTGTTCCGTGTAATTGTACGCAGTACACCGTTTACAAAACCGGACAGCCGCTCAAAGCCCTTTTTCTTTGCCAGACGCACGGCTTCGTTGCATGCCGCAGAATCCGGCACGGTGTCCATATACAAAATTTGATAGACCGACAGGCGCAGCAGACTGCGGATCAGCGGTTTCATTTTGTTCGTCGGCGTTTTGGAATACGCGTTGATGACATAGTCCAGCGTCAGGAGACTTTCCAGCGTTCCTTCCGTCAGACGTTTTAAAAACGCTTTTTCCCGTGGATCTTCGTAGTCGTATTTATTTAAGGTATCCCGGATCAGGCTGCTGCCGAAGTTTTTGGTCTTCTCCATCTCCACAAACAAAAGCAGCGCTGTTTCTCTTGTATCCATTTTCTGTTCTCCATGTTCAGGGCGCGGTGCCCGCTGTTTCAGGCTGCTGTTTCGCTTTTTCTTTTTCGGCTGCGCAGCGTCTCTTTTCCGGCATTTCGCACGTTTCAGACTGCGCTGTGTCTGTTCTCCGGCGTTTCACACGTTTCAGGCTGTGCAGCGTCTCTTCTCCGGCGTTTCACACGTTTCAGGCTGCACGGTCAGTCCCTGCGGTCGTCCCGCCTGGACAGCATCACCAGCCGCAGCAGGTTCAACAGCGCCGCCGCTGCTGCCGCAACATAGGTCATTGCAGCCGCCCGAAGCACTCTGTAGCTTCCCTCTGCTTCGTTTTCCGATAAAATTCCGTATTCTGTTAAAAATCCCATCGCCCTGTGACTTGCATCGAATTCAACCGGAAGCGTCACGATCTGGAACAGCACCGCTGCCAAAAAGACCCAGATACCAATCTGCATCAGCAGCTCGTTGGAGCCCAAGAACAGCCCCAGGACGAAAATCGGCAAACCGAATTTCGAGCCGAAATTTGCAGCCGGAACGAGGGCCGAACGGAATTTTAACGGTGCATAGCCCTTGGCGTCCTGTACCGCGTGGCCGCACTCGTGCGCTGCAACTCCCACCGCTGCAACACTCGTCGCATTGTAGGTCGCATCTGACAGACGCAGTACCTTGGAGGACGGATCATAATGATCTGTTAAGTTGCCGCTGATATGCTCAATCCGCACATTCGTCAGACCGTTCCGGTATAAAATCCGCTCCGCAGCCTCTGCTCCGGTCATGCCGCAGCTGCTTCTGACGCGGCTGTAACGTTTAAACGTGCTGTTGACCTGGGCGCTCGCGATCATCGAAAGCACCGCGCCCAGAATTACAAGAAGATACGTCACATCATAGTAATAATATCCCATGTATGCCAAAACGCTCATCCAAGCACCTCTCCTTCCTCTACCTTACAGCCCAGCAAAAAGTCGTGGACCTTCATGCGCTTTTTGCCTTCCAGCTGGACTTCATGCAGGCACAGTACGCCATCGCCGGTCTGGACAAAGATTTCATTCTTCGTCACCCTGGCAATACTGCCGGGCATAGAGTAAGCGGCAATGCCTTCTTCCTCCACAGGCTTTGCCTGCCAGATTTTCAGCATTTTCCCTTTACAGGAAGTGTATGCACCCGGCCAGGAATACAGTCCACGCACCTGTCTGTCGATGGAAAGTGCGCTCTGGTTCCAGTCAATTTGTCCCATCGCCTTGGTCAGAAGCTTTGCGTAGCAGCTTTTGGAATCATCCTGCTTTGTCGCAGTCAATGTGCCCGCTTCCAGCTTTTGAAGCGTTTCCACAATCAGCTCTGCGCCTACTTTGGACAGCTTTTCTTCCAGCGAAAGGTCGGTATCGGTGTCCTCAATTACAACTTCCGACTGTGTCAGGATGTCACCGGTATCAATTCCTGCGTCCATCTGCATGATCGTCACGCCGCTCTTTTTCTGTCCGTCCATAATTACACGATTGATCGGTGATGCCCCGCGATAGGCGGGAAGCAGAGAGGCATGAATGCACAGGCTTCCATAATGGGGCAGATCCAGGATCTCCTGTGATAAAATCTGTCCGAATGCTGCTACCACATAAACATCCGCTTCATACTGCCTGAGACGCTCGATTTCCTCTGCTCTCTTAATCTTAATCGGCTGCAGCACCGGAATATCATGCTGCAGCGCGCATTCCTTAACCGGGGACATCTGCAGTTTTCCACTGCGCCCCTTCGGCTTGTCCGGCTGTGTCACAACCGCCGTTACCGTATGTCCTGCCGCAAGCAGTGCTTCCAGCGGAGCGACTGCAAAATCCGGCGTTCCCATATATACTATCTTCATCTTGTCCTCCATTCTGCAGGCGCCTGGCACCGTGGAAATTACAATTCAAACCTGCTGATTGGCTTCTGCATTGCATTCCAGGCTGCGCTGTACTGCCCTTATTCTTCGTCGAGTACCTCTGTCCCGTCCATTTGTTCGTAATATTCTTCGGTATCCATCAGCTGTCCTTCTACCTTGGACACATACAGCTCACCGTCCAGATGATCTGTTTCATGGCAGATTGCACGCGCCAAAAGCTCGGTTGCTTCGATTTCATACGCTTCCATGTTTTCGTTAAACGCAATCGCCTTGACGTAATTGGGTCTTGTCACTGTGCCTGTCTTGCCGGGAACAGAAAGACAGCCCTCACCGCCGGTCTGCTCGCCGGATGTTTCGATAATTCTGGGATTGATCATGACAATCGGATCTTCTCCGGTCGTATCAATTACGACGATTCTCTTTAAAATGCCGACCTGGGGCGCTGCAAGTCCGACGCCGTTTGCCTCGTACATCGTATCAAACATGTCATCGATCAGCTCCTGAATGCGGGGCGTCATCTCCTTGACCTCTTTGCATTTTTTATTCAGGACGGGATCTCCGATCGTTCTGATATTGCGAATTGCCATTCTTTTGTTCCTCTCTTTCTGATGTTCTGTCTTACGCTCTGTTATCAGTTTGCTGTTCTTTCTTGCTTTGCAGGCAGCATCTGTCTGCTGATGATTTTCTAGAAGCTGTGCACCGGATCGAAATCGAACTGACACAGCGCTTTCTGTCGCTGCGGCAGGCTGCGCATCTGCTCGATTCCGTCCTTTAATTCTACCAGCTTTTCGTAGTCATGGTTTTTTAAATAAATACCATAGCGGTAAACGTCGTTGATTTTGCCAATCAGTGCCGGTGCGGGACCGATCACAATCGTATCGGGCAGGGCAACGCTGGCGGCGTTGTGTGTCGCGGCGGGTGTTGGTATTTGCACAGTGCCTGACATTTGCTGTGTAAACTGCCGCGACTGCGTTACCTGTCGCGACTGAGTTACCTGTCGTACGTAGCTCGCTGCCTCCTGTGCGTCTGCAAGCGCCTCTTCCTGCTTTTTGGAATAAAACTGCACCGCAAGGATGTGAGACGCAGGCGGATAGGAAAGCAGCTGCCGATACGTCAGCTCTTCTTTATAAAATCCCTCATAATCCTGCCGTGCAGCATACTGAATGCTATAATGATCCGGCTGGTAAGTCTGAATCACAACCTCACCTGGACGGCTTCCGCGTCCGGCACGCCCCGCCGCCTGCGTCAGCAGCTGAAACGTCCGTTCTCCGGCACGGTAGTCGCTCATGGACAGCGACAGATCCGCCGCCAGCACGCCGACCAGCGTCACCGCCGGGAAATCATGCCCTTTGACGATCATCTGCGTACCGACCAGGATATCCGCATCCCCTCTGGCAAACGCCGCCAGAATCTTTTCATAGCTTTCCCGTGTGCGGGTCGTATCCGCGTCCATACGCAGCACTCGTGCCTGCGGAAACATTTTATGAAGCTGTTCTTCCATCGCTTCCGTTCCCGCCCGAAAGCCCAGTATATATTTCGAACCACAGGACGGACAGAGCTTCACGGCAGGCTGCTCATACCCGCAATAATGGCAGACCAGCCTTCCGCCCCTGTGCTCCGAAAGGGAAACGTCGCAGTGCGGGCATTTGCATACATAACCGCAGGCACGGCACGAGACAAATCCTGCATAACCGCGCCGGTTCAAAAACAGCATCGACTGCTCTTTCCTCGCCAGACGATCCCTTAATTTTTCCTGCAGGCTCACCGAAAAAATCGACCGGTTGCCATTTCGCAGCTCTTCGCGAAGATCTGCGATCTCCACTCTGGGAAGGCTTCCGCCGGTCAGCCGCTTCGTCAGTTTATAAAAATGATAGTCACCATTCTGAGCACGGCTATAAGCTTCCAGCGAAGGCGTTGCGGAACCCAGCACCAGCGTTGCATCGGAAAGCTCAGCGAGCTTCTGAGCCGTCTCCCGCGCATGATATTTCGGGCTCGTTTCGCTTTTATAGCTCAGCTCATGTTCCTCGTCCATCAGGATCATCCCGAGGTTTGGAAACGGCACAAACAGTGCCGACCTTGGACCGATGATAACATCCAGCTCTCCTCGCTCTGCCCGCCTGCACTGATCCTGTTTTTCCCCGGCGCTGAGCGTCGAGTTCATCACGGAAACCCGGTCGCCGAAGCGTGCCGTAAACCGCTGCACCGTCTGATAGGTCAGCGCGATTTCCGGGATCAGCACGATGGACTGTCGTCCTCTTTTTATCATGCCCTCAATGAGCGCCAGATAAACCTCTGTTTTTCCGCTGCCCGTAATACCGTGGATCAGGCTCGGCCTGCGGTCATTTTGGTCAAAAGCGTTTAAAATTCCATTTACCGCCCCTTGCTGTTCCTCCGAAAGCGTCTTTTTTTCCGTTTCTTCGCCCATTCTCCGGATTGGGTTACGGTATGCTACAGAAGCATGTACTTTTAAAACGCCGTCGGATTCCAGCTTGCTGATTACAGACGACGGAACTTTTAACCTTTTGGTCGCTGCCTCCCACGAAATCGTCTGGTTCGCCATAAGCTCCTGTAACAGTCGGAGCCTCGCTGTCTGATGCTTTCTTTCCATCTGCGCAGCCAGCTCCTGCGTTTGTGCATCCTGTAACAGCAGCTCAATGCTTTTTCGCTCTTTTTCCCCGACGGTCGCCCTCGCAGGCAAAACGGTTTTCAGAGCCTGTATCATCGTAGAACCGTACTGCTGCTTCATCCACGCCGCCAGCACGATCAACCGCTGTGACGGCTCCTTTGTTCCCGGAAGCACAGAATCGATCTCTTTCATCCGTTCCCGCGGGAACTCCGAATGATCCGTCACCTCGATCACATAGCCGGTGCGCAGCGCATTTCCTGCGCCAAACGGGATTTTTACCCGCACGCCGGGTGTCACGCTGTCTGCCAGGCGCTCCGGAATCCGGTAGCCGAAGGGCCGATCCACTTTTTCATGGGAGATATCCACGATCACCTTCGCAAATTCTTTTTTCAAAAAGAAATTCCTCTTTCTTTTAAGATATCCGCAATCAAATCTCTTTCATCCATCGGATATTTCACACCCTTAATTTCCTGATAATCCTCGTGTCCCTTACCGGCGAGCACAATGATGTCGCCGGGCTGTCCGTGGTCGATCGCATAGGCAATGGCTTCTTTGCGGTCCGGGATGGAAATATAGACGCCATCTGTCTTTTTCATGCCTGTAATAATGTCTTCGATAATCGCCTCCGGCTCTTCAAAACGCGGGTTGTCGGACGTGATGATCGTAAAGTCCGCAAGATTTCCGGACACCTCTCCCATCTCAAACCGGCGCTCCCGGGAACGGTTGCCCCCACAGCCGAACACACAGACCAGCCTTCCGTGCTCGTACTCTTTTAACGTCGTCAGCAGGCTCTTCAACGCCATCGCATTGTGGGCATAATCGATCATCAGGGTAAACGCATTCGAAACCTTGACCATTTCGATACGTCCTTTGACCCTTGCTGCCAGAAGTGCCTTACAGATATCCGCTTCCGATACCTTAAAATGTCTGCAGATCGCAATCGCAGTCAGCGCATTGTATACCGAAAATCTTCCCGGCATCGCGATTTCTGCATGGAAATTCATCAATCCGGTCACATCAAAGGCGATGCCGAGATGTCCCTGCCTGTTTGTAAACTGCAGGTTCTGTGCGCGCAGGTCTGCTTTTTTAGACATGCCGTAGGTTTCCAGACTGCAGGTGTGCTCCTTTGTAACAAGCTGCCAGTGCACATCGTCAACGTTTGCAATCCCGACGCGGCACTGTTGAAACAGCAGACTCTTACAATGGGCATATTCTTCAAAGCTCCCATGCTCGTTCGGTCCGATATGATCCGGCTCCAGATTTGTAAAAATACCGAAATCGAATACAAAGCCCTGGGTCCGGTGGAGCATCAGCGCCTGAGAGGAAACCTCCATTACAACGGTATCGCAGCCAGACTCCACCATTTTGGCAAAATATTCCTGCAAAAGATAGGATTCCGGCGTCGTATTGACCGCGTGGATATGTGTGTCTCCGATGATAATTTCAATGGTTCCGACCAGCCCTACCTTCCGTCCCGCATTTTCCAGGATGGATTTTACCAGATAAGTGGTCGTCGTCTTGCCCTTCGTTCCGGTGATGCCAATCGTCGTCAGCTTTTTCGCCGGATGGTCAAACCACGCCGCAGATACGAACGCGAGGGCATAGCGGGTATCCTCCACCCGGATCAGAGTCGTTTCCGTGTGTTCCGGAAGCTCTACTTCCTTGGATACGATAATCGCAGCCGCTTTTTTCTCTGCTGCCTCTGCGGCAGCCTGATGTCCGTCAAAATTTGCCCCCTTGATGCAGACAAACAGACAGCCTTCTATAATTTTTCGGGAGTCATACACGACCGCCGTAACTTCTTTTTCCAGATTTCCTCTTTCACAGGTAAAGGTAAGCTCACTCAAAAGCTCTTTCAATGCTTTCATGAAATCGGTCTCCTTTCCGATCCGCTGCAGTTTCGCAGGAACGAACTATTACAATTTACAATCATAGCATATTGGCAGACATCCTGCAATTTAGTAGAGATTTTTCACCTTAAATTCCCGCTCTACCTCGCGGCGCTGATCCTTCTTTGCAATATCCTGCCGCTTGTCGTAGAGCTTTTTGCCGCGGCAGAGACCGATCTCCATCTTCGCGCGCCCGTCTTTAAAATAGACCTGCAGCGGCATGATCGTATAGCCTTTTTCCTTACATTTTCCGGCAAGCTTTAAAATCTCTGCTTTGTGCAGCAGAAGCTTTCTCGTGCGCAGCGGGTCTTTGTTGAACAGATTTCCCTTTTCATAGGGGGAAATATGCATGCCATAAACGTACATTTCGCCGTTGTCTTCCTGTATAAACGCTTCTTTAATGCTGCACTTTCCAAGGCGCAGGCTCTTTACCTCTGTCCCGGCAAGCGCAAGACCGGCTTCCCAGGTTTCCTCTACAAAATAATCGTGATATGCTTTTTTATTGTTCGCGACCAGTTTCTGTGCTGATTTTGCCATCGTTTCCTCTCTTTTCCGCCTCTTCCAGCTCAAAATCCACCGTTCCGGCATACCGATTTGCACCCGTCACCCGAACCGTCACCGTTTCACCCAGCTGATAGGTTTTGCCTGTGTGTTCGCCGACCAGCGCAGAGTTTTCTTCATCGAAGATAAAATAATCGCTGCGCAGGCTCGATACCGGAACCAGTCCTTCTACCGTATTCGGAAGCTCTGCATAAAAGCCCCAGCCCGTCACACCGGAAATGACTGCTTCCATCGTCTCCCCGATATGCTTTTCCATATACTGCGCCTTTTTCATCTTTTCACAGATGCGCTCCGCCTCGTCCGCACGCCGCTCCGTCTCGGACGAATGCTTTGCCACGCCGTTTAAAATGTCCTCGTAATGCTCTTTTCGCTTTTCGTTTAACCGTCCCCGCAGAAACTCCTTGATAATCCGGTGAATTTGCAAATCGGGATATCGCCTGATTGGGGACGTAAAATGGCAATAATGTGTTGCTGCCAGTCCAAAATGTCCGCTGCACTCCGGCGAATAGACCGCGCGCTTCATGCTGCGCAGAATCAGTCTCGACAGCATCGCTTCCTCCGGCGTCCCTTCGATCTGATCCAGGAGCTTTTGCAGCTGCTTCGGATGGACATCTGCCCCGTTTTCCTGACGCTTTCCCTGTTTGCGCCCGATGTGCAGCCGATAACCGAAATTTCCTAAAAATACGGACAACTGCTGCATTTTTTCCGGATCCGGGTTATCGTGTACGCGGTATAAAAACGGTTCTTCCAGCCAGTAAAAATGCTGTGCCACCGTCTCGTTTGCCGCCAGCATAAAATCCTCGATCAGCTTCGTCGCGTCGTTTCGCTCATGCGGGTGAATCGACAGCGGCTCGCCGTTTTCATCCAGTTCGATCTTGCTTTCCGGAAAATCAAAATCCACCGCGCCGCGCTCTTTTCGCTTCTGCCGAAGCACCTTCGAAAGCTTCGCCATCTCTGTAAGCATCGGCGCTTCGTCGCAGTATGCTTCCCAAAGGGCTTCGTCGCCGTCCAGAATTTTTTGCACCTGCGTATAGCTCATGCGCTTGTCCACACGGATCACCGATTCCACAATCTCATAATTGCCGATAGTTCCGCCCTTGTCCACTTCCATCAGGCACGACAGTGCCAGTCGGTCTTCCCCGGCATTTAGCGAGCAGCACCCGTTGGACAGCTCCTTAGGAAGCATGGGAATCACGCGATCCGGCAGATAAACGCTCGTTCCCCGTTCCTTTGCCTCCCAGTCCAGCGCGGAATTTTCCTGCACATAGTCTGCAACGTCCGCAATATGAACACCCAGCAGCCATCTGCCGTCTTTTTCTTCAAGGCTGACTGCATCATCCAGGTCCCGGGCGTCCTCGCCGTCGATCGTCACCATCCGTACCGCCCGGAGATCTCGCCGCATCACGCAATCCGTCTCACTGACCGGCTTGGAGACGCGCTGCGCCTGATTCAATACCTTTTCCGGAAATTCATCCGGAATGCCAAGGGCACGCACAACAGAGAGCATATCGATGCCCGGCTCATCTCTTCTACCCAGCACCTCTATGATCTCGCCCTCCGGACTTTTGCCCTCTTCCCGACTCTCGATATATTCTGCAACGACCTTCGCACCGTCATAGGCATCCTTTTTCTTTTCCCGCGGGATAAAAATATCCGGCAGCTTTTTGTTGTCCGGCACGACAAAGCCAAAGTTTTCACTCGACTGGTACAAACCAACTGCACGCAGGAGCTTCTTTTCTGCGCGCACATACCGTCCGCGCTTGGTCTGCTCTATTTTTCCCTCTTCCAGAAGCTCCTCCAAAATACGTTTTAGCTCGCGCCGGTCTTCCGGTTTTACCTGCATGAAGATTGCGAGCTCCTTTTCTTTCATCGGGACATACTTTTCGTCCTCCACCAGCTCACAGATCAGTCTTTTTCTCTTTTCCAATAAATCTTCCATATATCACCTGTTATAAAATGATGCTCCACTGCAATGCTGCCAAATCGAATCCGGCTCGCCGGATTCGTCGCCTGCGGCGGGTCGCGTAAGCGACATCTTCCGCCCCGCCGCAGTGCGATAAAGTGCTTTTTTAGCTATCAGCTTTGCTGATAGCTAAAAAAGCACCCCGCCGTGCGGAGTGCTTTCGTAACATTCTGTACTTCTTATCCACGATATGCGCTCAGACAATACCGCTTATCAGCCCCAGATTCTGGTGATGTTCAGAATTACTGCAACTACCATGAAGCCGATTGCCAGCCATTTGGTAATTTTAACCAGCAGTCCTTCCATAGAACGACCTTTGTTCTTTCCCCAGTAGGTCTCTGCACCGCCTGCGATGGCACCAAGTCCTGCATCTTTGCCTTCCTGCATCAGTACAAGAACTGTCAGGGCAATACACATCACTATAAAAATCACAGTTAAAATAATTCTCAGAATCTCCATGTTTCCTCACAATCCGCCGTTTTCCGGCTCTCCGTCCACATCTCATCTTTCCCTGCATTGATACCTCTCAATGCGAAACACATTGATTATAACATGAACGCTTCCAGAAAGCAAGATGCGATTCCTAACAATAAAATATTCGCAGAGCGTGCATTCTATGGTATTGCAAATGGCACGTGTAAACCGTGAGCGGAATCTCCATGCCGCTCCGTCAGCCTACAGGACTTTCCAGAGCAACAACAGCAAAAGGATCACCGCCGCCAGTCCGGCAAGATAGGCAAGTCCGATGAGAAGCGCCGCTTTGAGCGCTCCCATCGCATACCAGAAACGTTCTTTTTTATTCAGGGAGGAGTCTTCCCACGGCCGGTCGTTTTTGACCTCCGGAACTTCTCCCTCCCGTCTTTTTTTTCGTCTGGAAAAAGGGGCAAACAGGGACGGCGTTTCTATACCGCTCATGTCCGCGATCACGCGGCCGTCATCCTCTTCTTCCTGCTTATCCGTTCCCATTATTTATCGTAGAGATGGCAGACAACGTAATGTCCGGGTTCCACCTCTTTCTGAACCGGCGCTTCATGCTTGCAGCGCTCCATGCAGTGGGCACAGCGGGTGTGGAACTTACAGCCCTCCGGCGGATTTGCAGGGGAAGGGATCGAGCCTTCCAGCACGATACGGTTCATCTTCGCTTCCGGATCCGGGATCGGAATTGCAGAGAACAGGGCTTCCGTGTAAGGATGCAGCGGATTACGGAAAATATCCTCTGTCGTTCCGTACTCTACCAGATTGCCCAGATACATAACACCGACAGTATCAGAAATATATTCGACTACCGACAGATCATGGGAAATGAACAGGTAGGTCAGGTTGTATTTTTCCTGCAGCTCCTTTAACAGGTTAATGATCTGCGCCTGAATCGATACGTCCAGCGCAGATACCGGCTCGTCACAGACAACAAATTCCGGATTTAAGGCAAGTGCTCTTGCGATACAGATACGCTGTCTCTGTCCGCCGGAGAACTCATGGGGATACCGGTCTTTGTGGAAGGGCTGTAAGCCACAGTTATCCATAACCTGATCGATATAGTCATTTAATTCTGCCTTGGGAACCAGATTGTGCTCCCGAACCGCTTCGCCGATGATCTCGCCGACAGGAAGACGGGGAGAAAGGCTGGAAAACGGATCCTGGAAGATGATCTGCATTTTTGTACGCATCTTTCGCATCTCTTTAGCGGAAAGATCATAAACCTCTTTTCCGTTAAACAGCACCTGTCCGCCGGTCTTTTCCCCGGACAGACGCAGGATGGTGCGTCCGGTGGTCGTCTTGCCGCAGCCGGACTCGCCTACCAGACCCATGGTGGTTCCGCGCTTTAAGTTAAAGGTTACGCCGTCGACAGCCTTGACCTGTCCAACGGTTTTACCGACCATGCCGCCTTTGATGGGAAAATATTTTTTCAGCTGATTGACCATCAGAATATACTGCGGATCATATTCTACCGGCGTGAAATTCTTATCGATTGGCTGCATTTATTTTCCCTCCTTCTTATCGTAATAGCGATAGCAGCTGACCTTGTGTGTCTCGGACAGGCTGATCTCGCAGGGGTATTTTCCATCACATTCCGGACAGCGCATTTCGCAGCGGTCACGGAAATAGCAGTAATCCGGCATGTTGACCGGGTTCGGCACCTTGCCGGGAATAGAATAAAGCTTATCGACCTTTTTGCCGATTACCGGTTTGGAAGCCATCAGACCGATTGTGTAAGGGTGGGAGGGGTTCGCAAAAATCTCCTGTACCGTACCTTTTTCCACAACGCGCCCTGCATACATAACAACAACGTAATCCGCCATCTCTGCGATAACGCCCAGATCGTGGGTGATCAGCATGATAGAGGAATTGATTTTATTTTTCAGGTTGCGCAGAAGATCCAGAATCTGTGCCTGGATCGTTACGTCCAGCGCCGTTGTCGGCTCGTCTGCGATGATGACCTTCGGGTTACAAGCCAGCGCCATTGCGATCATGACACGCTGACGCATACCGCCGGAGAGCTCGTGAGGAAACATCTTGTAAACGCCTTCACTGTTTGCAATGCCCACCATCTCCAAAAGCTCAATGGTACGGGCTTTGATCTCTTCTTTGCTCTTTCCTTCGCCGTCATGCAGCTCGATTACTTCTTCTACCTGTTCCCCGATACGAAAAACCGGATTCAGGGAAGTCATGGGCTCCTGGAAAATCATGGACATATAATTGCCGCGCAGCTTCTGCATCTTCTCCATCGGAGTCTTTGCAATATCATATGCCTTATCGCCCAGGTTTAAGCGGATCTGACCATCCACGATCTGACCCTGGGGACGCTGCAGCAGCTGCATCAGGGATAAGCTGGTTACGGATTTACCGCAGCCGGACTCCCCTACGACGCCGACGGTCTTGCCGACAGGAACCTCAAAGCTTACGCCGTCAACGGATTTTACCGTTCCGACATCTGTAAAGAAATAAGTGTGCAGATTATCAAATTCCACTGCATTTTCCGGATTGTGCATCTGTGTCAGATATTCCTGCTCCGGAACATTTTTACGCTTGTACTGTTTTTCATACTGATCTGTAATCTTACGGTTCTCTCTGGAAATCCTTCTGGATTCTTTCGCGGAGAGATAGCCTTCCGGATGTTTTTTTGCCATAGCTGGTTCTCCCTCCTTATCGTTTCATCTTCGGGTCGAACGCATCGCGCAGACCGTCGCCTACAAAGTTAAAGCCAAGTACTGTGATCAGCAGACAGATACCTGCCGGAATCCAGATAAACCAGTAGTTGGTCATAACGTAAGCATTGTTGACGTCGTTGATGATGTTACCCCAGGATGCGAACGGGAACTTAACACCCAGACCTAAGAAGGAAAGGGTCGCTTCCGTAATTATCGTGCCGCCAAGACTCATGGTACAGGTTACGATCAGCTGCGGGATAACGTTCGGAACCAGGTGACGGAAAATCCGCTTGGAGGCCCGAATACCGCAGGCTTCCGCAGCCGTCATAAATTCCTGCTCTCTCAGGGAAAGGATCTGTCCACGCACCAGACGTGCGATAGACGGCCAACCCAGGAACCCGAGAACCAGCATCAGATAAAGCATACGGATCTGGGGATCGAGCTGCATGGCATCCATTGCAGCACCCAGAATGATGATCAGGGGTGTGGACGGAATACAGTAGAAAACATCTACAATACGCATGATCAGGTTATCCACCCATTTTCCGAAGTATCCGGCGATACCGCCCAGCAGGATACCCAGGAACGCTGAAATAAATACAACGATAAATCCGATCACCAGGGATACACGTCCACCGTACATCAGACGGGTCAGCATATCCATACCGTTTGTATCGGTGCCGAGCCAGTGTGCTTTGGAGGGACCTGCATAACGGTCATACACATAGGTTTCCTTCGACTGCAGTACAGACCAGGTCTTGGAATCCGGTTTGTAAGTGATGGTGTAGGTGTATTCCTCACCGTCTGCATCAGTGTATATAAATTCTTTGGTATCGCTGTCGATGGCATCTGCCAGTTTTTCTTTAAAGTCACGGCTGATGACAACGCCGTTTTCCTTTGCCTGTACAACGAAACGGCTGACATAACCAATCTCATCGCTGCCGGATAAAATATTTCCATCTGCGTCCATGGTATAATCCTGACCGTCCGCAGTAAAAGAAGTTTCTCCGTTTGCATAGGCCTTTAACGCTTCATGTTTGACTGCGAAAGTCAATGCAGAAGCCTCTGCGCCGTCTGCAGCGTTTACGATGTCCTTTGCCGCGATTGCCAGCACTGTGCCGTTGCTGGAAATCAGATAAAGATCTTCGCCCTCTTTCTCTACCTCATAGGTCACATCTTTATACTCAAAGCTTTCCGCATTCTTGCCGATGGCAAGCATCAGCTGTGCCTGCAGAATGGAGCCAAACTCCTGTCCGTCATTGATCGTATAACGCAGATCGTTATTTTTTACCACACCCACATACTCTTTGTCCATGTGGGTATAAGTATAGAACTGTTCATCCTGTCCGTAAGGGCTTATCAGACCGCCGATAAAGGAAAAGACAAACATAACGACCAGCATAGTCAAGCCAACTACTGCCAGTCTGTTTCTGAAAAACCGTTTTGCAACCAGTGCGCCGGGGGACAGCACTTTGACACGACGGTCGTCATTTAAGGACAGTTCCTGCTCTATTGTTTCTTCTGTCACTTTCTTTTCTTCCTGCACCATGCTCTCCTCCTTTCTTATGCAATCCGGACACGGGGATCAACCACCGCGTACAAAATATCAGAAATCAGGTTTCCGGCAAGGGTCAGGATTGCCAGAAACGTCATATAAAACATGGAAAACGGAATATCACCGGAAACCATGGCCTGATAAGAGGTATAGCCGATACCAGGAATTGCAAACAGTGTTTCCGTGATCAATGCACCGGAAAACAATCCAGGCAGGGAACCGCCCACAACTGTAACCAGGGGAATCAGGGTATTACGAAACGCATGGTGATAAATAACCTTTTTCTCGGAAAGTCCCTTCGCACGCGCAGTACGGATATAATCCGCATTTAACACTTCCAGCATATTTGTTCTTGTATAACGCATCAGGGAACCGACAGAAACAATTACCAGTGTAATGATCGGCAGTACCAGATGGTTTGCCTTATCCATAAGCTGTCCCCAGGAATCCAGCTGCGCATAGTTACGTCCCACCAGACCATATAAATCAAACCAGCCCAGTTTTACGGAGAACAGCAGCTTTAACAGCGTTGCGAAAAAGAAGGTCGGCAGCGAAATACCCATCAATGCACCTGCTGTGATCAGGTAGTCTGCTTTGGAATACTGTTTGGTTGCTGCGATAACGCCCAGCGGGATCGCAATAATCAGCTCCAGCACGAAAGAAATCGCGCCCATTACAAAGGAAAGCCAGATAACTTCCTTAAATTTGTCCAGTACCGGTACCGTATATTTCCAGCTGTCTCCGAAATTGCCCTTCAGCGCATCCCCTACCCAGGTCACAAAACCGAGTACGATGGGTTTGTCCAGGCCGTAGGATGCATTTAACTGTTCCATCCATTCATCATAGGACTTTGCACCCGCTCCCTGCGAAAGCTGCATCGCTCTCGTTTCCACAAAGGAGCCGGGAAGACATCTCATCAGGGTGTAAATGATGAAGGATACGCAAAATAAAATCATGACTGACAAAAGCAGTCTCTTGACGATATATTTCCGCATAAAAAAACTCTCCCTTTGTTCTTATCGATTCCCTTCTTCCGCTGTATATCAAGCGGCCGCCTGCCCCAGGCAGCTCCTTGATATACAGCATCGCCCCTGATCTCCTCCTTAGAGGAAGATCAGGGGCATAAGCCTGCAGTCTGTGCGTTTTAAGCTGCACAGGAATCGCCGTCGTTTAGTTTAACTCCAGCTTTTCAACTTCACTTCTCCAGCTCCAGTAAGGAGTCATATCAGGAGTCAGAGTGCTGATGTTGATACGTTCGCTAGAGAAGATGTAGCATTCGCTTCTCTGGTAAACAGGAACTTCAACGCCCCAGTCCATGATAATATCCATGGCTGCTTTATACAGGCTCTTTCTATATGTCTGGTCAACGGACTGACGTGCTGCAACGATCATTTCATCCAGCTCAGAATCATTGATCTTGTAGTAGTTGGTCGCGCCCTTGCTGTGATACAGCTGATACATATCAGGGTCAGGAGTTGCGCCCCAGGCTGCTACCCACATTTCTGCCACGCCGGACTGATAGGTCTGATACAGTTCAGATGCAACTGCGATATCGTTTACAGTCAGAGTAAAGCCGATCTTTGCAAAAGCGTCTGCCGCATTCTTTAACAGCAGGAAGGAAGGATGATCACCGGAGCCGCCTGCACCGATGTTTACCTGATAGCCAAGCTTAGCGCCTTCGGGAGCTGCTGTCAGCTTGCCGTTTTCTACGGTGTAGCCCGCTGCTTCAAAGAAGCCAAGTGCTGCCTGTGCTGCTGCTTCATATTTCTCTTCTGTGCTCATACTGTCGGTGTAGATCGGATTGCCGTCTACATCCGTAGAGTAAGCGATCTGATAACCGTCGTCTGTTACCTGAGGTGCTGCCCAGGAGGTATTGGAGATCGGGTAGTTGATTACAGAAGCGGAATCGCCGTAGTAGGAATCAATACCCTCATCACGATATACTGCAAGGATGGTTGCGATTGCCTTACGCAGATTCTTGGACTGCTCAGATGCAGGATCGCTGCCAACCTTAACGTTATCAGCGCTCATGGCAACATAACCATAACCAAGGAAATCATACAGACGCAGGGTGATCACATCACCGTCGAACTCTTCGCTGCCGCCGTTGTATTCCGTAATCTGATTACGAACCTCGGTAGAGTAGGAAGGATCTGCGATATCGATGGTGCCGGATTCTACACCGACAACCTTATCGTCTTCCTGAGTTTCCAGGAAGTTCAGATGCTTGATCTTGGGCTCGCCCAGGAAGTAGTTCGGGTTGGAATCCAGATAAACAATACCGTTGCTGAACTCCTTGAAGGTGTAAGCACCAGCACCCATAGGAGCGGTAGTTACGGAACGAACCTTGGAAAGGTCACCCTTTTCAAAACCGAACTTGTTGTTGTCATAATCATACAGGGATGCATCGCCGTAGTAGCTCAGAGGAGCGATTGCAAAAGAAAGCTGGTAGATCATGTTTGCGGATACTTCGGTAGTTACAACTCTCATGCTGTAATCGCCGGTCTTCTGAATACCTTCGATATGATCTGCAGAATCGCCGGTTTTTACACCAACAGTGGAGTAATTGTAAACATCTTCCGGAATCAGGTCAGACAGAGCAGAGCCTGCTGTCTCAGCTTCCATGGAAGAGAAGTTCCATTCATACTGATTGCCGATGGCCATAAAGAAATCCTTTGCAGTAGCGCCGTCAGCCAGCTCGAAGCCCCAACCGGCCGCTGCAGAGGTAACGTCAGTAGCACCGTTCTCTGCCATATAATCAACGATTTCCTGTGCAAATGCAGTACCACCGTCATTTACTGCAGCCCAGAAAGCGGTCTGCTGATCTTCTGTCCACAGAGAGAAGTCTGTGTTGTCTTCGCCTGCTGCTGCGATCAGGGAAGCCAGGGTTGCCATACCTTCCCGGTACTCCTCCAGACCAAGGATCGGCTGGCTGTAGAGAGTTGCAGAGCCGTCGTAGGTAGGATCGCAATATACATACATGCTGAAAATTACATCATCAATGGTGATCGGTGTTCCGTCAGAGAAGGTCAGATCATCACGAATGGTAACGTCATAATAAACGGAACCGTCGTCGTTCTGAGTCATCTTCAGATCAGATGCGGTATAATAGGTATAGTCTGTTCCATTGTAAGAACGAGTCTCACCTTCGATACCTTTCTCAACAATAGCGCCCTGTCTGTCAGAGCCTAACAGACCGATCTGAGTCATATCAACGATATGCTGATCTTCTGCGCTGGCTGCAAAGAACGGAGAGAATTTTCCCTCAAAATGTGCGCTGGATGCCACCAGAGTATCCGCGCCGCTTGCAGATGCATCAGCATCTGCGGTCTCTGTTGCGCCTTCCGTAGCAGGTGCAGTCTCTGTCTTGCCGGAGCCATTACTGCTTCCGCAGCCAGCCAGAGAGCCGGTCACCATGGTAAGCGCAAGCAGAGCTGCAAGAGCCTTGTTCGCCTTTTTCATGTGAATCCTCCTTATATTTGTTGCAGGATGATACCGGTTCTCACAGCTTTTCCACCCCTGTGATCGCCATGCCTGCAGGTTCCATCGGCCCATTCCCTTTTCCTTTCGTCAAAGTACTAGCCAATGCTTAAATATATTACTATCTTTTTTACATTCTGTCAATCCCATTCCGTGTCAAAAATACATTTTTCCGTCACAGTCACACACGCTTCCACGCGTACTTTTTGATGGTTTTTAGCAGTGTAAGTATGGCAGCGCCCATAACTACTTCTATTATAAGGAACGGAGTGGAGGATAAAATTTTGTCACTGTGACGCGTTAATTCAACAAGTTCTCCTATGACGGACACTCCGGCCGCCGTGATGCAGACTCCGCCGCGCAGCGAAATTTTGCACACTGTCTGCTGATAAACGTATTCCCGAAGCGGATATTCCTTGCCCAAAAGCCTTGCACATGCCCACGTGAGGCTGCAGGCCGCCGCCAGCTGCACTGCATATGGAAGCAGCACGAAAATGCTTCCCTGCAGTCCCACCGACGGTACACATCCTGCGGCGATCGTCAGCAGGAGGACTGCGATTCCGGCTGCCGCCATCGCGGTGGATTTCTTTTTCCACTCTTTTTCTGACAGTTCACAGGCATATCGACTGCCCTCGTATTGATAGTTGCCGTTTTGTGTTTTCCTGAAATCGTCCAGATAGGCCCGGCGGCGATGGGATTTTGTAGAAGACCGGGCGTCTGCTTCTTTGGGCGAAGCAGTCCCCGGAGCCTTGGCAGACTTGGATTCTGTGGCTTTAGAAGGCTCCGAGTCCGTTTTTTTAGGGGGTATATTTCTCTGATTATTTGAAGTCATGTTGAAATCCATCCTTTGTTTTGATTTTATCATTGCAATTCCTTGCTGTTATTTATCAACAATTCCACAGTTGACAAGATCATTCTTTTATTTTAATATAGACGCATGAAACGGGTTTTGCGACCGTGAGGCTGACTCAGAACAGTCCAGACGGTGTGCTCGTTTCTTTTTTTGTTCTGACAATATCATAAAGATATAATTTTCCATCTGCATCACAGCGAACCAGCATTCTTGCAGAAAATATATTATATCTTTCCAGTTTCCCTTCCTGATTATATACTGGAAGTCCAAATCTGACATCATAACGATACCAGCCATTTTGTGCCCGGTTTCCATGGCGACCGCCATAATCTTCTGACTCGCTTTTATTCACAGCTGTCCTGATCAACTCTCCTATTGCCTGCGCTGCATTTGCCTTTGCTTTTGCATTTGCTCCTGCCAGCGCCTTCGTATCTTTAGAATGTGCATATTCTCCCGGAAAGTCTGTTCCAATATATATTTTTTCTGAGTACGCTTCAATTTCGTAATAGGTTTTCACATACTCTTTCAGGAATTCTTCGACTTCCTTCCAGCTCATTTTCCGCTTTCCCCGAAACCGAATATCATTTATAATAACAATATTCTTACCATCTGCATCCCGGACAATCGAAATTTTTCCATCCTCCGACTGCATCTTTGGCAGGAGTTGTTCTTTTTCTTTTGTTTTTTCATGATAATACATCAATCGCAGCAAATATCCCGGCATTTCCCGATGTCCCAGTTCCCATTCCTGCACTGTTCTGTACGGGATCCCGAAATATTCCGCAAATTCTCTGCGGTTCATGCCTGTTTCCTGCCGAAGCTTCAATAATATTTCTTTTTTCTCCACCGCCGTCTCCTTTATACTCAATGAGTATATTTTATCACACTTTTTTCAAATGACAACCTCCGGTTTCCGGGAAGAAACGTGCGCCGTCGGGCACAAAACATAATAAAGAATGTGCCTTGGCACATTCTCGCGCCGAGGCGCAGTTGCTTTAGCAACCATCTACCCTTGCGCCGAGTGCGCATCCCGCGAAGGGTTTTTGTGTCATAGGACGAAGTTTCCTATGACACAAAAAACCGGCAGACATTTTTCAATGTCCGCCGGTTCTCTTTTTTTATGGCAATAGAATGCTCGCAGAGCGCGCATTCTATTTTTATGCAATTTTCACCGCTATGCAATGTGCCGCAGCAATTAACTTATCTGCCGAACTGCATATCGTTGTTGCCGGAAGTGGTCTCCCACATTTCAAGCATGTTGATCGGGTCGTTGTAGTCTGCCAGCCAGCCTTCACGAGCAAAGTCGAACTGACCGTCTTTTCTCTCGTTCAGGAATACGGACCACTCACGAGTCTCAACGGTTACGTTGATACCGATCATAGCGAAATCCTGCTGGATTGCTTCACCGATCTTAACATTACCTTCGGAATCGTTGGTCAGGTAAGTCATGTTGATGGGGGTATTTGCGGAAAGCATGCCGCTTTCATCGAATTCATAGCCAGCGCTCTTTAACAGCTCGATTGCTTTCTCTGTGTTGCCCTCCATATCGGTAGGATTGAAGTAACCAACGTTCTCTTCATCAGGATAGGTGTAAGCGTCATCATTTGCTCTGAACTCACCGCCATTGCCATCGCTCATGCCGGTAGGAATGAAGGTGTTGGCAACTTCCTGGTTTGCCTGTGCGATCGCATCAACGATATACTGACGGTCGATCAGCAGGGTGAATGCTTCTCTCATTGCTGCAGCCTCTTCAACCGTCTTGCCTGCAAACAGCTCGCTGTTTACATTGAAACCGCAGTAGTAAGTTCCCAGAGTAGGGATCTTGTGATATTCAGGGGTATCCTTAACGGTAGCCATCATATCGGTAGGAATGGTATCTGCAAACTGCAGGGAGCCATCCTGGAATGCATTGTAAATTGCTGTGTCATCAGAGCTCAGCATGAAGTTGATCTTTGTCAGGGAAACCTTGTCAGCAGCCCAGTAGTTAGGGTTGGGCTCATAGGTCATGGACTCGTTATGCTTCCACTCGGTCAGTACGAACGGGCCGCTGCCTACGAAACCAGCTTCCAGTGCCCATGCACCGGGGTTGGTGTCAGCGCCGTCAGCAGCTTCTACAGCCTGCTGGGGTACAGGATAAAAAGCAGGGAATGCGCACAGGTCAAGGAAATATGCGCAAGGTGCGTTCAGATGAGCAGTAAAGGTCTTGCCGTCTTCGCTTGCTTCGATATCCAGAGTGCCGTCATCCTTAGTTGCAAATACGGAGCACAGGTAAGAATAGTCAGCAGCTGTGTTTTCATCTGCCAGACGGTTCCAGCTATACAGAACGTCATTTGCATCCAGAGCTTCGCCGTCAGACCATTTTAAGCCATCCTTCATCGTGAAGGTATAGGTCATACCGTCTTCGCTCATTTCATAGGAATCTGCCAGTTCAGGAACCAGCTGACCGTTCTCATCGTATGCGAACAAGCCGGAGAAGTTCAGGATTGCCAGGCATGCACCGTCAACAGTGGAGTTCAGCGCGGGATCCAGTTTGTCGGGCTCAGATGCAATCTGAAGATCCAGGGTGTTGGTAGGAGTCTTTGCAAAACCGAAGTATTTAAAGCCGAACAGGTTGGAATAGATGTTCTCTACATCGGTCTTCTGCAGGTAGCTGTCGTTGTAGTAGTACAGCGGAACAACTGCCCAGGTGTTCATCAGCTCGTCCTCAGCCTCATGCATCAGCGCTTCACGCTTTACAAGATCTGTCTCCGATCTGATCGCAGCGATTCTTGCATCATAATCCTCCCATGCCGGAGCAGCTTCGCTGCTGGGTCCATGCTCACCGGTTGCTGCTGCAGTGTCTGCTGCTTCAGTGGATTCTGCTGCAGCGGTGTCTGCTGCTTCTTCTGTTGTTGCTGCAGGAGCGCTTGTATCAGCTGCTGTGGAACCACAAGCTGCCAAAGAAGCGGTCATGCAAGCTGCCAGCACAAGTGCCAGATACTTCTTTTTCATAATGTCTTCCTCCTTTAAAGATAGATAATGAAAAATAATATATACCCAAACAGTCCGCTAAATCTGCGTCCTGTCCAAGCGTCAAAATTACTGCCGGTTATTTATTCCAGCATGCTACCTGATGTCCGTTGCCGCGATCTGTCAAGGACGGGCACTCCTGTGCGCACTTTTCCGTGGCATAGCGACATCTGGTACGGAATGCACAGCCGCTTGGCATGTGCAGAGGGCTCGGGACATCCCCTTCGAGAACAATTCTCTGCCGTTCCTTTGCCATCTTCGGATCCGGATAGGGAACTGCACTTAAAAGAGACTGTGTATATGGATGCATGGGATTGTCATTTAATTCATTGGAATCTGCAATCTCCACGATCCTGCCCAGATACATTACTGCAATTCTGTCAGAAATGTGATGGACAACCAACAGGTCATGGGCAATGAACAGATAGGCAACGCCCAGCTTCTCCTGCAGCTCTTCAAACATGTTGATGACCTGTGCCTGAATGGAAACATCCAGTGCACTGACTGCTTCGTCACAGACGATAAATCTCGGATTGGTGGCAAGTGCTCTCGCAATACCGATACGCTGTCTCTGACCGCCGGAAAACTCATGTGCATAACGGGTTGCATGCTCTGCATTCAAGCCGACCAGCTCCATCAGATGCAGGATCTTGTCTCTTCTTTCTCCTCTGGAGGTGTAAAGCTTGTGGACATCCAGAGGCTCGCCGATGATATCTTCGACTGTCATACGGGGATTTAAGGAAGAATAGGGATCCTGGAACACCATCTGCATCTGCCTGCGCATATGTCCGATGCTCTTTTCATCCACTCTCTCCCCATCGAAAAAGACGTCGCCGGAGGTCGGTGTATACAGACGCAGCAGAGATCTTCCTACAGTCGTCTTACCGCAGCCGGATTCTCCTACCAGACCGAGGGTTTCTCCCGGCTTGATGGAAAAGGAAACGCCGTCCACCGCTTTTAAGGGTGTGGTTTTCATAAATCCGGTTTTGATCGGGAAATACTGTTTTAAATCCCGTACCTCCACCAGATATTCGCTTTTGTTTTTTACTTCTTCGCTCACTGTCTGCCTCCTTTTTCTTCCTCCATGGCTGCCTTTACGTTCAGCCAGCAGGATGCAAAATGACCGTCAGGCATTTGCATTTCCGGCGGCTGCTCTTCGATACAGATCTTCATCGCTTCCTCGCAGCGTGGGCAAAATGCACAGCCCTTTGGCATATTTAAGAGGTTGATCGGTGTTCCCGGAATCGGGATAAGCTTTTCGCCGATTCTGTCCACATTCGGAATGGAACGCAGCAGACCTTTCGTATATTCATGGTGCGGACGGTAGAAAATGTCTTCTGCCGTACCTCTTTCACAGACTCTTCCGCCGTACATAACGATAATTTCATCGCACATGTCCGCGATAACACCAAGATCATGGGTTACCATGATGATTGCCATGCCGAGCTTTTTCTGCAGGGACTGCATCAGCTCCAGAATCTGTGCCTGGATCGTAACATCCAGGGCAGTCGTAGGTTCGTCTGCAATCAGGATATCAGGCTCACAGGCCAGTGCCATTGCGATCATGACACGCTGGCGCATACCGCCGGATAATTCGTAGGGGTACTGTTTCACACGCTTTTCCGGTTCATTGACACCAACTAAAGTCAGCATCTCAATGGCTCTTGCCTCCGCCTCTTTCCCTTTTCTGTCCGTGTGAAGCTCAATGGCTTCCTTTAACTGGTTGCCCACCGTAAATACCGGATTTAAGCTCGTCATGGGATCCTGGAAAATAATAGAACAGCATTTTCCACGGAACTCCCGCATCTGCTTTTCAGAAAATTCTGCAATATCCTGTCCTTTGTAAAGGATTTTGCCTTCTGTGATGCGGCCGTTCTTTTCCAGAATACGCATAATGGAATATGCGGTTACGGATTTGCCGGAACCGGATTCGCCGACAATACCGAGGATTTTGCCTTTTTCAAGGTTAAATGTAACACCGTTGACTGCCTTGACCTCTCCCTTATCTGTGTGGAAGGAGGTATGCAGATTCTGCACGGAAAGGATATTCTCACTCATGGTCTTACCTCCTTAATTTCGGGTCAAATGCATCCCGCAGGCCATCGCCCAACAGGTTGAATGCCAGGGTGATCAGACAGATCATGCCGGCAGGGAATAACAGTTTGTAGGGATACTGGGTGATTCCGGCTCTTGCCTCGTTTGCAAGGGAACCAAGAGACGGCATCGGAGCCTGCACGCCCAGACCGATAAAGCTTAAGAAGCTCTCTGTAAAGATCGCAGACGGAATCTGCAGCGCTGCTGCAATGATGATAACGCTGACGATATTTGGCAGGATGTGACGGCGGATAATTCTGGAATCCTTCGCACCGCTGACTCTCGCCGCCAGAATGTATTCATTCTGTTTTACGGTCAGAATCTGACCGCGGACCATACGCGCCATGCCGGTCCAGTACAGCAGAGCAAATACGATAAACATGGAGATCATGTTGGTACCGATCTTCTGCAGCGCCGGAAATGCGTCGACATTGATAATCTCACGCAGTACGACAGACAAAAGAACCACCATCAGCATATCCGGCAGGGAATAAATGATGTCCACGATACGCATCATCACCATATCCACCTTGCCGCCAAAATAACCGGAAATGCTTCCGTAGACAACGCCGATCAAAAGGACGATCACTGCTGCAAACAGACCTACCGTCAGAGAAACCCGGGTTCCGTAAATCACACGGATGAAATAATCCCGTCCCATGCTGTCCGTTCCCATGATGTGAGGGAACACTTCTCCGCCCTCTGCCATATAGGCCAGCTCTTTTTCGGAATAGGTAAAGGGTGCCATGTTGCCCGCCGTCTTATCACGGCTGCCATTTACGGTAATGATCTGGGAATATTTATAAGGTACCACATGGGGTACGATCAGAATCATTGCAATAATGACGATCAGGGCAATCATACTGCCAACTGCCAGCGGATTTTTCATCAGCTTGCGTATACCATCTTTAAAGAAGGATACCGATTCGCTCATAACATCCTGCTGTCTTTTTTCTTCATCGGTTGCTTTTTCAAATTTTTTCAGATCCACCTGAAAGCTCAAAGGAGATTTCTTGGGCATCTGATCCATGCTATTGGTTTCGCTGCTCATTGCTTCCTCCTTTCTTATTCCAGTGTGATTCTGGGGTCGATCAGCTTGTAAACGATATCGGTAATCAACGTCATCGTAACCATCAGGGTTGCCAGGAAAATCGTCGTACCCATGATCATCGGATAATCGCGGTTTGTAATACATTCTACGAACTTGGAGCCGAGACCGCCGATCGTAAAGATGGACTCTACAACGAGAGAACCGGTCAGGATGGAGGCTGTCATCGGACCGACATAGGTAATAACCGGAATCAGGGCATTTCTCAGGGTGTGCTTGAAGATGACCTTCCACTGTGCAACGCCCTTCGCCCGTGCGGTACGGACATAGTCCTGACCCAGTGCATCCAGCATACTCGTCTTGGTCAGTCGGGTGATGTAGGCCATGGGATATGCAGCAAGGGCAATGACCGGCAGCACGTAGTTCTGACTGGAGGAGCTCCATACCGGAATCCATTTCAGTCGAATACAGAACACCAGCAAAAGCAGGGTACCCAGTACAAAGCTGGGAAGAGAAGTAAACAGTGTGGAGAAAAAGATGATCAGTCTGTCCGGCAGCCTGTTTCTGGTCAGAGCCGCGATGCTTCCCAGCACTACGCCGGAAATCAATGCTACCAAAACTGCCATGCCGCCAAGCTTTGCAGACACTCCAAACGAATTGAAGATCGTCGTTTTAATCTCTCTGCCGGTCTTTGCGGAAACGCCGAAATCACCGTGCAGCAAATTGTTCAGGTATAAAAAGAACTGCTCCCAGACAGGCTTATCCAGATTAAAGCGCTGTTCCAGAACGCGTCTCACCTCATCTGAGATTGCTTTCTCTCCATCGAAAGGACCGCCGGGAATTGCGTTCATCGCAAAAAACGTAATGGCACAGACAATGAACACGGTCAGGATCGCAAGCAGTACTCTCTTCACAACATACTTTGTCAAATGTCAACACTCCTTTTCTTTCGCACATCCGTCCGGTAAATACACTTATTCGCTACAGGCGGACATTATGCTTAAATAAAAATCCCGGGTAACAAGACTCTCCTTTGGGTTCGTTACCTGCCGGGCTTTTTTTATTGGTAAAAACTATATCATAATTTTCTGCTTCTTTCAAGTATTTTTTCGTTTTATCATATTGAAATAATTTCCCAAAAAAACGACCGGAATTTTATTTTTCCGGTCGTTTTTCATAAAATTCATCCTGCTTTGAGGGTATTTTCTCCCTGTTGACCGCCGTTTACGCGTGGAGTTTTTTCTCCAGCTTCTCTACGATTTCTTCAAAATATCCGTCTTCAAACGGAACCTTTAAGCCGCATTCCCGCAGCATTTCAGGATAAAACTTGGAAGCAGACAATCTGCAAAGCGCAAGGTAGCTCTTCCATGCCTCTTTATAATCCTCATCCATCCACACCTTGTACTGGAATGCGCAGCTTTGTGCCAGCACATAGTCAATATAATAAAACGGGCTGTTGTAAATGTGCTGCTGTTTCTGCCAGAATCCCCCCTTGGAAAAGAACGGATCCTCTTCATAATCCAGATGGGGCATGTAGATTTTTTCCAGTCTGCTCCACTCCCGGCGGCGTTCTTGCGGTGTCAGCTCCGGAGTTTCATAGACGATATGCTGGAACTCATCCACCATCGTTCCATATGGGATAAAACGGATCGCATCCTCCAGCTGCATGCTTAAGAAGTCCTTTTCACGATCTCCGAAAAATTCCTTCATCCACGGATCCGTGAAAAATTCCATCGACATGGAGTGGATTTCCGCAGTTTCCATCGTGATGTCCGCATGCTCCATGATCGGATCCTGCCCGGACAGATAGCCCTGAAATGCATGTCCGCATTCATGCGTGATCACGTCTACGTCGCCGCTGGTTCCGTTAAAGTTTGCAAAGATAAAGGGAGAATGATACTGGTACAGATAGGTCATATAACCGCCCTGTTTTTTATCCTTTCTGCCGAACACATCGAAGAGCTCATTCTCCATCATGAAATCGAAAAATTCTTTGGTTTCGGGGGACAACTCCGCATACATCTTCTGTCCGCTCTCCAGAATTTCCTGTGCAGTGCCCACCGGATCGGGATTGCCTTCTTTGAAGTAAACCTCATTATCGATATAAGAAAGCTTCTCCAGACCGAGGCGCTTTCTTCTGATCTCGTGTACGCGCTCTGCAAACGGTACGAATACCTCCTTCACCTGTCGGCGGAAATTTTCGACATCGTTTCTGTCGTAGCTGTTACGGTTCATTCTGTAGTAGCCCAGCTGGATATAATTGTCATAGCCCATCGCCTTTGCCTGCGCGGTGCGGTTTTTTACCAGCTTGTCATAAATGTCATCCAGTTCATCCGCAACTGTCATAAAGTAATCGCTGTAAGCCTTCCATGCCTGTCTTCTTACGGTTCTGTCGTTTCCGGTCAGATAGGGACGCAGCAGGGACAGATTGCATACCTGCCCGTCAAACGGAATCTTCGCGGACGCGATCAGCTTATTGTACTGAGTCGTCAACGCGTTTTCCTCCTGCATCAGGCCGATAATGCTTTCATCCATACTCTTGATCGCATTGTCCATCGTCGCAAAGGCAACCTTGCCGATCTTTTCTTCCATAAAAGAACGATACGGCGATTCGTACAGGGCGCGCTGATAATCGGTTGCCAGACTGCTCAGCATCGGCGCTGTCTCATCGTAATAATCCTTTTCTGCCGCGTAAAACGGATCTGCGGTATTGCCGTCGTGACGGATTTCCGCAATCGTCATGGAATCCATCATATTCTGATAAACCTTATAATATTCCTGATGGATCTCCCAGAGTTCTTCTCCGCTTTTTGCTTCTTTGACCCGTTTGGTCAAAGTTTTAAACAGCTCCGCTGTTTTGTCATAATCGACCCTTTTATAGGGCATGTCTTTGAACTTCATACGCACTCTCCATTCCCCTGATAGATTTGATTTTGCAGACAGCTTAATCCCGCACCGCCGCCTGTCGGATCCTCTCCGCAAGTAAGGAAGGTTCCTGACTTTTCAGGATCCGCACCTGCTCATCCGGATTGCTGTAGCTGCTTTCCTTCGGCACAACTGTCACATCAATCCGATAATCCCAGTTGTAAACGCCGAATTCCTCTCCACTAATCCAGCTTAATTCTATCGGATAGATTGCGTCAAGCATTTTTTCGATATCCTCCGGATCGGAAAGGGTCACCTGGATTTCCTGATCCGGGATTTCTCCGGGTTCAAAGAAGCTGTCACTGTTTTCCTCTTCGCTGTCATCGTCATAATAATAGTAATCTACCTTGATCGATTCGATGTCATCTGCGCTCTGGTGGCCGGCATGGGCATAAACCTCAGCACCATCCTGCACAAGCAGGTCGTTTAAGGCCAAATAGGACCCATAGACCGGATAGGTCCAGGTGGTCATCATCGATGCATCCTTCTCCTCCGGATCCGCCATAGCAAAGGACAGTCTTCCGTTTGGAAGCTCCGACGAGATCAGACTGTAATCATACTTCTTCATTTCCTCCTGCAGCGTCTTTAAGAGGGTCTGCTTATCTCCGGTGTAAAAGCTTTCCGTAACGCCATTATAATAGCTTACTTTCATCTTACCGACATTTGCCAGAAAATCCGGGTCATTTAACTGATATCGCTCCCGCTGGTAGGAAGCATCCCGCATTACAGTATCAATTTCAGAATGGTTTTCGTTTGAATCAGCCAAAAAGCGACGGTATACCTTTCTGCCGCTCTCCATGGTATAGCAGACCACCCATCTGACATAGCGTTTCTCTTCCTTTGGGTTAATTTCCTCTGCAGAAATCTCTGTCTGCGCTTCCTCCTCCCTAAAGCTCCCCGGCATTCCGGCATCCTGCCATCTCTTCTGCATCCGGATTGCCGCATCGATCGTCTTTTCCTCGGTTGAATTCATCCGTCGGAGCATCCGATCATCGAAAGCCTCATACATAATGTCATCGGAGCCGAAGCTTTCGCCCTGATAATAACCAAAAGCCGTATAGTCATCTTCCATCGTCACAGACACGGCTGCAATGTTCCCTTTCTCCGGAATCCAGCGATCATAGCCTGTCCAGTCAAACTGAAAGCCTGCAAGGATCAAAACCGCTGCCGCTATACTGAAAATTCCGGCAAGCTTTCCATCCAATATGGTTTTTAACTCGCATCGGTAAATCAGGCGGATCACCACATGTCCGACAAGGACACCTACAATGCAGCCACCAAATAAAAACAGCCCCTTATTTGCTGCTACACGGGAAATGATCATGCCAACAGCAATGCCAAAGGGCACTGCCATCGCAGCCTCCAAAATACCCTTGAGGGGTGCAAATGCAATGGCATGCTCATAGCTTTCTGTTTTGCGCCTGCGGTAAAGCCAGAATGCAAACAGGCCTGCAACCGCCGCACAGGCAAGAAGCAAAATACATTCTACCCCCACAGCCCTGCCCCAGCCGCCTGCATTTTTATAGCTGCACAGTCGTCCTTCGTCTCTGTACCAGATATGACTCAGCAAGTCCCAAAATCCTGCAAAGGGTGTCAGATAGCTTTTTTGCATCCACTGTCTTGCATCTGCACTGCAATAGCTGGCAAAAAACATCGTTTTTAATTCATCGATCAGGAATCTCACTGCCAGCTCATAGGAAAAAAACACCGCGCATCCCAACAGCGCCGTCAGGATGTTTCCGGTCAGCATGACTGCCACAAGCGCCACCTGATACATCGCAATAAACGCAAGCTGCTCCACGAACCATGCCAGTAACGACTGTGCCGCCATAATTCCTGTCATTCCATGAAATGCTGCGCCAATGATCCAGTCCAGCAAAAGTGCTGTCAGGGTAGAAAAGCTATAGACCAAAATTCCGTTTCCACAGATCAGCACATAACGCTTTTTTAAGGATTCCGGAACTGAAAAGTACAAATCTGTTTTTCTGCGGCTGTAAAGCCAGCAAAAGCCCTGCACGGCAAATAAAATTGCAAAAAAAGCAGCAAACAGGACGTGTATGAAGGAAAAGCCGATCACATCCGTGATCCTGGACTGAATCAGCTCCCGCAGGGACTCTGCGGCCTGCGCTGCATTGTAAACACTGTCATTTGCATAATTGTTCTGTAAACCAGTCAGTACAACCATCAGATACAGCGGACCGCAAAAGAGTGCCATCACCAGACACAGCAAAAAAGTCCAGCTTCTTCTTCTGTTATTTTCCAGCCATTTAGCCCAGTACGATTTTTTTAATATCATAACCTTGCACCTCCGTCTCGCTGATAAAGATTTCTTCCAGGGAAAGGGGCAGCACTTCGTGGAACAGACAGTCTGCCGCTGCAAACATGGCGATCATTTCTTCTCTGCTTCCTCTGACTGTCAGAGTCAACAAAGATCCCCGTCTATCGCATTTTACAATGTCTAACTGCTTTAACAGCCGCTTCTCTTCCTCTTTGGAAGAAAAGACGCACTGGATTTTCTGGATGTTGCACTTCATCTCCTCCAGATCCTTCGATAAGAGCACGCCGCCCTGATGTAAAAGCCCCACATGATCGCAGATATCCTCCAGCTCCCGCAGGTTATGGGAGGCGATCACCGGAGTAAACTGCCGCTCCTGCATTTCCTTTGCAAAAATGCTTTTGACACTCTGGCGCATTACAGGATCGAGCCCGTCAAAGGTCTCGTCACACAGAAGGTACTCCGTCTTTGCGCTCAGCCCCAGCAGAATCGCGAGCTGCTTTTTCATCCCTTTGGAAAAGGTGCTGATCCTGCGTCTCGATTCCAGCCCGAAGCTGTTTAAGTATAAGTAAAACCGTTCCCGGTCAAAATTCCGGTACACGCTGCTGTAATAACGCTCCATGTCCTTCGGCGTCGCACCGTTGAAAAAGTACGGCTCGTCCGCGATGAAAAACAGCTTCGCCTTTGCATGCACATTGTCGTATACCGGCATGTTATCCACAATCGCTAATCCGTCATCCGGCTTAAATACCCCGCACGCCAGGCGCAGCAGCGTACTTTTGCCCGCGCCGTTTGTCCCGATCAGCCCGAAAACCTCTCCTTCCCGGACTGTCACGCTTACATTTTTCAGAGCTTCAATCCCGTCAAAGGATTTGCTCACGTTTTTCAGTTCTATCATGTTTTCCGCTCATTTCTGCGCACGCTTTTTGCGCATGTCGAGTTTGTGTCAAGTGCGCGCAGACACAAATCCCGCGATTGAAAAATTTTATTTTTCAATCTTCCTCTCATTCCGCTGCCGGGGCTTTGGTCTCTTTTTGCCCTGCCGCAGCTGTATCCTCTTGTTCCAGAAACCCGGTCAGCTCCTTTACCGTCATCCCCATGCCCAGTGCTTCCTTTTTCAGATCCCGGAGCTTTTCCAAAATTTCCTGCTTCCGGACGTCCTTTAGACTGTCGCTGTAGGCAACGTAGTTGCCCTTTCCTTTTACTGTGTATAAAAATCCGGTTCGCTCCAGCTCACTGTATGCCCGCTGAATCGTGTTCGGATTGATGGACAGCTCCACCGCCAGGGAGCGTACGGACGGCATCCGGCTGTTCGGCTCCAGCGCGCCGCTTAAAATCAGCATCTGGAACTTGTCCACGATCTGCTCGTACAGCGGTCTGGTATCCCGGTAATCCAGTATAATCATTCTTTCCTCTCATTTCTGCGCACGCCTTTTGCGCATGCCGAGTTTGTATCAAGTGCGCGCAGACACAAATCTCGTGATTGAAAAATTTTATTTTTCAATCTTTCCTCCTTCTCCCGATTCTTTTTGTCTTTTTCATCGATCCAGAACTGTATTGATTGTATTAAGTGTATTATCAGTATTAGTACACTTTGAATATATACAGAGCGCGAGGCCCTGTCAAGAGATTTTTCTATCACTTTTCCTTGTTTTTTTCGCATAGCATGGTATACTGAGAAGAAAACTTAAATTTCAGGAAGCATTTCAAACTTATGGAGGGATTACACCATGCTTACGCTTCTGTCACGACTGTTCATCCCGGATTATGAGAATTATTCCAGCCCGAAGGTTCGCCAGGCATACGGCATTCTCACCGGCTCGGTGGGCATTTTTTTTAACTTTTTTCTGTTTGTGCTAAAGATCGTCGCCGGTATGATCAGCCATTCCATCGCCATCACTGCGGACGCATTCAACAACCTGTCGGATGCCGGTTCTTCGGTCATTACTCTGATCGGATTTAAGATGAGCGGACAGGAAGCAGACTCTGACCATCCTTATGGGCACGGAAGAATCGAATATCTCGCCGGGCTTTCCGTTTCTGCCATTATCCTCATCATGGCAGCGGAGCTTGCCAAATCCTCCTTTGAGAAGATCCTGCACCCGACCCTGCCGGAAATTTCTCCGGTTATTTTTTTGATTCTGGTCGTTTCCATTCTCGTCAAGCTCTATATGTATTTTTATAATCACAAAATTGCCGGTGCCATCGACAGCTCTGCGATGAACGCAACAGCGTCTGATTCCTTCGGCGATGTGCTCGCTACCTCTGTCGTCCTCCTTTCTTCTGTTATTGGGTGGATTTTCGGTCTTGCCATCGACGGCTGGTGCGGTCTTTTGGTCGCGATCTTCATCTTTTATTCCGGCGTAAGCTCTGCCCGGGATACCATCAATCCGCTGCTCGGTCAGGCTCCCGACCCGGAGTTTGTCACAAAAATCCGCAGCATTGTGCTTTCCCATCCACAGATCATGGGCATTCACGACCTGCTCGTTCACGATTACGGTCCCGGACGGCGGATGATCTCCCTGCATGCGGAGGTCAATGCCCAGGGCAGCTTTGTGGAGCTGCACGATCTGATTGATAACATAGAGCGCGAGCTGCAGCAGAAGCTTTCCTGCAGTGCTGTCATCCATATGGACCCGGTCATCACCGATGATCCGGAGATCAATGAGCTGCGCCATAAGGTCACCGATATCGTCTACCGGCTCGATGAGCAGCTGACCCTTCACGATTTTCGTATTATACGCGGTCCTACCCATACAAACGTCATTTTCGATGTTGTGGTTCCGTTTCATTTTAAAATGACTGATGCCCAGCTGCGCAGCTGGCTCGATGAACGGATCAAGCAGATCGATCCGTCCTATTTCTGTGTGATCAATATCGACAAAAACTAGCGGATCTTGTGCTCCGTGTGAAATATCGTTTTTTACCTCATTTCTGCGCACGCTTTTTGCGCATGCCGAGTTTGTGTCAAGTGAGCGCAGACACAAATCTCGTGATTGAAAAATTTTATTTTTCAATCTTACCACTTATTTCGTCTTTTACAATGGAGGATTCTTCTCATGAGCTTACTCGAATTATTCCTTCTGGCTGTCGGTCTGTCGATGGACGCTTTTGCCGTATCCGTCTGTAAGGGCCTGTCCGTACGCCGCGGCAGTATGAAACAGGCACTCACCGTCGGCATCTGGTTCGGCGGCTTTCAGGCGCTGATGCCCTTTCTCGGCTATCTTCTGGGCATCACGTTTTCCTCTCTGATCACGAGCATCGACCACTGGATCGCCTTCGTCCTGCTGGCATTTATCGGTTTCAACATGATCCGCGAAGCCAGAAGCGATGAAGAAAATGAATCCAATGACCGCTTCGATTTCAAAACCATGCTTCCGCTTGCTGTTGCAACCAGCATCGACGCACTTGCCGTCGGCGTTACCTTCGCTTTCCTGCGGGTAAACATCGTTCCGGCAGTCAGCTTCATCGGCTGCATCACTTTCCTGCTCTCCGCAATCGGTTTAAAGGCAGGCAACATCATCGGCGCAAAAAACCGCTCCCGCGCAGAATTTGCGGGCGGTCTTGTCCTGATCCTGATGGGCATAAAGATTCTGCTGGAGCACCTCGGCGTGATTTCGTTTTAAAAGCTTTTGTGTGAGTTTGACTGAAAAATCTTTTGCTTGACAACTGTATGATGCAGTGTTAAAGTGGGCATATGCGATACACATTAACAATCACGGGAGATCCGGAAGGGATTTTCTGATAAAAGAAAGGAAAGGAGGTATGTTATGATGTTATTGTTCGTCGGATCAAATCGAAACTATTTTGAATATCATAAGAATGCCTCCCGCCCAAACTGACGTTTTGATTCGTCTGACAAGAGCCGCGGCATTCTCATGCTGCGGCTTTTTTTATACAACAGGATGTTGAAAAACAGGCATTTTGTTGTCAATCAGGGCAGCCTACCTCTTGTCTGATCCGGTTTCTTTACCGCTCTCAGAAAGCTCCGGTGCTTTCCTGAAAAAGAGATTTTTTGCCGCAGAACATGCTTTCATGCTTCTGCGTTTTTTTATACCCAGGGGTATGTCCTGCCTTTGCAGGCATTATGAGCAAACGTCCCTTTCGACGTTATGTTTTTTACAAATGGAGCGAAAATCCTGTCTGGCGGGATTTTTTCCACATATATCAACTTCAAAAGAAGGGGGAATTTATTTTCATGAAAAAGTTGTCCTATTACTTAAAACAGCATATTCCGGGCTATCTGTTTGCCATCCTTTCGATGGTTATCGCGGTCAGCCTGGATCTGCTCACCCCGCAGGTGACCCGACATATTGTCGATGACGTCCTTGTGGGCGGTCAGATGGGGAAGCTCAAATATCTGCTGCTGGCGATTTTACTCATCGGCATCGGACGCTGTATTTTTCAGTACACCAAGGAGTTTACCTTCGACAAAATCTCCTCGACCATCGCCACAGACATGCGCCGCGATTTATTCGCGCACATTCAGTCGCTGTCCGCCGACTTTTTTGACAAGACGAGCACCGGTGAGCTGATGGCGCGCGTCAAGGACGACATCGACCGCATCTGGAATGCGCTCGGCTACGTCGGCATGCTGATGATGGAGGTTGCGTTCCATGTCACCGTCATTTTATTCTGCATGTACAGCTTAAACTGGAAACTTGCGATCCTGCCCACGCTCTGCATGATTTTCTGCGCTGTCCTTGCAATTTTGATGGAAAACAGACTCGGAACTATCTACGAAGAGATCAGTGAGGAAAACGCAAAATTAAACACCGTTGCAGAAGAAAACCTTGCAGGCGTGCGCACCGTCAAAGCCTTTGCGCGGGAAAAATTCGAAATCAAAAAGTTTCTTTCCCACAATAATCGCTACTACGAGCTGAACATGACGCAGTCCCGCGTGTTTGTCCGCTACTCTCCGTACTTTTCCCTGATTGGAAAACTGCTGCCGCTTCTGGTGCTTTTGATCGGCGGTTACTTATTCCTGCAGGGAGAGCTGACGCTCGGCGCACTCAGCGCATTCGTACAATATTCCACCAACATCGTATGGCCGATGGAAATGCTCGGCTGGCTGTCCAACGACTTTTCCTCCGCGGTCGGCAGTTACCGCAAAATCCGCAAAGTGTACGACCAGAAGCCTTCGATTCAGGAACCTGAAGAACCGATTGTCCTGCCGGAAGTGACCGGCGATATCCGCTTCGAGCACGTTTCTTTCCATAAAGAGGACCAGCATGAGATTCTTCACGACATCCATTTTCATGTGGAGGCAGGCAAAACGATCGGTATCATGGGCGCGACCGGAAGCGGCAAGACGTCCCTGATCCAGCTGCTCTGCCGCCTTTACGACGCGACGGGCGGCACGATTTATCTCGACAACGTGGATATCCGCAAACTCAGCCTGCGTCAGCTGCGCAGCTGTATTTCCACCGTCATGCAGGACGTCTTTCTGTTCTCGGATACAATTCAGGAAAACGTTATGCTCGGTCAGAAAGGAAACTTAAACATTTCCGACGTGCGGCTCGCTTCCCGCGACGCACAGGCTTCGGAATTTATCGACCGGCTCTCCGAGCAGTATGACACCGTAATCGGCGAACGCGGTGTCGGCTTGTCCGGCGGTCAGAAGCAGCGAATTTCCATCGCGCGGGCGCTTGCAAAGCATACACCTGTACTGGTGCTGGATGATTCGACCAGCGCACTGGATATGGAAACGGAATATGCCATCCAGCAGACCCTCACCCGGCTGCCCCATACGACCAAGCTCATCATTGCGCACCGTATCAGTGCCGTCCGTCATGCAGACGAAATCATCGTCCTGGAAAACGGACACATTGCAGAACGTGGTACCCACGAAGAACTGCTTGCCCTTCACGGGCTTTACTATCAAACCTGGCAGGCTCAGTTTGGCATGATGCCTGACCAGAAGGAGGTGACAGATTATGGCTGTTAATTCTTATAAGCAGGACGAACACAGCACAGACGTCGGTAAAATGAAGACGCTGATGCGCCTGTTTTCCTATCTGCTGGACTATAAAAAAGAGATCCTCGCTGTTCTGGCGATCATGGCGTTCTGCGTGTTTGTCAGTCTCGTAAACCCTCTGATCATGGAAAACGCGATCGACAAACATATTTCCACCGGCGATTTTCCCGGACTGGCAAAACTGATTGGAATCGCCGTTGTGCTTAACGTGATCATGATCCTTTTTGTCAAGCTGCGGATGCTGATTATGGCAAAGGTCTGCAACAGTATCCTCGTAACGATCCGCCAGCAGCTTTATACTCACATCCAGACCCTGGATTTTTCCTTTTTCGACAGCCGTCCCACCGGCAAGATCCTCGCCCGCATTATCGGCGACATCAACTCCTTAAAGGACGTACTCGGCAACTGCGTCACGACGCTGATCCCGGATTTTTTCACAATCTGCGCCGTCGTCGTGATCATGTTTCTCAAAAATCCGGTTCTCGCAGCGGCTTCCCTGATCAGCCTGCCGCTGATGATCTTCTGCATGTGGTTTATCCAGGTGTACTCGCATAAGCGCTGGCAGATCCACCGCAAAAAATCTTCCAACTTAAACGCGTTTGTCCACGAGGATTTGTCCGGAATCCGTATCATCCAGAGCTTTTCCGCCGAACAGGAAACGATGGCTACGTTCCATCAGCTGACGGACGAGCACCGGGATTCTTTTATCGACGCAGTGCGCTTAAATGACGCGTTCGGTTCCGCCATCGATATTTGCTGGGCAATCGGCACTTTCGCCCTGTATTTTACCGGCATTGTCCTTCTCGGTCCCGATAAGATTTCCCTCGGTATCCTGATCGCATTCGGCTCCTATATTTCGATGTTTTGGAATCCGATTATGAACCTGAGCAACTTTTACAACCAGATCATCACCAATATCGCCGGAGCCGAACGTATTTTTGAGATTCTGGACACAGAGTCTAAAATTTCCGATGCTGACGGCGTGACCAAGCTGCCTCCGGTCAAAGGAGCTGTTACCTTCGATCATGTTTCCTTCTCCTATGATGGAGAGAAGCGCGTTTTAGACGACGTCAGCTTCCAGATCAAACCCGGCGAAACGATTGCTTTAGTCGGTCCTACCGGCGCAGGCAAAACGACGATCGTCAACCTGATCAGCCGCTTTTACGATATCCAGACCGGCCATATCCTGATCGACGATTACGACGTACAGAAAATTTCCATCGAAAGCCTCCGGCAGCAGATGGGCGTCATGACGCAGGATAACTTCCTGTTCTCCGGCACGATCAGGGACAATATCCGTTACGGAAAACTCGATGCGACGGACGAAGAGATCATCGCAGCCGCAAAGGCAGTCAACGCACATGACTTTATCCTAAAGCTCGAAAAAGGATATGACACCGTATTATCCGAACGCGGCGGCGGTCTTTCCATCGGTCAGAAGCAGCTGCTCGCCTTTGCCCGCACAATGGTATCCGATCCCCGCATTCTGATTCTGGACGAGGCAACCAGCAGCATCGATACCAACACGGAAATCCTCGTGCAGGAGGGCATTGAACAGCTTTTAAAGGGACGTACCTCCTTTGTCATTGCACACCGCCTTTCCACGATCCAGAAGGCCGACCGGATCTTCGTCATCGACGACGGCCGCATCATCGAGGAGGGCAATGCAGCGCAGCTGCTTGCGCAGAAAGGCTTCTACTACGATCTGTACATGAGTCAGTTTAAAAATGTGATGTAAATCACTGCACCGCGGCATAAAGACGATATCATTTTGTTGTGCCGCACCACGAGCAAAACGGCGCTGTCCGGAATTTCGTTTTCCAGACAGCGCCGTTTTTTTGTGCCTTCTTTCTATTCTGCCCCTTCTTGCGCCCGTTATTCTTTTTCGGATAAGATCACTGCAAGCATTCCCTGCTCCACCGTCACACTGGACCGTTTTCCAATAAATTCATTGGAAATCCCGATTGGAAAGCTGTTTGTAATCTCACCGTTCTGCATTTCATATTTTAAATTTCGAATCGTAACGCCTGATGCCTTTTCCCCGATCGAAAACAGAGACAAAAATCCTTTCGCTTCCGGTTTAAACCAGACCGTCTCGTTCTGCATCACGAACGCCGTCGTCTTATCATCCATCAGATACCCAACTGCGCTGCACTGTTTTAAATAAATCAGGCACTGCAGGTTTGCCAGCGTATGCTCGAGTCTGCCGCCCATTCCGCCGTAAATGCGAAATTCCTGACAGCCTTCTAAAAGACCTATACGGATGGCAGCCAGCATATCCGTATCGTCCTTTTCTGTCGGAAGTACAACGACATGATCCGGCGCAATTTTTGCGATCTCCGCAATCTGCGGCATGTCCGATTCCTGCGCGGAATCAAAGTCGCCCACAATCAGGTCCGGAACTATATCATATTTTCTGCAGGTATCGTAACCGCCATCCACTGCGATCACAAGATCCTCCGGCTTTGTTTCGATTTTTTGAACGCTGCAGTCTCCTGCTCCAATTAAGATACACCGTTGCATGCTGCCACTCCTTTCTGTCCATCTGCGCCGCCTGCATGAAACCCCCACGCTGTGGCAGCCTACTTACTCCTTCTGACGCTTCTCGTTTTCTCCGCCCCAGTCATAAATCATTTCCGCCGACGAGCCCTCCGCCGTGTAGGTCTTTTTTGCAAAGCGGTAATTCATCCGGGATACGACGTTTGTATTGTCCGTTGCAATCCCGCTTACCATTGTATTCCAATACACGATCTCATATTCCGTATGCGGATAATATGCCGCCGGATCGTAAGCCGGCACATATTCGATACTGCTTCTCTGTACGCCGAGATCCTCCATTTTCTGTCCCAGCACCCGAATTGTACCACTTGGCTGTGCAAGAGAATCATCTTCTACAAAAGAAAACTTCCAGCCGTCATCTGTAAGGAGAAATACGATCGCTTCTTTCGTGACCGGCACATAGGTATTGCCCGTCCAGTATTCCATCGTGCGATTGATAAACGCATCCCGGATGGCCTTGTACTGATCCGTCACGATAAAATTCCGCGCCGCCTCGTAGCCTTCCTGTTCAAATGCCTCAAACATCGGCGCGAAGTAATCGCTTATCTCCTGCTGTTTGGAAAGACATGCCAAAATACCATCTGCTTCTGCATCTCCCAGCGCCTGCGCCCGTTCTACCAGTTTCTTCCAGCTGTCCCGATGCGAAAGGCTTAAATAAATCTTCTGTGCTTTCGGTATTATAAATCTGTATGCTGCTTCCTGGTAGCTGCTGTCCTTTTCGGCAAGCCCCAAAAGCTTTTCGGCAACGTCTGCATATTCGTCAAAATCAGAGGTTCCATCCAGTTCGTCTAACATCAGGGACGCAGTATCCTCCTGCACTGTGACCTGCTGGACACAGTTTTCTAAAACGCTTCTGACACTTTCATTATCCGGATCTGATTCCAGCACGGTAAGACAACTCCTGATATCGCCCAAACCGGCAGTCTTTTCATTGACATGCTCCACTACGCTGTTCAATACGGTCGCACAGTAGTTCTGCAGCAGAATTTCGGACTGTGTCGTCTCGTATCCCTGATGCAGAATTTCTGCCGCCTCATCCAGCTGTCCCTGCGCTGCATAATCATCCGCCAGCCCACGATAAGCGCGCACGCTGCCTTCATCGATGGAAAGCGCTTCTGTATAGGCCTCCTGCGCCTCTAAATAATTCATTTCCGTCATATATTTTGCCGCAAGGGTCAGCTGCTTTTCCACCTTTGTCTGCGGTAAATTATGATAAATCAGCGTAGAACCTGCTGCCGCCACAATCACTGCTGCCGCTGCGATTCCGATCTTTTTCCTTTTCTGCGCTAATTTTTTTCCTCTTTTTTTCCACATGATAGATCTCTGCCTTTTCCTGTCTTTCTTTCGCCCCGATGCCAAAACCAACGGATTTTCCGGCTGTTTCTGGTGTCAGCGCATACAGACGGTATTGTATCAACTTTTCTCCCGCTTTGTAAAGGCTTTACACGAAAAAGTCACAGATCCGGTCTTCTACTCCCAATCATGCTCCCATAGAGCGGAACATTCCAAACATAAGCCCCATACTCAGAAATGGTCCAAGCGCAATCTTTTGCCCTCTCCCGTTTCGAAACAACATCAGATACAGACAGTATCCCCCTGCAAGCGCCATTCCAAACGCGAGACTGTCCCATACAGCAGACAATCCCAAAAAGAAACCACCTGCCGCCATCAGCTTGACATCTCCGCCGCCGACTGCTCCCGGCCTGCATACAGCTGCCGCAAAAAGCGGCAATCCGGCAATAAACGCCCCGGCAAGACGCATTTTTATAGAAGGCTGCGGCATCCAAAAAAGCGCAGCAACACCGGTCAGGAACAGAAATCCCGTGATCGCGTCCGGAATCTTTCTTTTCTTAAAATCACAAAGGCTGGCTGTAATCAGACCTCCCATAAAAAGCACATCCAACAAATAGCTTCCTGTTTCTTTCATTTTTTCCGCTCATTTCTGCGCACGCTTTTTGCGCATGTTTTCTGCTTTCCATTCTAGCAAATTTGCGACTTTCCGGTAAGCCGCAATGTCTCACAAAATCGATAATCCAAACGCACGTTCTTTTTGTAACCACTTGCAAATTTGGCAGCAATTTCAAAACTGGTATGGTAAAAAAAGTGTAAAATGGCACTTTCTATCATGCCACATATTGCTTATGATAAGAAAAACTTTGATGAGGAGGATTTCCACTATGAAAAAAGAATCTTTTCAAAAGCTGGTTTTGACCGGTGTATTTGCAGCATTATCTTATGTTGTCTTCACTTTTTTGCAGATTAAGATCCCGCTTCCCGGCGGCGACGCAACAAGCATCCATCTCGGCAATGCAGTCTGTGTTCTCGGCGCGCTGATCCTTGGCGGTCTCTGGGGCGGCATCGGCGGCTCCATCGGCATGACCATCGGCGACCTTTTCGATCCCGTCTATGTCGTATATGCACCCAAGACCTTTATTCTGAAGCTCTGCATCGGTCTGATCACCGGTCTGATCGCCCATCACTTCGGTCACATCACTTATCAGACAGACAAAAAGAAAATCGCCCGTATTGCAGCACTGGCAGCACTGGGCGGGCTGATCTTCAACACAATCTTTGATCCTCTTGTAGGATATTTTTATAAGCTGCTGATCCTGGGCAAACCCGCTGCAGAGCTGACTCTGGCATGGAATATCACTGCAACAGCCATCAACACCGTGATTTCCACCATCGTTTCCGTTCTTGTATACATGGCGCTTCTGCCTGCACTCAAAAAGTCCGGTCTGTTCTTTCAGGTCGGCAAAGAAGGATCTTCCAAATGAATCTACAGATTCCCAAAAAGGCGGCAGTCATCAACAGCTTCGCCGGATATGGACGCTGTTCCCTCACCGAGGCGCTTCCCATTTTGAGCGCCATGAGGGTGCAGGCGTGCCCGGTGCCTACCGCCGTTTTTTCCAATCATACAGGGTTTGCAGCCTTCGCCTGTCAGGATCTGACCGCGTTTCTGCCCTCCTATCTGGAGCAATGGAAGCAGTTAAATCTTACGTTTGACGGTGTTTTGTGCGGATTTTTAGGACAGGCAGAACAAATTCTGTCTGTTTCTTCCTTTCTTTCCGACCAGAAAAGCCGAGGCTGCCAAACAATTCTCGTCGATCCCGTCATGGGCGATCACGGAAAGCCCTATCGCACGATCACACCAAAACACTGTCAAAAGCTGCGCAGCCTGATTCCGCTGGCAGACATCATTACTCCCAATATCACGGAAGCATGCCTTTTGACGGATACGCCCTGGAAAGACGGCTTCTGGAATGAATCTGAGCTTTCTGAGCTTTGTCAAAGGCTTCACAAACTCGGTCCGTCCAAAATCGTCATCACAGGTCTGCCCTGCCTGATCCATGGGAAAGAAGGCTTTGAAAATTATCTGTCCTGCAAGGAGCCGTTTTCTCAACGCGCCTGCCTGACGCCCTCTGCAGGTCCGTCCCGACATGGAACCGGCGATATTTTCGCTTCGATCCTGATGGCGGACGCACTAAACGGCGTCGATTTTTCCGTCTCCGTCCAAAAGGCGGCGGATTTTATTTCCAAATGTATTTCCGCATCGAACGCGCTGCAGATTCCAGAGCCTGATGGCGTCTGCTTCGAAAATTTCCTGTCAGATCTGGCAGACCAGTAAATGATACATCTATAACCGGGCGTATCAGCTCCTGTTTTTCCTGCACGAAAAAAGAATGTGCCAAGGCACATTCTCGCGCCGAGGCGCGGTTGCTTTAGCAACCATCTACCCCTGCGCCGAGTGCGCATCCTCGCAGCGCGTTTTTCTTTCATAGGACGCATTTTCCTATGAAAGAAACAAAAGATCCTGCATTGTCCGGCGCAAACGCGCAGCTGCAATGCAGGATCTTTTTTGCAATCTGTTATTTCGATCCGGCTCTATTTTACCAGCACTTTCTCAATTTCTGCGATATAAAGCGTATGGAAATCCTTATCCGGATACCAGGAATCCACGGTCTTTTGATCCAGAAATGCCGCTTCCTCCATGGGCTGTGCGAACAGCTTACGGCACACGAACGTCATCCGGCTTTCTTCAAAAACGGGCGCGCCATCTACAAGTGACTCTGTCAGTCCGCTTTTGGCGATCTTATCCTCTGTCCTTCCAGATACCGTTCCCATGTAATTTAACATCTCCCGCTGTGTTTCCGGGAAAATACCAAGGGAAAACGTCTCTGTCTGATCCAGAAAGGTCTTCGTGTAGCGCTGTGGGCGAATCACGATCATCACGACCGACTTTCCCCACATTTCACCTACTGCTCCCCAGCTCGCCGTCATGGCGTTGCTTTTGCCGTCTTTGTTTGCTGCTACCAGCAGCCACTCCTTTCCGATCAGCTCGAAGGGGTTATCCTTGATCTCCTGCGGTTTGATTTCACGAAACATAGTTTTCCTCATTTCTGCGCACGTTTTTTGCGCATGTCAAGTTTGTGTCAAGTGCGCGCAGACACAAATCTCGCGATTGAAAAATTTTATTTTCAATCTTCTTCCTCCCGTCTTTAGTCTACGATTCCGTCATCTTCCGGAATGATCACTGCCAGAATAAAATACAGAATCAGTCCAAGTAAGCCTGCACTTGTAATCAGGCTGATCACTACATATAAAATACGGATCACAGTTGCATCGATCCCGAAGAAATCTCCAAGGCCGCCGCACACGCCGCATACCATTCTGTTCGTTGTGGAACGAAATAATTTTTTATTGTTCATAAGGATGTCCTCTCTTTCTTTGCTTTATCTTAATCCTGTTCGAAGTAAATTTCAATATTTCCCATGGAAGAATCCAATTTCATCTTTCCGGATGCCTTATTGCAGATTACGAAATTTTCCATGGAAACGCCGTCAAATTCTACGTTTCCCAGATCGCTGTCGATCTCATAATCAAAATCGTCTTCGCTCTGTGAAAGGTTCAACACAATGTTTCCAAGCTCAGCATCTGCATCCACCATATCTGTGATGCTCCCCGAAAAACGGAGAACACCTGCTTCTGCATCCGCTTCCAGCTCCGCTGCCTCACTATCCGTCACAGTAATGGCTCCCGCCTCCGCCGACAAAATCAGCTTTTTCGTCTGCAGCCCGGATGCTTCAATGCTTCCCGCTCCTGCCGAAAATTCCATTTCCTCCGCCGAAAAATCCTGCAGTGCCACATACGCCGCCTGTGCATCGATTTCGATCTTTTTCCAGTCCCTCGATTCCGGAACCGTCAGGACGATTTCGCCGCCCTTTTGAATCGGTTTATGGTTCTTTTCTTCCAGATACAGGCAGTTGTCTTCGATATAACAGTTCATCTTATCCCGATTGCTTCCGCTGAGGATAATTGCGTCGGACTTTCCGGGAACGATTTTTAATGCCAGGGTATTTGCGGAAATTTCCATTTCTTCCGGCAGCTTCCCGTTGAACGAAATTACCTCGCCTGTGCTGGTGCTTCCTACATCCGCAGGGCCGTCGGTTTCCCGTGACAAAATCTGAATCGATTCTTTTGTATTTGCCGGGAAATTCAAACCGATAAACGTGTCGCTGCCACCGAAATGAATATAGCGGCTGTTGATCTTGTCAATATTCTTCCACCCACCCATTGAGCTTCCGATCCCGATGAAAAGGAAGCCTGTTGCAATACAGATGATCGAGCCTGCAATCATCCCTTTTTTCCAGTTTTTCATACTGCCCGACCTCCTTTTCTCGTCACAATCCTGTGCAGGCAGTTGCACAACGCCCGGACTCCTGTCGGAACCACCTTACCGATCAGCCATCCCATAAGCAGCGTCACCAAAACGCCGATCCCGATTGCTGCCAAACTGATGCCGATTCCAATCATCGCCGCCGCTGGCCACGCTACGATCTGCGTAAACGCCTGAATCAGCGCCCAGATGCCCGCACCTGTACAAACGATTCCGCAGACCAACAGTGCAATTCCTGTGATAAACAGGGCAAAGAGAACGGAAATTGCCGCCACAAGCAGCCCAAACACAATCGGAAGCACCACAGGCGCTGCGAAGACGATCAGCAAAATCCACAGCCAGACCGAAGGTTGCCTTCTGCGGGCAGCGCTGGAATCATCCTCTGCATCGCTATCCGTGCTCTGCCAGTCCGCATCAGAACGGTCGCCGCACGCAGGTTGCTTTACCCGCTGCAGCTCTTCCTTCTGCGGCTCCCGGTCGACGTAGCCGTTTTCGGAGAAATAACCGCTGTCACCCAGCTGACCGGTGCGGCTGCTGTCCTGCCAATTTTCGTCCGCCTGGCCGCTGCGCTCGCCAGCGGCGCTGCTATCCTGCCGCAGTCCGTTCCGGATAGAATCCGCGACCTCCTCCGGTGTGCCGAGTTCCTGCAGAATATCGAAATCTCCTGCGTCGCCCGCGTCGTTTAAGTAATCCTCATAATATTGCAGCGCTTCTTCCCGCTCCGCCTGCGGAACATCTAAAAGCTGCGCTTCCAGACGATTTAAAAATTCTGCCCTGTCCATCAATTTTGTCCTCCCTCAAAAAGTGCCGTTATCTTCTCAGAATATCGAATCCATTCCGCTTCATACAGCGAAAGCTGCGCGCTTCCTTGCTCCGTAATCCGATAATACCGCCGGTTCCTGCCTCCGAATTCCATATCGTAGACTTCCAGGCAGCCGTCTTTTTGCAGTCTGCGAAGCACCGGATACAATGTCGATTCCGACAGATCGATCGCCTGGCGGACCTCCTGCGTGATTTTATAGCCGTATGTCCCTTCCGGCTCCCGAGAAACAACTGCAAGAACAATCGCATCCAGCAGCGCAGAGCCTGTATTAAAAATCATACGTTCCCATCCTTTCCCTAAACCTGTATCTTCTACAATATTATATGCTGTATAATATTGTTTGTGTTATAAACTATAAGCTACGTTTTTCATTTTGTCAAGGGCGACAAGGATGATAAAAAAGATTGTGCCAGGGCACATTCTTGCGCCGAGGCGCGGTTGCTTCGGCAACCATCTACCCTTGCGCCGAGTGCGCATCCTCGCGGAGCATTTGTTATCGTATGGAAACGAAGTTTCCTATACGATAATAAAGCGGAAACGCACACCCGCTGCCGGGCATTCGTTTCCGCCTTGTTCTAATTTTTATTCATGACAATAGAATGATCGCAGAGCGTGCATTCTATTGTTTATGAAATCTTTCGCTTTCGCACAGAAACCTCTTTTCCGTCGATATCCAGATCAAAGAGCCAGCCCGCCACTTCGAAGCCGCGGATCCTCATGTGACCGCAGTTAATCGGCAGCTGCGGATGAAAGACCGGTTCTCCATCCTCCATGGTAAGCCCCAGAATTTCAAAATAAATCAGGGATAAAAATGCAGTTGCGCTCCAGGTCTGTTTGCGTCTGGAATCCCATTCCACGATTCCGCCGGGTCCCTGCTCCTGCATACCACCATAAAGCGCACCGGTATCCGGATGATAAATTTCGGAAAAGTGCATATCCCGGACTGCCTTCTGTGCCATCAGATACAGCTCTTTTTCGAAGCTTTCCTGATGTCCTGCCCTGTGCATTGCGCGCGCCCAGAAGCCCTGGATATGCGGCCAGATCGTGCCGGAATGGCGTCCATAGCCGTCCAGGCACTCATAGCGCCAGAAGGTCGGCCATACACAGGGAATGCCGTGTGCGCAGATATGGGTATTTTCCCGGATCAACGCCGTCTGCCGTTCGTCCGCAATGCCGAACAGCACGGCAAATGCCAGCCCAAGACCCTCTTCACAATCGCATTCTCCTGCTAGATAATCGTAGCTGCCGCGCTTCTCATTCCAGAAATTTTTGTTGATGGCTTTCTTCATGGCTGCCGCTTTTTCCTCGAACTCTTTCGCGGGCTCGCCAAGCGCATGGGCCATCTCTGCCAGAATTTCATAGGCTTTAAAATAAACGCAGTTGGTAGAAAGTGCTTTCATCGGAATGCCGTAGCCCTTGGGATAAACCGGATTACCCGGATAATCCACCCATTCCAGGATTCCGGAACCCTGATTCGGGCATTTGCTGTACTTGTCCGGATATGCCGCAATGCCGTCGCCGTACACAGCGGGACCGCGGAACAAACCGTCCTCTTCATCAAATTCGTCCTCTTCCAGACGATGTACAGAATTTCTGCCGGCTTCAAAAGCAAGGCGATAGAAGTTATCGTCTTTATGAAATCTGCAGTACTCCCTGGCACCGATCATCCAGATGATCGAATCCCAATACTGGCCGCCGATATAAATGTTTCCCTCTTCTTCCTCCAAAACCGCAAGCAGCGTGTTTTTGGAAACCTCCGGAGACAAAATGCTCAACGCGTTCCAGATGTTGATTGCCGTATCCCTGGTCCACGGGGTATTGTAGTCCAGCCCCGCGATCATACAGGGCTTTTCCTCCGTCAGCAGTCCGTTCTGGTAATATACGATATTGCCGACAATATCCCCCGCTGCGATCCGATACGCATCGTTTAGGAGCTTATTGTCTGTCTCCATGTAAGGAATATTCAGATTCATTTTGACCTCCTGTCATTTTTTGTCGAAGCCGGAGATCTTTTCCTGTCTCCATACGCCACTTTTCCCCGGGCGGAAAATTTTTAACATCCGGAAAACACCGGCGCGTTCCAGCACCGTCATCACCAGATATAAAATGATGCTGTCCACCGGAGCCTTGATCACATTTTTGATCAGCCGCGCGGGAAGCATCACCATAAACGCCTTACCGTACACCTGAGACAGCCAGAAGGTTCCGAGCAGGACATTCACCAAAAGCGCCACTGTCAGCTCCGCCGCCAGAATCCGCCAAAAGTTTGTCGGTTTGCGGTACAGGAAAAATCCGTAGATCAGTCCCGCCAGCAGGCAGTTTAAGGTCAGACCCGGAATCCATGCTCCGGTGGGATACAGCAGCAGCTTTAAAATATCCATCGCTGCCGCAAACAGGCTGCCGACCGCAGGGCCAAACAGGACGTCCACCATTTCATTCGGAAGACCGGATACGCCGATCTTTAAGTAATTCCCGATCTGAACGGTGAACGAGTTGAGAATCAACGCAAGCGCCGCAAAAAGTCCGCACGCCGTGATGGTGCGGATATTGCGAAACTCCCGCATGGATTCCGTAAAAAGAGCTGCCATTTTTTTCATTGCATTTCCTCCTTCTACAGACATCGGGCCGCAAAAGGAGATAATGGGATTATCTTCTGCTGCAGCGAGATGCGGTCTGTATACCGCAAGCCGAACCGGCTTTTCGTCCAACAGGCAACTCTCTGTCCTGCCGGCACTTAACGCATACAAACCTACTCTGCATGTTTTATTTTTTTGTTTCGTTTCCCATTATAACAGTGCAGCCTGCAATATACAATTCATATTTCAGGAAAATCTGTCATGGTCTGCGCAGCTTTCTAAAAAAGAATCCTGCGAAGCAGGATTCTCCGCCTGCGGCGGGTCGCGTAAGCGACATTCTACCATTCCGCCGCAGTGCGATCCGCGCGGAGCATTTTTATCGTATGGAAACGAAGTTTCCTATACGATAAAAAAGGGACGAATCTGTTTTCCGATTCGTCCCTTTCAAATAAAGTTCTATTTTCCCTTGATACTGCTCACACCGCGTACTGGCTGTTATATAGCGTCGCATAAAAACCGTTCTGTGCAAGCAGCGTCTCGTGGTTGCCCTGCTCGATGATATGACCGTCCTTCATGACCAGAATGACGTCCGCGCTGCGGATGGTGGAAAGGCGGTGTGCAACGATAAAGCTCGTCCTGCCTTCCATCAGCTTTGCAAATGCATTCTGAATCTTTAATTCTGTTCTGGTATCGATTGAGGACGTCGCCTCGTCTAAAATCAGCATCGGCGGTCGGCACAGCATAACGCGCGTGATGCACAGAAGCTGCTTCTGTCCCTGGGAAAGGCTTCCTCCGTCCTCCGAAATGACCGTGTCATAGCCCTCCGGCAAGCGCATGATAAAACTGTGCGCATGGCATGCCTTCGCCGCTGCTTCGATCTCTTCCTGCGTCGCATCCGGTTTTCCGACCGTAATGTTGTCACGGATGGTTCCGGCTCTCAGCCAGGTTTCCTGCAGCACCATGCCGTATCCCGCACGCAGGCTGTGTCTGGTCATTTCCCGGATATCCACATCTTCTACCGAAATGGAGCCGCTGTTTACATCATAAAACCGCATCAACAGGTTGATCACCGTCGTTTTGCCGCATCCGGTGGGTCCGACAATCGCCACGCGCTCGCCTGGCTTTACCTGCAGATTGAAATTCTCAATGAGCTTCTGCTCCGGCGCATAGGAAAACGCAACGTCCTTCAGCTCCACTTTCCCATCCACATGCTGCAGCGAAACCGCATTTTCCACTTCCGGCACCTGAGATTTTTCTTCGATCAGCTCGAACACCCGTCCCGCACAGGCGATCGCGTTCTGCAGTTCTGTTACGACGCCGGAAATTTCATTAAAGGGTTTGGTGTACTGATTTGCATAGCTCAAAAAACTGCTCAGCTGTCCGACCGTCAGCCGTCCGTTGATCGCAGCCAGCGCGCCGAAGATGCCAACGCCGGTATACACAAGGCTATTGACAAAACGGGTGGACGGATTTGTGATAGAGGAAAAGAAAATCGCTTTCAACGAGCACGTCTGGAGACGGCCGTTGATTTCGTCGAATTTTTCGATGGCATCCTTTTCCTGCCCGAATGCCTGCACAATCTTCTGGTTGCCGATCATTTCATCGATCAAAGCGGTCTGCTCGCCTCTCGTTTCGGACTGGGCCTTGAACATGCTGAAGGTCCGTTTTGCGATAAACGAGGCCACAAACAAGGAAACCGGTGTTACCACCAGCACGACAATCGTGATGCCGACGTTGACCGAAAGCATGAAGCCGATCGTTCCCAGAATCGTAATCACACCGGTAAAGAGCTGCGTAAAGCCCATCAGCAGACCGTCCGCAAACTGATCGACGTCCGCGATGACACGACTGACGATCTCACCGTGGGCATGTCCGTCAATGTATTTGAGGGGCAGAACCTCTATCTTTTCAAACGCCTCGTTTCGAATATCCCGCACGATCTGATAGGTCAGTTTATTGTTGCAGACGTTCATAATCCACTGTGCCAGTGCGGTGATCCCGATCATGACCGCCATTTTGATCAGAACTGCAATCAGTCCGTCAAAATTGACATTACCTTTTCCAACGATGCAGTCCACCGCTTTACCGATTAACAGTGGAAGATACAGCGTGGATGCGACAGTAATCGCCGCTAAAATCACGGATAAAAGAAGGAAAAAACGGTATGGCTTCATATAGTGCAGCACTTTTTTCAGGGTCTGCGTCTGTCCTGCTTCCATTTTTTTTGCCATGTTCAGCATCCTCCTTTCTCTGCCTTACCCGCATTGGCGGCGTTTTCACGCACTGCCTTCGCCGCCTTTTCATCGAACTGGGAATAATAAATTTCCTGATAAACCGGACAGGTTTCAAGCAGCTCCTCATAGGTTCCAAGTCCGGCAGCCTTTCCATCGTCCAGCACCAGAATTCGGTCTGCATGCTGAATGGAGGACGTTCTCTGGGAAACGATAAAGACCGCAGGATTTCCTTCCATATTTCGGATCGCTTTTCGAAGCGCCGCATCCGTCGCATAGTCGAGGGCAGACGCGCTGTCGTCCAAAATCAGGATTTCCGGCTGTCTGACAAGGGCACGGGCAATGGTCAGACGCTGTCTCTGACCGCCGGATAAATTCTTGCCTCCCTGCTCGATTCTGCTCTCGAGCTGTCCGTCTTTTTTCTCAACAAACTCTTTTGACTGGGAAATTTCCAGCGCTTTCCACATTTCTTCTTTGGACGCGTCCTTCTTTCCCCAGCGCAGATTCTCTACAATGGTTCCGGCAAACAGCACTGCTTTCTGCGGCACGATGCCAATCCTGCTGCGCAGCACTTCCGGGCTGTAATCTTTGACGTCCACGCCGTCTACCAGGACACGTCCCTTTGTCACATCGTAAAAACGGGGGATCAGATTGACCACACTGGATTTACCGGAACCCGTACCGCCGATGATGCCGATCGTCTCACCATGCTTTGCCGTAAAGCTGATGTCCGTCAGCGATTCGCTGCCCGCTCCCGCATAAGTCAGACATACATGGTCGAAGACAACCGCAGGCGCATTTTTGTCCGTCTCAATTTTCTGTTCCACATCAGCCAGCTCCATACTGTTTTGCACTTCCAGCACGCTCTGCACACGGTTGCCGCAGGCGATCGCTTTTGTCACCGTGATAATCAGATTCGCCAGCTTGACAAGCTCCACCAGAATCTGGGACATGTAATTGACAAGCGCTACGATCTGTCCCTGGGTCAGGATGCCGGAATCTACACGGATCGCGCCGGTATACAACAGCGCAATGATCGAAACGTTGACGATCACATAAGTAATGGGGTTCATCAGACCGGAGATTCTGCCAACGTATTTCTGCAGCCCAGTCAGCGTTTCATTTTTTTCCTGATAACGGCTTAATTCTTCCTCTTCTTTATTAAAAGCGCGGATGACGCGCACGCCTGTCAGGTTTTCCCGGGTCAGACCCAGCACCTGATCCAGCGCAGCCTGCACCTTTTTGTACAGAGGCATCGTCCAGAGCATGATGCCGAACACGACGATGGAAAGCAGCGGAATCGTCACCACGAAAATCAGCGCCGCCTTTGCATCTACGGTAAACGACATAATCATCGCGCCGAACACAATAAAGGGTGAACGCAAAAACAGGCGCAGCACCAGATTGACACCGGATTGTACCTGGTTGATATCACTCGTCATTCTCGTGATCAACGTAGACGTGCCGAGGGTATCCATTTCCGTATAGGAGAGTCCCTGGATGTGCGCAAACAGCTCATGGCGCAGGCGGGTGGAAAATCCGGTCGCCGCTTTCGCCGCAAAATACTGCGCTGTAATCGAGCAGACCAGTCCGATGACACCCAGCGCAATCAAAAGCATACACATCCTCACGATGTACGGTTTGTCCGATCCGCCGATACCCTGATCGATCACCGCAGCCATTACCAGCGGAACAAACAGCTCAAACAGTGCTTCCAGCATTTTAAACAAAGGGGCGAGCACGGTTTCCTTTTCATACCCTTTCAAATAACAAAGCAGCTTCTTCACGTCTTGTCTTCCTCCATTCGGTCTTTTTATCTGCCAAAAATCCGGTTATAGCCATAGGGCAGCGGCCGTCCGAACAGATCCGGCCATCGAATGCTCTCTACCACGCCTTCCGTCTTTTCTGCCGCTTCCTGATTGTCCGGATTATCCGGGATTCGGTTCTCACACTGCACATTTTCACAGCTGTCGCATACACCGGCGCAGCGGACGCCCTCCTTTGTCAATTCTGTCCAGAACACAACGCTTTTTTTTGGGATCAGGCAAAGGCTTTCGTTGCAGGTGATGTAGGCAGCGGTATATTGACCATCGCAGTCAAGCAGTTTCAGCAGCGCCGGAAGCTGTTCGATCGGCTCGCTGCTGCTTCCCAAAAAGCTCATCTGCTTCACAAACCATCCGGTTCTTCGATGAATTTCCGCATGGAACCGGCTATAGGCTTCCATCAGAGCTTCTCCGGCGAGTGTTTCAACCATATAACTTTCCAGCAGCATGTCCTGCTCTTGAAGCTTTTCCTGCAGCTCGTCCACTCCTTTTCCAAGTGTCATGGATGCTGCCAGTCGATCTTCTTTTTCCGGGCACGCTGCGAACCGGCAGCTGATCTGATCGCTGCAGGCATCCTTTAGCCGGGTGCACAGCTGCTTGAGCTGCTCACGCTCGTCTTCCGGAAAATGATAGCGTGCAAGCGTCCGTGCTGTAAGGAGCACTGTGTCTGCGATCGGAAGCACTACAGATTGCGGCATAGCGTAAACGGGCGGAATGACAGATTGCGCAGACGATGCGCCCCCAGGCTGACGTGCCGATTGTGCACCTGCCGTGCCCCGCGGTACGATCATAACGGACGCTCCTGCAGAATCTCCGCAAAATATCCCATGTGGGACACCGGCTCCCCGGCGCAGTACAGATGAGACGTGTCTCCCAGCATCTGCGTCCGGAACATCCCATAGCCCTGCTCCACCTCTTCCGTACTCACAACCGTCACGGAAGACGGCGGCAGAAACATCGTATGATTCAGACACACCGGAGAAATGGAAAGCAGATGGGACAGCATATAAAATGTCACTCCCATATGGCAGAACAGCACGATTGTGTCCTCATTATGCTGCTTCGTGCGATATAAGCGTCCCTCCCTGTGATAACCGTGTTTTGCGAGGATGCCGTCTAAGCCATCGCAGACTTTCTGATAGGTCTCTGCAACCGGCCCGCTTTTCATCAGATCCGTTTCCAGAAAACGATCTATATTCAGCAAATCCGGCTCTTTTGTCCAGTAAGCGGGCTTTAAATCCCAGCTCAGCCGGTTCTTTCCGGTTTCCGGGTCAACGACACAGGCATCGAATTCGCGCATCCAATCACATGTCACTGCCTCCCTGCCGCATTCCTTCAGCGTAAACGATGCAGTATCCTTCGCCCTGCCAAGTGGCGAACAGTAAAATTCATCCACCTTCCAACGCTTCGTGCGCTCAGCAAGAAGCTTCGCTTCCCGCCAGCCCTTTTCTGTCAGGCTGTCAATTGAATAATCCGGTTCTGCATGCCGGATAAAAATCAGTCGCATCGATCCTTTCCTCCCTTTGTGTCTCCCCATTTTCCAAATTGCTATGCAGCAAACATGTTTTCATGTTACTCCATTTCCATAGAAAAATCCAGCGCCAATTCTACGTTCCTGCAGCGTCCCGCAGGCAGCGCGAAAAAACCGCATATCCCAGCAGCGCACCCACGCAGTTCAGCAAAATATCATCCACATCAAATGCGCCGAATGCCGTAAAAAGCTGAAACAGCTCGATACAGCAGACAAGCACGAACGCGTCCAGAAACAGAATCCAGAATCGACGGCTCTCCTTTTGCAGAAACGGCAATAAGAAGCCAAGCGGCACAAAAGCAAGCACGTTGCCGAAAAGATTTTCAAAGCTGTTTAATTTTCCCCAGTAACGGATATACATCCGAATCGTCTTAAATAAAGTGAAGTTGGCGGTTCCAAGTCCCTCCCAGACAACCTCCTTTGTCCAGGAAGCAGCGATCGCCTCCAGCCGCGCAAGGGGATACTTAAAAACAATCACCTTGAGCAGCACAAGAATATAAAAGAAAAACACAGTCTTGAGAATGTGCTTTGTTTTCCGACTGCTTTCATCCTCTGCAAAAAGACTGTGTCCCAGTTGATTCCATATCTTTTTCATAAAGATCCTCTACTGATAATAAACCTCCATCAGGCAAAGTCCGGACGCCGGTGCCAGCATTCCCGCCTTCTGCCGGTCTTTTCCGTCCAGAATCGCAGCAATTTCTTCCGGTCTGCGCATCCCGAGACCGACCTCCACCAGTGTTCCGGTCAGAATGCGGATCATATGGAACAAAAATCCGTCTCCCCGAAAAGAAATCCGGATATCCGCGCCGTTTTGCTCGAATAAAATGGACTCTATCGAGCGGACAGTCGATTTTTTCTTGTTTTTTGCGGAGGTAAACGCTGCAAAATCATACGTCCCGACCAGATACTTCGCCGCTGTTTTCATCGCATCTACATCTAACTGCTGTTCGATCTGCCATACCAGCCGTCTGTCAAACACCGCAGGGATTTTGCTGTTGTGAATCCGGTAGCAATAGGTCTTACCGACCGCATTTAAACGCGCGTGGAACCTGGGAGCAGCCTCCTGACAGGAAATAACCGCCACATCCTCCGGCAGATACTGGTTCAGCTTATCCAGAAGCTCTTCGCAGGAAAGTTCCGTATTCATATGGAAATTCGCGGTCTGCCCTAGGGCGTGCACACCTGCATCCGTCCTGCCGGATGCCTGGATTTCCACCGGAGTCCCCGCAATTTTCGAAAGCAGCGTCTCGAATTTGCCCTGCAGCGTGTTCTGAGTCGTCCCCTGCCGCTGCCAGCCCTGATATCTGGTTCCTTCGTATTGAATCACAATTCTAAAGTTGCGCAAATCATCCTCCACTCTGCGGGCGCAGCGCGCCAAAACCCCCGAACAACCAAGCGTTTCCTCAGACTTTGGCGCGCCGCCCCGAACCTCACGACAACGTTTTTTATTCCTTTTTCTCCGAAATCTCTGCCTTATCCTCCGGGGTCAGGCGCCGGAACCGGTTAAAGCCATGCACCAGGATCCGCACGCTGTCAATGGTTGTGTCAAAAAATCCCGCCTGATACATATTGGCAACAATAATGCCTGCAGGAACTGCCAGGATCATGCCGGCAACGCTGCCTACCTTATAACCGATAAAGATCAGAAACAGGGTCGGAAGCGGCGGAACGCCAATGGAATCCCCAACAATTTTCGGCTGGATGAGCTGACGCAAAAGCTGTCCAACTCCCCAGATGATCAGCAGCCCGATGGCCATTTTAAAGTCTCCGCCAAGCACCTTGATCACTGCCCATGGCCACAGAACCGTACCGGTTCCGAATACCGGCAGAAAATCCAGGATCGCAATCCCGATCGAAATCAGCGCACCGTAACGCACCCGCAGGATCAAAAAGCCTACCAGCATCAGAAGATATACCCAGATCTCGATCTTTAGCTGTGCTTTGAAATATCCGCCAATGGCACCGGTCAGACTGTGATACATCACATCCCACTTTTTGCGGAAGTTCTCCGGTACATATCTGCGAAACGCAGCAATCACTTCTTCCCGCTGCGCAACGAAGAAATAAGAGGACAACAGGCACATGATGACACCGACGATGATCGTCGGGATATTTTTGGCAAAATTGCCGACTGCAGATACCGTCGGACTGCCCATATGATCCACTGCGCTGCTCAACAGATTCATCAGCGAATTCAGAATTCTGGCAACCTGCTCCTGCACGTTTGGAGAAAAATAGTGAGAAAAGCTTTCCAGTGAGCTTCCCGCGTTGGAAATATCAGACTCCATTGCCTTCCAGAGTCCCGGCAGCTCTTCCACAAATCCCTTCAGCTGTCCTGCAAGCAGGCTCAGGATTCCGTAAATACCAGCTACGATCGCAGCGATAACTGCAATAATGACGATCGCAGAACCTGCTTTTCTGCGGATCTTAATCTTTTCATCCAAAAAACGCACCAGCGGGTTTGCGATCATCGCGATGATCCAGCCAATTACAAAAGGCATAAAATACGAAATAACCGATGGCACAACAAATACGACAAACAGCAAGATCACTACTGCAGTGATCAGGTTTAACACCGCTTTTACATATTTTCTGGATTGTCTCCACATGCTTTAATGCCTCCGTCTTCTGAGAGAATGCTGTCGAGCAGATCATAAATTTCTTCCCGTCCCTGCTTGGAAAGAGAGGAATACGGGATGATGATCGTATCCTTCTGTGCCTCTAAGCCAACCCGAATTGCCTTGAGCTGCTTTTGGATCTGACTGCGGTTGATTTTGTCCAGCTTGGTTGCAATGATGATCGGATCAAAGCCGTAATGACGCATCCACTGATACATCTGCTTATCGTTTGCAGACGGGTCGTGCCGGATATCGATCAGCAAAAAAACCGCCTTTAGCTGCTTGGAGGAATGCAGGTATCGTTCGATCATCTTGCCCCACTGCGCCTTTACTTCCTGATTGGCTTTTGCGTAGCCATAGCCAGGCAGATCTACCAGATAAAACACTTCATTTACATTATAAAAGTTGATGGTCTGGGTTTTGCCGGGCTGGGAAGAAGTTCTCGCCAGGCTTTTCCGGTTCATGATCCCGTTGATGAGGGAGGATTTGCCAACGTTACTCTTTCCGGCAAATGCAATTTCCGGCAGCATATTGTCCGGAAGCTTACTCGTAATGCCGCAGACCGTTTCCAATTGAACGGATTTGATTACCATATCAGTTGTTTCCTTTCCCGCCCACAAAAGCGTGCGCAATCACATCGTCCATCGTTTCTACAAAAAGAATTTCCAACCCATTTTTGATCTCCGCCGGAATCTCTTCAACGTCCGGACGGTTCTTTTCTGGCACCAATACTGTCTTGATTCCAGCAGTCTTTGCCGCCAGAGTCTTTTCCTTTAAGCCGCCGATGGGCAGCACTCTGCCCCGCAGCGTAATTTCGCCCGTCATCGCCAGATCGGCGCGAACCGGCGTATGGGTCAGCGCAGACAGAAGCGCCGTCGCCATCGTAATACCGGCGGACGGTCCGTCCTTGGGAACCGCTCCCTCCGGAATATGAATATGAAAATCATTCTTTTTAAATACGTCGGGATCGATCTGGTACCGCTCGCTGACCGAACGGATATAGCTCAGGCCAGTCATAGCGGATTCCTTCATCACATCGCCTAACTGTCCGGTCAGCTCCAGCTCGCCTTTGCCCGGCATCATATTGACTTCAATCTGCAGCGTATCGCCGCCCACACTCGTCCATGCCAGGCCGCGCACAATTCCGATTTCGTCCGTCTGATTTGCTTTCAGGGAATGGAATCTGGGCTTGCCGAGATATTTTTCAAGGTTCCGGTCGTTGACGCGGATACAGCTTTTATCCTCTTTTAACAGCTCTCTCGCTGCTTTCCGGCAGATCTCCCCAAGCTTTCGCTCCAGACCTCTGACACCGGCTTCTCTTGTATAACCCTCAATCACGCTGCGCAGTGCATTATCACTGACGATCAGCCGTCCCTGCATACCGTTTTTCTTCAGCTGCTTGGGCATCAGATGCTCCCGTGCGATATGGAACTTTTCCGCAGCGGTATAACTGCTGACCTCGATCACTTCCATACGATCCAGAAGAGGACGCGGAATTGTCTCGGTCGTATTTGCCGTCACAACAAACAGCACCTCCGATAAATCGATCGGAATTTCCACATAATGATCACGGAAATTGCGGTTTTGTTCGGCATCCAGCACTTCCAGAAGCGCCGAAGCGGTGTCTCCTTTATAGTCGCTCGAAACCTTATCCACCTCGTCCAGCAGCATCAGCGGGTTTTTCACGCCTGCCTGTCTCAAACCATTGACAATCCGTCCGGGCATCGAGCCGACATAGGTTCTTCTGTGTCCCCGGATCTCCGCCTCATCCCGCACACCGCCAAGGCTGATGCGGACGTATTTTTTATTCAACGCCTCTGCAACGCTGCGTGCAATCGAGGTTTTACCGGTTCCGGGAGGTCCTACCAGACAGATAATCGGGCTTTCTCCCTGTTTGGTCAGCGCGCGCACCGCCAGAAATTCCAGCATACGCTCCTTTACCTGTTCCAGACCATAATGATCCCGGTCAAGAATCTCCTCCGCGCGAGTCAGGTCGGAGGTTTCGCGGGAGGTTTTGTCCCACGGAAGCTCCAGAAGTGTCTCGATATAGGCACGTTCCACACCGGACTCTGCACTGTTTGTGGAAAGCCGTTTGAATCTGGAGATTTCTTTTGCGATCTTTTCCTTTACTTCTTTAGAGGCTTTGAGCTGCTGCAGCTTTTCTTCATACAATGCTGCATCCGACGCATCGTCCTCCCCCAGCTCCTCCTGAATATATTTCAGCTGTTCCCGCAAAATGTAATCTTTTTGGTTTTTATCCACACGTTCCCGCACTTTTTCCGTCAGATCCGTGCGGATTCTGGCAACCTCTACCTCCGTCGCAAGCACCTCTGCCAGCGCTTCGAAACGGCTTTCGAGATCCACCTGCTCCAAAATTTTCTGCTTTACGGTGTAATCTGCCGGAATATTTTCGATAATCTGATCCATCAGCTTACCAGGATCACGAATTTCCTCCATATGGCGCAGAAGCGTCCGTCCCGTTCTGGGATAATATTTGCAATATTCTGTGAAACGATCGCGCGCGCTGCGCAGCATCGCTTCTTTCCTGCTTTCGTCCATTGCTGGCACTTCCAGCACCTCGATGTCGCCGCCGAGCCATTCCCACTCTCCAAAAAGCGTCCTAAGACGTCCTCTGCAAACGCCCTCTACGAGAACGCGAACCAGATTGTCCGGCAGCTTCGTGACCTGTTTTACCTTTGCAATACAGCCGATCTGGTACAGATCCTCTGCCTGCGGGTCCTCCGTCTCAGCATGGCACTGGGTTACCAGAAATACCTCCTGATCCTCGCTCATCGCCTGTTCTGCCGCCAGAATGGACTTCTTGCGGATCAGGTCAAAATGTATCATCGTATCCGGCAGGATCGTCATGCTGCGCAGGGCGATCACCGGAAGTTTTTTGAAATTTTCCATCGTATGCTATCTCCTATTGATGCGGAGTTTAGGATAAAATCCTGCGGAGTATTTTTTATCGTATCCTATACGATAAAAAACGCCGTCCGTATCTGTCGCGGGCGGCGTCTTTTACTGTCATTCTATTTTGCTTCTTTAAAGCCGTCCAGAAGTCCCTGTTTTTCACGCCGTACCACCATCGGTTTTCCGGTTCCTTCTACCGCTTCTTTTGTAATTACGCACTGTGTAATGCTCGGATCGGAAGGGATCTGATACATCACATCCATCATCGTCTTTTCCATGATGGAGCGAAGTCCTCTGGCGCCTGTCTTTCTCTCCAGCGCGAGGTCAGCGATCTTTTCAATCGCTTCCTTCTCAAAGGAAAGCTTTACATGGTCGAATCCAAAGAGCTTCTGATACTGCTTGATCAGCGCATTCTTCGGCTCCATGAGGATTCGGATCAATGCCTCTCTGTCCAGTCCCTCCAGCGCTACCGTAATCGGCACGCGTCCGACGAACTCCGGAATCAGTCCGAACTTCACCAGATCCTGCGGAGTTACATCCGCATACAGCTCGCCTGCCTTGCGCTCTACGTTGGAAGAAATCTGTGCGTTGAAGCCGATGCTCTTTTTGTCCAGTCTGGATTCCACGATCCGCTCGATGCCGTCAAAGGCGCCGCCGCAGATGAACAAAATGTTCGTCGTGTCAATCGGAATCAGCTCCTGCTGCGGGTGCTTCCGTCCGCCCTGGGGAGGAACACTCGCTACTGTGCCTTCCATGATCTTCAGCAGTGCCTGCTGTACGCCCTCTCCCGAAACGTCGCGGGTAATCGATACGTTTTCACTTTTCTTCGTGATCTTGTCGATTTCATCCAGATATACAATACCGAGCTGTGCCCGTTCAATATCATAATCAGCCGCCTGAATCAGCTTTAACAGGATGTTTTCAACATCCTCACCGACATATCCGGCTTCCGTCAGCGTCGTCGCATCTGCGATCGCAAACGGTACGTTGATGATCTTCGCCAGAGACTGTGCAAGATATGTCTTGCCGCTGCCGGTAGGTCCCAGCATAATAATGTTGGACTTCTGCAGCTCAACGCCATCGTCGTCCGCCCCGGCTGTCACTCTTTTATAATGGTTATATACAGCAACGGACAGTACCTTTTTGGCCTCTTCCTGACCGATCACATAATCATCGAGGAATTCTTTGATCTGCACCGGTTTCAGCAGGTTGATCTGTTTAGGATCTTCCTCCTGCGGTTCTTCTTCATTTTCCTCTTCGATGATTTCGGCACAGATGTCCACGCACTCATCACAGATATATACGCCGTCCGGACCAGCAATCAGCTTATGCACCTGATCCTGTGTCTTGTGGCAGAAGGAACATCTCACCTGGTCATCAGAAAATCTGCCTGCCATATCGTTCTCCTATCTATTTCTTATTTCAAATAATCCTCGTGGGAAGTGATAATCATATCGATCAGGCCATATTCTTTGGCTTCTTCTGCGGTCTTCCAGTTATCTCTTTCGGTGTCCGCAGCGATCACTTCGTACTCTTTTCCAGTATTCTCCGCAAGAATTCTGTTCATTCTCTCTTTTGTTTTTAATATATGCTTCGCGTTGATTTCGATATCAGTCGCCTGTCCCTGTGCGCCGCCCAGAGGCTGATGGATCATGATTTCCGCATTCGGGAGGGCCATTCTCTTGCCTTTCGTGCCGCCTGCCAGCAAAAAGGCTCCCATGCTTGCCGCCATACCGATACAGATCGTAGAGACATCGCATTTGATAAATTTCATCGTATCATAAATTGCCATACCGGCAGGAATAGAGCCGCCGGGGCTGTTGATATACAGATGGACATCCTTGTCCGGGTCTTCAGATTCCAGGAAAAGAAGCTGAGCCACAACGAGGCTCGCCGTTACATCGTTTACTTCCTCACCCAGGAAAATAATTCTTTCTTTGAGCAGTCTGGAATAAATGTCATAGGAACGTTCTCCGCGGCTTGTCTGTTCGATTACATAAGGTACTAAACTCATATCTGAGCACTCTCCTTTCACAAGGGGTATGCCAGAGCAGTTAAACGCCCCTGCTCTGGCATACATAAAACCCTGCGGTTTTTTTTTATTGCAGCAGGAAACTGCCCCGCTGTCGGATTTGATCTGTTTCCAATCTTATCCCATGGCATTGTCTTTTGCAACAAATCCAGCTGATATTTAAGAAATATTTTAGATCATGTTCGAATCGTTCGCAGTTTGAAATTATTTCTCTACTGCTTCGCTTACAACGAAATCTACAGCCTTGCGGACAGCCAGATCTTCCATGATCTGCTTCTTGCCGGCTTCACCCATCAGCTCTTTGATCTTGTCTGCTTCCATCTTGTAGCCTTCTGCCATGCGCTTTACTTCTGCATCGAAATCTTCTTCCGTAGCTTCGATATTCTCAGCAGCTGCAACCGCTTCCAGAACCAGTCTGGATTTGATTCTGCGCTCCGCCTGAGGTTTTACCTGCTCCATCATGTGCTCGTAGGTAAGACCGGTGAACTGGAAGTACTGCTCCAGGTTCAGACCCTGCATCTGCAGTCTCTGACCGAACTCGTCGATGGTCTGTCTCTGCTGAGTCTCTACCATAGCGTCCGGGATCTCCATCTGCGCATTCTCTACGATTGCGTCGATAACAGCGTCTTCCTTAGCGCCCTTAGCGTCTGCTTCTTTCTTTGCAAGCAGGCTCTTCTTGATATCTTCTTTGTACTCAGCCAGGGTTTCAAACTCGGAAACCTCGCCTGCGAACTCGTCGTTTAATTCAGGAAGCTGTTTTTCCTTTACTTCCTTAACAGTTACCTTGAACTGTGCAGGCTTGCCAGCCAGCTCGCTTGCATGGTACTCTTCAGGGAAGGTTACGTTTACTTCGCACGCTTCGCCTGCGTTCTTGCCGATCAGCTGCTCTTCGAAGTCGCCGATGAAGGAATGGGAACCGATCGTCAGATTGTAGTTGGTGCCCTTGCCGCCCTCGAAGGCTACGCCGTCGATGAAGCCTTCATAGTCGATTACAGCGATGTCGCCATCCTGTACAGGACGCTCCACAACTACAGTTCTGGAGTTGTTTTCCTGCTGCTGCTTTAAGTCAGCCTCAACCTCTTCGTCGGTTACGGAAACTTCTACCTTGTCAACCTCAACGCCCTTATACTGGCCCAGGGTTACTTCCGGCTTTAATGCAACCTCTGCAGTAAAGATGAAGGATTTGCCCTCTTCGATCTGGGTAACGTTGATCTTAGGAGAAGAAACGATGGTCTCTTCACATTCTTCCAGCGCTTTTTCATATGCTTCCGGAATCAGGGCATTGGCAGCATCTTCATAAAATACACCCTTGCCGTACATCTGCTCGATCATCTTCTTGGGAACCTTGCCCTTACGGAAACCGGGTACGGAGATTTTGCTTTTGTTTTTCTGGTAAGCATCTTCCAGTGCCTTGGAAAATTCATCTGCGGAAACCTCAATGGTCAGTTTCGCCATGTTCTTTTCAAGTTTTTCAACCTGTAAACTCATTGTATAAGTCCTCCTCGTGTTGCTTTTGTCCGTCTGACGGATATTCCAGTGAGCCGCCGGTACAAAAGCGTTTTTATAAAAAGACGCACAACCGCATCAAACTCACTACAGTCATTGTACGATTATATCATAAGGTGTTTTAAAATGCCAGTTTTTTTTGACAGTCTCCCGATTTTATGCTATTGTTAAGACAATTCGTGCTGACCCTAAAGATTTTTGCCGCAGTTTTTCGGATTGCGGGCTGATTTTCTGCGGGAGAAGGCGTACACAGGAGGAAATTTTATGGACAACCGCGTAGCCCTGATTGGAATTATGGTGGAAAATCCCGATTCGATCGAAACGATGAACCGTATTTTGCATGAATACGGACAGTATATTATCGGACGGATGGGACTGCCTTACCGGGAGCGCGGTCTTTCTATTATCAGCATTGTTCTCGACGCGCCTATGAACCAGATCAGCAGCCTGTCCGGCAAGCTCGGCATGCTGGACGGCATCAGTACGAAAACCATCTATCAAAGTCTGAAAAAGGAGACATGATTATGAAAAAGTTTGGTTCCCTGCTGATGAGCGCCCTGCTGTGCGCATCCCTGCTCGCAGGCTGCTCATCTTCCGCTTCCGTTTCGCAAAGCACTGTTCCCGAAACCATCAGCACTGCCGAAGGCGCTATCGAAACCGGCTCCGAGGAAGTTTCTTTAGAAGAAATGACTGCTGCTAAAACAGAGACCTCGACCGAAGCCCTGGAGGAAAGCTCTGATGACACCGTTGTCCGCATAGGCGGTCTCAAGGGTCCTACCACAATGGGACTGGTCAAGCTCATGGACGATGTCCAAAACGGCACTGCCGCAAATAACTACGAATTCACAATGGTGACCGCTGCCGACGAACTGACCGGTCTGGTTGCTTCCGGCAAGATCGACATCGCCCTGCTGCCCGCAAACGTCGCTTCTGTCCTGTATCACAAAACAGAGGGTAAAGTTTCCGTGATCGATATCAACACCCTCGGCGTTTTATATCTGGTATCCGGCGATTCTTCTATCAGCTCGATCGAAAACCTGTCCGGCAAAACCGTTTATCTGCCCGGCAAAGGCACAACCCCGGAATATGTGCTCCGCTATCTGATCTCTGCATCCGGTCTTTCCGACGATGCCGTGACCCTCGAATTTAAGTCCGAGGCATCCGAGGTTGCCGCAGTTCTCGCAGAAGATCCCAATGCGATCGGTCTGCTTCCACAACCTTTTGTAACTGCTGCCATCGCGCAGAACGACAGCCTGTCCGTTGTCCTTGATCTGACAAAAGTATGGGACAGCCTGCAGGAGGATGGTTCCAACAGCCGTCTCGTGACCGGCGTTTCGATCGTCAACAACGAGTTTTTAGCCGCACACAAAGATCTTGTAGATACGTTTTTAACGGAGCACGAGGCTTCGATCGCCTATACTGCAGCCGATCCTGAAGGTGCTGCTGCCCTGATCGAAAAGGCAGGCATCGTCGCAAAAGCTGCCATCGCACAGAAAGCATTGCCCGCCTGCAACATCACCTATCTCGACGGACAGGACATGAAGGATGCGTTAAACGGCTATCTGTCCGTACTGCTTTCGCAGAACCCGCAGTCCGTTGGCGGTTCCCTGCCGGAGGATGATTTCTATTATCTGCGGTAAAAAAATGTGCTTCGGCACATCCTTGCGTCGAGGCGCGGTTGCTTCGGCAACCATCTACCCTTGCGCCGAGTGCGCATCCTCGCGGAGCGTTTCTTATCATATGGAAACAAAGTTTCCATATGATAAGAAGTTACAGCTGCATCCCGCGCTTTTGCGTGCGGCTGCAGCTGTTTTGATATGGAGCATTTTTTATGAATAGAAAAAAAGGATTCCCGAAGCTTTTCAAAAAGCTCGGCATATACGCGTTCTGGCTGCTCGTCTGGCAGCTGCTCGCTGTTTTCTTTCACAATGACATCCTGCTCGTCGGCCCGTCAAAAACGCTTCGGACCTTTTTTTCATGTCTGATCACCGCTGGGTTCTGGCGTTCCATCTGGTTTTCGATTTCCCGCATCTGCATTGGATTTTTTCTAGCCATGCTGCTCGGCATCCTGACCGGGGCGCTCTCCTGCCGCTTCCGGATTGTCGGGGAATTTCTGGAACCGCCAATTCAGTTTATGAAATCTATCCCGGTCGCGTCATTTGTCATCCTCGCCCTGATCTGGACCGGTTCGAAAAACCTTTCGATCCTGATTTCTTTTCTGGTCGCCTATCCGATCCTGCACATCAGTACGGTCAGTGGCTTAAAAAGCACCGCATCGAAACTTTTGGAAATGGCACAGGTTTTTCGCGTTCCTTTCCATAAAAAAGTCTTTTACCTGTACCGTCCGGCGCTGTCGCCCTATCTGATCAGCGCCTGCAAATCGGCGCTCGGCATGGCATTTAAATCCGGCATCGCCGCCGAGGTCATCGGCGTCCCCGACTTTTCCATCGGTGCAAACCTCTATGAAGCAAAAATTTATCTCGACACGGCTTCTTTGTTTGCCTGGACGCTCGCGATCATTCTAATCGCCTCCTGTTTTGAAAAAATTCTGCTCCGGCTCATGACTGCTGCCGGCGGAAAGGGGAACACTGTTCATGAAAAACAATGATCTGATTCTGCAAAAGCTTTCCAAATCCTATCACGGACAGGTCATCTTTTCCGATCTAAGCCTCGCGCTTTCTCCCGGAAACGCCTATTGTCTCATGGCTCCGTCCGGCACAGGAAAAACAACGCTTTTTCGCATCCTGATGGGTCTGGAAACACCGGACAGCGGCACAATAGATGGACTTAAAAATCTCAAAATTTCCGCTGTTTTTCAGGAGGATCGGCTGCTGGAGGGCTACGATGTCCTGACAAATCTCCGTTTTGTGTGCAGGCAGCGCCTTTCCGACGCAGAACTTTCTGCCTACGCTGCAGCCCTTTTGCCGCAAAATGCCCTGTCCCAGCCGGTATGCGAATTTTCCGGCGGCATGAAGCGCCGATTATCTTTGTTGCGCGCCCTGCTCGTTCCCTTCGACCTTTTGATTTTAGACGAACCCTTCAACGGTCTGGACAGCGAAAACCGCAAAAAAGCAGCTGTGCTCGTCCGCAACCGCGCACAGGACAAAATTCTTCTGTTTGCCGCCCATACGCAAGAGGACGCTGCGCTTTTGGGTGCAGAAATTCTCTGCCCGTTCGATTCCTATTGTTCTGTGTAAATCAGTCGTTCCAAAGGAAACTAAAATGACAAAAATTTCCATTATAATTCCCTGTATCCGGAACATACTAAGCTCAAGATAAGCAAATGTGACACTGATACATCGACCGGACAGGCAGCTGCAGAGCCAACGTTCCATCCGATGACAGAGTCTCTGCAGCTTATCTGAAACCCAACAGCAGAAAATAATGGAGGTGACTAATCATGGCAACGAATTCTGGTAAATCCAATAGAGTGGAAGTTCCTGAGGCGAAGGCCGCACTGGAACGCTTCAAAACTGAGGTTGCGTCCGAGCTGGGCGTCAACTTAAAGGAAGGCTACAATGGTGACCTGACTTCCAAGGAAGCCGGCTCCATCGGCGGCGAGATGGTTCGCAGAATGATCAAGAAGCAGGAAGAATCCATGAAATAAAAAGCATTTCATGAAATAAAGAGCATTTCATGAATAAAAAATAATTTCAGCCGTCCGGTAAATATCTGCCGGGCGGCTGTTTTGGTTTGTTCTTATTAAAAGGACGGTGCACTATGCCGTCTGTTTTTTCTTTCTGCGCTGCGCCATCTGCTCGTGGAATTCCTCGAGGGTCGCGCGCCCTTCCTGTGTAACCGGTTTGACCCATTTGCCGCTCGCAGTATAGCATAGCTCGAACACCAGACGGATCAGCTCATCTGTATACAAAAAGGCGAACACGGCCAGGAACGGCAGATGCAGGACCATGCCTGCAACCCAGGTTGCAGGTACGCTGATCGTATACAGACAGATAATTTCCAAAACGGTTCCGAAAATTGCCTCGCCGCCTGCGCGGTAACAGGTATTCATAATGTAGTTACAGGTTCGCACGGTTCCCGCTGCCAAATAAATGAGCAGCATATATTTTCCATATTCCATAGCCTCTGCTCCTAATCCGAACAAAGACAACAGCGGGCGGTTGAAGATCACACCAACCAGACAGATACCAAATGTGATCGCCGGGCAGAGAATCGTGAACCCTTTCACATACTGATAGCCCTTCATATGCCGTCCTGCACCAATCTCCTTGCCGACCACAACGCTGCTGGCATCCGCCAGTCCTCCGAAGAAGGCATAAACAAAGCCCTCCAGAACACGGAACGCTGCCATTGCTGCGATCGCACTTTCCGACTGTCTTCCGATCACGATATTGATCAGCATCTGACCGATGCCGTAAAACAGCTCATTGCACAGAATCGGAAAACATTTGGACAGATAGGTTCCGGCAAATCCTTCTCCCCAGTGGAACATTTCCTGTACATGCAGGGTAACCGTCTTTTTATCTTTCAGCAAAAACACCGTCAGGATGATCAGATTGACAATACCGGAAACCAGCGTGCCTACCGCAGCGCCTGCCGCTCCCATTTGCGGCATGCCGAACCGTCCGTAGATCAGGATCCAGTTCAGGACAAAATTGACCACCAGCGCAACTGCGGAAGAAACGAGGGGAATCTTGACGCGCTCTGTCGCCCGCATCAGAAAGCTGATGATCACCGCCAGTACCTGCAGCGGATAAGCAAAGCCAACGATCCGGATATAGGGAATCGCCACCTCTATAATATTTTTCTTATCTGTATAAATTCCAAGCAGAAACTCCGGTCTTGTCACCGCTACTGCTCCGAACAAAAGACCGACAAGCAGCATAAAGCTCATGGAAAGCCCAAAGGTTTTGTTGATACCCTTTTCACTTTTGGCACCCCAATACTGGGAAAAGAACAAAAGCGCGCCTCCTGCAAATCCGAAATAGCAGGAGAAAAACAGCGACGAAATCTGCGAGCAGATGCCGACCGCCGCGACCGATAGCTCTCCCATGCTTCCGATCATGATCGTATCCACCATGCTCGCCGTCGTAGACAATAAATTCTGAAACGCGATCGGCAGTGCAATAGTATAGACTGCCTGTGCAAATACGTTCCATCTGATTCTTTTCTCTCTCATCTAATACCCCTTATCTGTCGTATTTTTGTCGATGGTATCCCCTCAGTATATCATCAGAATGAAAACACCAATGCCGTTCTGCGCCCATCCGCCGGACATTGCAAAACGGGAGACTATTGTTCTCATTTTACTCTCATCCTTTCTCCAGATCAAGCGTAAAATCTGTTTTTCCCGACAATTCCAGATCCAGCATCTGCGCCAGTGGAACACAGGAATTCATACACTCCTCATAGGTGTTGGTCTGCGCCCCCATTTCAATCAGCAGATACCTCTGCTTTAAGTGCATATTGTAACGATAGCCTTTCAAATAAATCCTGCGAGTCAGCCCCGGGTAATACTCGTTGCACAGCACCTGCATCTGGAACGAAAATGCGAGATTATCCGCAATATTTTTATTCGGAAGCGAATCAATGTCCCCGAGCCGTCTCGTTCTGGACAGTCCGTTGAAAAACATGAAGCGCGCCATTTTTTTGCCGCCAATCTCCGTCACGAGCCGCGTTCCTTCTGCCACTTCGTCCCGGTGCAGGTCGATCACCACCTCAATCGACGGGTTTTCCGACAAAAGCGCTTCCAACGCCGGAAGGGAATTGGAATAGGCATAATCCCTTTTTTCCACGTCATACTGTCCCATATGATGCATCACGTTATAGCCATACTGTTTGCGAAGAATTTCCGCCAGCACCTCCCCGACGCCCATAATTCCGGTCTGCGCGTTTCCCGGAATCGAATCGGTAAAGGTTTCCTGCGAATGGGTATGATAAATCAAAATCTGCGGCTGGTCGTCCGTCCGCTTCTGTACGGAAAGCACCCTGCCAAGCAGCGCCTTTTGATTCAGCTGCGTCTCGTCCGCCGCGGTTGCCGGATCGATCGCATAAAATTCCCGCACCAGCGCATCATAACTCGTAAGCTCCGACCAGTTGTAGGTACGCTGCTTCTCCGGGAGAGAGGCTGTAAAATCGCCGATGCCGGAGCTATTTGCTGTGTCGCCGGTTTCGTTTTGACTATCGCCAGGTCTGGTTTCGATCCCGCCGTTGCTTTGCCCTTCGCGGTCGGATGCAACACTCCTCCCGTCGGTTTCGCTGCCGTCCGCCACGCCGTTTTGTCCGCTTTTTTGTCCGCCCGCCTGCTCATTTTCCAACCGCGCAAGCTCTTCAAGCGATAGGTTCCTGCCATCCGTCGGCGCATTTTTTTCTGTATCGTCACCGCTCATCCCGGTGTATTCGTCCCTCCCTTCCGCCAGCAGAATCTTTTCCACCATATCAGAATTTTCCTGCGCCAGCTGCGCAGTTTTTGTTTTGCTCTGATAACCAAGAAACGGAAAAATCCATCCGGACACAGAGATCCTGCCGTTGTCCCCTGCCGCTGCGATCACCGGACAGAAGGCATTTAAAAGCTCCAGCTCTGCATTCTCCGTCAGAAGCTCCCTGAAATTTCGTTCCTCTGCGCGCGGAAACGTAAGAAAAACAATTCCCGCTATCACAATGGCGATTACTGCCCGATATCTGTTTTTTTTCGGTCTGTCTTTTTTCCCCATACTGCAATATATGCGCACAGAAAGGCTGGAATCACTTTTCCCGGCTCAGTACCTGATTGATTGGTTCGCAATCACCCTTCCGGGTTCAGCGCCCGGTTGATTCCATTCGACACGATTTCGCTCAGATATAAAATTGTCTCATCGATGTCCTTTCCGGTCACATACATATTGTTCAGACCGGACAGTGCCTGCGGATGCTCGCGATTTTGAAGCAACGCAGAATCGTTTTCCTGTTCCATCTCCCGCAGCGCGTCTCCGACGATTGTCGCAGCATCCACTACCGTCGGCACACCAATCGCAAGCACCGGCACTCCCAGAGATTCCCCGGTCAGCGCATTTCTGTGGTTGCCGACCCCTGAACCCGGATAGATTCCTGCGTCACTGATCTGGAACGTCCGGTTTAACCGCTTTGTACTACGCGCCGCAAGCGCATCGACAACCAGCACCAGATCCGGCTTTGTCTCCTTCACAACGCCCCGCACGATTTCCGCACTCTCCATGCCTGTCTGCGCCATTACTCCGGGGACAAGACAGCTGACGCGGTTCATTTTTTTCCGGTTATACGCTGCTGCGCCAAACTCGAGAATGATGTGCCGGTTAATAAACAGTCTGTCCGCCACCCGCGGTCCCAGCGCATCCGCCGTCACCTGCCGGTTTCCAAGCCCCACGACCAACACGGATTTTTCAGTTTCCGGATCAGCAATCAGTTTCTGCAGCTGCACCGAAAGTTCCTTCGCCACCTCCTGCTGATACTCCTCCTCGTCGTTTCCAAGCTGTCCGGCTTCCAGTGTAACGTATGTTCCGATCGGTTTCCCCATAATTTTTGCGCCGTTTTTCGTCTCTATTTTTACCCGCGTCACCAAAATTCCCGTTTCCGGTCTGGTTTCTTCTTCCAGAATTACCCCGTGAATCTCAACGCCGGACTCCCGAATCCGTTCCCCCTCTTCCAGTGCAAGATCTGTCCGAACGGCAAAAGCGCTCATTCGCATTCCCTCCTTCTAAGATTGTGTTTCTTACAGTTCACTCGCGCCATTCGCAATACAATAGAATGCACGCTTCGCGAACATTCTATTGTCATGAACCGCGCTTCGACGCTCTCCGCTGCTTCGCAGCTCATTTTTGCTCATAAAGTGGCGTTCCCTTCGTACCTTTTTGTAAGCAGATTTTCATGCGAGCATGAAATCTGCTTACAAACGGTACGAGTGAACTGTAAGAACTATATTTCCATTTTTTCCAAAAATCCAGAAAATATCTATTGACAGAATTCTTTTCATCCAATAGAATACATATGTATGTTTGCATTAGAACGTCCGTGTCCGGCTTTAATGTAATACGATACAGCACACATTTTTGGGTTAATTCATTGGAGGTATCATCGTGGCAAATATTAAATCTGCAAAGAAGAGAATTTTAGTAAACCAGACCAAGGCTGAAAGAAACAAAGCAATCAAATCTTCTGTTAAGACCGCTGTTAAGAAGGTTCGTGTTGCAATCGAAGCACAGGACAAGGAAGCTGCAAAGGCTGCACTGCTGAACGCAACCACAGTTATCGACAAGGCTGCTTCCAAGGGCGTATATCATAAAAACACCGCTTCCAGAAAGGTTTCCCGTCTGGCTAAAGCAGTAAACGAAATCGCTTAATTTTAAAACGAATGAAACAGAATTAAAAAATTCTGTATGAAAAAGAGCAGTTCCCACCGTCACGGGAACTGCTCTTTTTGTTATGGTGACATGGAAAATACTCTGTGCAGAACAACATCCATCCCTGATTACGCGGCTCAACAGACAGATCCCAGGCTCACAGCTTCGTCATGCGATCCTGTGCGATCAGCTTTTTCAGTGCCTCCACGCCGACGCGCACCGCCATGTCTGTGTCGTGGACGACCGGGTTAGAAAGTCCGAGCACTTCCCGCTCCTGGTTTGCCATCGTCAGAAATACCGCGCCGCAGCGCACCCGAAGATACTGCGCCACGATAAACAGCGCCGCGGATTCCATTTCCGATGCAAGGCATCCCATCTTTTTCCACGCGCCCCAATGCTGCTGCAGCATGTAATCCACCGGCATGACCTGCGGCTCGTGCTGTCCGTAAAAGGAGTCCTTGCTCTGCACAACGCCCGTATGGAATCGGATTGCCTGATCCCGGGCAGCCTCCCGCAGTGCGCAGATCACATCCAGGTTTGCGACTGCCGGATATTCGATCGGAGCATATTCCCGGCTCGTCCCCTCAGCTCGTACCGCACCGGTTGCAATGACCAGATCGCCGCTTTGTACCTCTGTATCAATGCCGCCGCAGGTTCCGACGCGGATAAACGTATGCGCGCCCGCTTTGAACAGCTCTTCCATCGCAATCGCCGCAGAGGGACCGCCGATGCCTGTCGAGGTCACAGAAACTGTCTCGCCCTCCAGCGTTCCGGTATACGTCACAAATTCCCGGCTGTCCGCAATCAAAACCGGATGTTCAAAATATGCGGCGATTTTTTCACACCGTTTAGGGTCTCCCGGCAAAATGACATATTTTCCAACCTGCCCGTTATGAATCTGCAGATGATACTGCATTTCTTCTTCCGCATAGTGCATACAGATCCCCCTTTCCGGACAATCTTTATCAATTCTATAAATTTGCCATCCAAACGCCTGCTTCATAGGCGCGCTTTAAGTAATGTGCGCAGTCTTCCCCTTCCGGCTTGGAAACTTCCATCATGAAGGGCTGCTCGTAAGCGGACGCCCGGACAAGCTTCATGGTTTCTTTCCAGTCAATGCTGCATTCCCCCGGCAGACGGTGTGCGTCTCCGCAGCCATCTTCTTTTCCCCAGCCCCTGTTATCATGTAAGTGCTGGCAGAAGAAACGGTCTGCATAGCGGGTTGCCAGCAGCTTGATGAACTCGTTGCCGCCGACAAGGTTTGCATGTCCGGTATCGATGCACAGTCCCAGAAAATCTGCAGGATAACGTCCAAACAGATAATCAAACTGCTCGATCTGATCTTTTGCAGAAGCTTCAAACAGGTTCTCCAGACAGATCTTCACCCCAAGCTCCTTACAATAGGGCTGCAGCTCATCCAGAGACTTGCATGCCTGCTGATAGAAAAGCTCTTTGGTTTCCGGCTTTTCCTCAAAGCTCTTGGTCGGCAGATACATATGCAGCACGATCTCCTTGCCTCCCAGCACATGAACCAGCTCCACACGGTTTTTAATCAGCTCGACGCCTGCGATACGGTTCGGTTCCAGCTCGGACAGGTAGTCTTTTCTGCCATGAGGTGCCTCTGCATATCTTTCTACAAATCGGCGGCTGCCCTTCGAAGCATGCAGTCCTTTTTCTTTCAATCCAAGCTCGTCCATCCAGCTGCGGATCTGCTCCATTTCACTGCGGGCGTACAGATAATCCCCATCCCAGTCAAAGCACCAGTGAATGTGCGTAAAGCCAGCCTCTGCGATCTCGCGGAGCTTGTTTTTGATTTCTTCCAGTTCCCACGGCTCGTTTGCAAAATCTGTGTTAATTCCCAGTTCCATCTTTTTCCCTCTTTCCCCTTTGTATCTATGCGGCATATCCTGCTGCTTTGCGTGATACCATATCATTGTACTATGACAGCGGCTGAAAGCAAGCCGTTTCCTGTAGCAAATGCTTTGTCACAACGCCTTATGCCAGCGCCTTTAATTTGCTTTCCAGCAGATCTTTGCTCTGTACGCCGACCATGCGCTCTTTTTCTTCGCCGTTTTTGAAAATAATCAGAGTCGGAATGTTCATCACATGATAGCGCTCTGCAAGCTCACCCTCGTCGTCCACATTGATTTTGCCGACGTTATAGCCTTCCTCTGCCAGCTTTTCCACTGCAGGTCCCTGCATCCGGCAGGGTCCGCACCAGGTTGCCCAGAAGTCTACCAAAACGGGGCCTGCCGCCTGCAGTACCTCTTTTTCAAAATTATCCACGGTAATATTTTTAGCCATATTTTCCTCTCATTTCTGCACACATTTTTTTGTACATGCCGAGTTTGTGTCAAGTGTGCGCAGACACAAATCTCGCGATTGAAAAATTCTATTTTTCGTAACTGTTCTGTTCCCTCACAGTTACGCGCAAAAATCCATTCCAAATCGGCTGTGCCGATAGGATTTTTGCCTTCCAGCCTAAGTTTTCTTACGGTCAGCGCAGTAAATGCGCAGACCTACGGAACAGTTACTATTTTTCAATCTTTATTCTATTCTGTTTATGGTACCAGAGTAAACAGTTCGAAAAACCTCCTGCAAGCACACTTGCCCCGGATTTCCGACCTTTTGACCCTGATATCAGTATATCCACAAATTGTACTTTTTTCCATAACAAAGTCATAATCTGTTTACTTTTTTGCATTCGAACGCTATAATACAAAAAGAAATTTCGGAAGCGGGATGTGTGGGGTTCACATATCCCGCTTTTTTTGACGCTTTACTGTATTATCACAATGAAAGAAGGAAACTGCCATGTCACCCAAGCTGCACCATACGTTAAAAAATCTGTTCCGGATTTTCCTGATTCTGTTTGGAAACGCCCTGTATTCCCTTGCGGTCGTCGCCTTTATCCTTCCATCCGGCATCATCACCGGCGGCACAACCGGTCTGGCCCTCGCATCTGCGCACTGGTTCCACACGCCGATCACAGCGTTCGTACTGTGCTTCAATGTCCTGACCTTTTTGCTCGGGCTTTTCGTGCTCGGCTGGAAGTTTGCCGCGACTACACTTTTGTCCACGTTCTTTTACCCAATCTTGCTCGCATTCTGGCAGCAGTTCCCGGCGCTGTCCTCCCTGACGAAGGATGCAATGCTCTGCACGATCCTCGGCGGAATGATGATCGGTGCCGGCATTGGCATTGTCATCCGTGCAGGCGCATCCACCGGCGGTATGGACATCCCGCCCCTGATTTTAAAAAAACTATTCCATCTCCCTGTTTCCGCAACACTCTATGTGTTTGATTTTTCCATCCTGATTCTGCAGATGTTCTTTTCCGACATCGAAGAAAGTCTTTACGGCATTTTGCTCGTCATGATCTATACCTTTGTGCTGGACAAGGTTTTAGTCATCGGCACCCATCAGGCGCGCGCCGACATCGTCAGCAGTCATTATGAAGAAATCCGGCAGGCAATTTTTACCCGTCTTGACCGCGGCTGCACCCTTTTAAATGCGACGACCGGCTATCTGCAGACCGATCAGCCCGTCCTGATGACCGTCGTTTCCCGCCGCGAAATGGCTTCCCTGAATCAGATTGTCATGGAAATCGACCCCCATGCCTTTTTGATCATCAGTGATGCAAACGAGGTCAAAGGCTCCGGCTTTACCAGCACCAAAATCCATAAAAAGAACCCGAACCTCTGATCAGTTCCGGGTCTTTTCCACAATCAGCTCTTTCAATTTCCACAGACACCAAAGGTTTGGAACCGCCATGCAGGCATTGCATAGGTCCGACAGGTTCCAGACCAGCTCCAGCGAGCAGACGGATCCGAGATATACAAACACCATGTAAATCACCTGAAATACCGTTACACCTCTCTCGCCCCACAAATACCGCGCCGCACATTCCCCATAAAAGCTCCAGCCGATAATCGTCGCAAATGCAAACAGCACCAGGCAGAGCGACAAAAGATCCTCTCCCGCAACCGGCAGGTTCGAAAATGCAACAAAACAATATTCATCTACAGCGGCCGCCCTGTAAGGAGCGGCATTTTTTACCATATCGCTCAAAATTGCAAGCGCCGTCACCGCGCACATCACCAGCGTATCCCAGAACACTCCCGTCATCGAAACCAGCCCCTGATCCCGTGTAGATAGCCCTTCCGCCGCTGCCGCTGTCATCGGCATCGAGCCCATTCCAGCCTCGTTTGTAAAAAGTCCCTTCGCCATTCCGGTGCGAACCGCCATTTTCACTGCAGTCCCTGCAATGCCTCCGATCACCGCTTTTTTCGAAAAAGCAGACACAAAAATCGCCTGAAGCGCCGCCGGAATCCATGCTGCATTTTTTACCAGCAAAAACAGACAGCTACCCAAGTACAGCACGCTCATCACCGGAACCAGGCAGGTACAAACCTTCGCCGTTTTTTTCGCTCCTCCGATCAGGATGCTGCCCGCCAAAAGCGCCGCTGCGATACCGATCCAGTGTACAGACACCGGAAGCCTGCGAGAAATTACCGCTGTCAAGGAATGCGCCTGCACACCGCTTCCGACGCACAGCGCCGCCAGCACGGTAAAGACGGAAAAAAGAACCGCCAGCAGCCGATTGTGCAACAGCTGCTCCATCACATACATCGGTCCGCCATAAAAGCTTCCGTCTGCCCGCTTTTTCCGGCACGCTGCGGACAGCACGCTTTCCGCATAGCAGGTCGCCATCCCGAAAAAGCCGCTGATCCAGCACCAGAAAACCGCCCCGGGTCCTCCGAGCGCAATTGCACTCGAAATTCCGATGATATTTCCGGTTCCGATTGTCGCCGCCAGGGCGGTTGACAGTGCTTCATAGGGTGACAGCCCTCCTGATCCGGCAGAGGACAGGCTTCGGCGCAGTCCATCCGGCAGCTTCCTTTGAATAAAGCCCAGTCGAATTGTAAAATACAAATGTGTCCCGGCAAGCAGCACCAGCATTGGAAAATTCCACAAAAGGTCGCAGACTGTCCGCACCGCGTCATTGAATCGTTCCATCCTGATTTCCGTTTCAGACAGCCTTTCGCCGCATGTTCCGGTACCCGGCTGTCACAGTCGTTTTTTCTTTTCCAATATATGACGCAGGATGTTTTTTCTATGAATATATAAAAAATAGGCTTCGCCTATTCAACTCCCCTGCCCCTCAATCTTGAGGGGTGGGATTTCTTTTTGTTACTATTTCATGCATAATAGTCTTATGAATGTTTTACAACAGATTTTTACTGACTATTATGAAGAAATTGAATATACTCTTCATCCCAGAAAAACTGAGATGGAAAATATCGATAAGATGATTCATTGCGGTGATCCATCTTTCGGTGGTGCCATGTACGGCTGTCCTCACTGCGGAAATCTTAAATTTGTTCCTTTCCGCTGTCATAGCCGTTTCTGCCCTACCTGCGGCAACAAATATGCCATGGAACGCACTACCAGTATGTCCTTTAAACTGGTTAATGTCACACATCGCCATTGTGTTTTCACAATCGATAAAAGTCTTCGTGAATTCTTTCTCAAGGATCGTTCTCTACTCGATTGTCTGTTTCACTCTGCAAACAGCGTTATCACCCGTATGTTTTACAAAATGAATAAATCCAAAAACTTCACACCCGGTTTTATTATGGTTTTACATACTTTTGGCAGAGATCTGAAATGGAATCCACATATCCACTGCCTCATATCTGAAGGTGGTTACAGCGATGATGGTGTTTGGCGTAATGTCAAACACTTTGATTACACTTTTTTACGCAATGCTTTTCGCACGGCTCTGCTCAATGAAATGGAATCCAAAATCGGTTCTTCTTTCAAAAAAGTGAAGGCGAAATGTTATCGTGAACACCAACAAGGTTTTTATGTTTATGCCAAACCCAACCTCTGCGATCCCAGAATTGTTGTAAAATACATTGGGCGTTATCTTGGTCGCCCTGTCATTGCCACATCCCGAATTGATAAATACGATGGTGAAATGGTCACTTTCCATTACAACCGGCATGAGGATGAACAATACATAGAAGAAACGATTCCTGCTATGGAATTCATCCAGCGTCTCATTCGCCACATTCCTGAAAAACATTTTAAAATGATTCGGTATGGTGGGATTTATGCACGTCACCGAGAAATTGATTCCAAACTCTATCGTGCCATTTCCAAAAGCAAACATCATATCTACCACAGCTTTAATCAGTGGCGAACTGCTATTTTGTCTTCTTTTGGGTATGATCCCTTGGTATGCCCTGACTGCCAGCATAGGATGGAATTCTTAGAACTATACTTCAACCACCAGCGCGTTTCCCTCGAAGAAATGTACGAGAAAGTAATGTCCAAATCTCGTGGAAAGCGTTCTTCTGCATGATTTTCTCGATTCTTATGTTATAATCCTCTAAAAGGAGGATGAACACCATGAAACCAGATATCGAGGCACTGCGTAAAAAATACATGGATAATCCGCCGGAAGGTATGACATCCCAGGACATTCGCATTATGAGCGAGGATGCACTTCTGGATATGGACTATTTCTTAAATGATGATGAACTTGATGACGGTTTTGGTGAAGAAGGTTTTTATATCTTCTAAGCCATCTATCGTCTGCTTGTTGTGCCCGCCTCCGTGCGGGCCTTTTTCAATTCAAGAGATCGCCGTAGGCGGTCTTTCCTATAAAGTAAAAAAGAATCCTGCGAAGCAGGATTCTCCGCCTGCGGCAGGTCGCGCAAGCGACATTCTTCCATTCCGCTGCAGTGCGATCCGCGCGGAGCGTTTATTCATCGTATTCATCGTATAGGAAACGAAGTTTCCTATACGATGAATAAATGCGTGTCATCGATTCTGCATGAACCCTTCGATTTCATCCGGGTCGCGGATAATCTGCTCCGAAAGGACTTCGCATCCGTCCTCCGTAATCAGAAGGTCGTCCTCGATTCGGATGCCGATTTCCCATTCATCGATGTACAGACCCGGTTCGTCGCTGATGACCATTCCGGGAAGCAGCTTATCGTTCTCCAGCGTGTTGACATCGTGCACGTCGATTCCAAGATGATGGGATACGCTGTGCATGTAGTAAGTGCCGATCTCCTCCTCGTTTTCAATCAGACCGAGACGGATACATCCCTCCGCCAGCACCTTTTTGCAGACGTCATTCAACTCCCGAAGCGTCATGCCGGGCCTTGCCGTTTTTGCGATCGTCCGGTTTGCTTCCAAAACGACCTCATAAACCGCCCTCTGCTGCTGCGTAAAATGCCCGTTTACCGGATAGGTTCTCGTGATGTCCGCACAGTAGCCCTGATATTTTGCGCCCAGATCCATCAACAGCAGCGTGCCGTCCTCGCAGATATCCCGGTTGGTTTCGTAGTGCAGCATTGTACCGTTTGCACCGCTTCCGGCAATCGTCGGGAACGAAGTTCCATCCGCACCCTGATACATGATCTGATATTCAAAATCCGCCTGTGCCTGATATTCCGCCATGCCCGGCTCCAAATGCTTCATCACATACTGCAGTGCATTGTCGGTGATTTCGATCGCCGTTTTGAGCTGTGCGACCTCGTCTGCATCCTTCTGCATCCGCATCTGCGCCACATACGGGAACAGATTTCTGATCGGATGTCCCGGATACAGCGCCGCGTATTCCTTCGCCTTTACCGCATTGTAATCCGGCAGATCCTCTTGCTGATGGCGATAACAGTCAAAATACAGGCTTTTGACATCCTCGCGGGTCATCATCATATCGAACACCCCGTCAAAGCTTTCCAGGAAACGCACATCTTCGATCTGACTGATCTCTTTTGCCTCATCGACCGTCACCTTCCTGCCATACCAGCGCTCCTGCGTCGGGTCAGCCTCTTCTATAAATAGGATTTCCTTCGGATCGCGTTTCGTCTTTTTCATGAGCAGGATCATCCGCTCCCGGCGCAATCCCGTCAGATAAAAGAAGTTGCGGTTCGCCTCAAACGGCGCGTACTCGTCCGCGCTCACATGTGTTTCAATTCCAGAAAATAAAATCAGTGCAGCATTTTCCTCCATCTGATCGAACAGCTGCTGTCTTCTTTTTAAAAAATTCATCCTTCCCTCTCATTTCTGCGCACGCTTTTTGCGCATGCCGAGTTTGTGTCAAGTGCGCGCAGACACAAATCTCGTGATTGAAAAATTTCATTTTTCAATCTTTTCCTACATTTTGCAGACGCCCTCGCGTCATGCACTTTGTAGGCGCAAACGCGATCCCGCTTCTTTCATGTATTGGATAAATCCTCCGTTCAGTCGTTCTCTTCCAGCTCCTCCAGATTCTCGTCCGACGCAGACGAACCCATCCATGCCGCGACTCCAAAAATCAGAAGCACCGTTCCGACCACAATCCATAATGTACTGTCCGAATGCATCCAAATCGCCGCAAATCCGCCGATTTCCAACGGAATAGCCGCGATTTTCAGTCCCCAGAACCGCAGTTTTTCTACATCGTTCAATTGCTGATACGCCTGCTTCTGGGCCACCACAGACGCTGCACACATAATAAAAATGTTGCCGGAGGCTTTGTGTCCTCTTAACAACCACGCGATTCCAAAACAGATCGCCGCTAAAAAACATCCAACAATCAGCAGCAGGAAGCTGTCGCCTTCAACGAAATCCTCCACATACTGATAAAAATCATCTTCTGTCCCGTAAAAATAGAGATATGCGTGTCCCTCGGACGGCTTCTGCACCGTCACTTCACCGTTTCCGACAAGCGCTACCGCCGTCAGCTGCGCATCCTCTCCCAGTCCCCAGATCTGATAACGGGTGTCTCCATTTTTTCCGCCCGGGTAAAATTCGTCAAACCATTCCAGACCGCGAACATTATCCTCCGTCAGCTCTGTCTGATCGTCCAATGCAGCTGCGACGTGATCCCCCCGGACTGTATAGCTGCCACCATCCTCTTTTTCCCAGCCGGAAGAATCCTCATCCTCTTCTTTCTGATAGACCCATTTTTCCACTTTCAGATAATAAAACTGCCCATCCAGAAACTTTCTCGGATCGGAAACCAGATCGCCGGTCAGTGGAATCTGCGTCACCACAACTTCCTGCTGCGTGTCCTGATTTTTCCATTCCTCCAGATCCTGCATAGTGACAACCGGTGCGTCATAAAGTGCCTGCGCACGCGCACTCGTATCTTTCATATCAGCTGCGCAGAACACAATTCCCGCAAGCACAAAAAATATTCCCAGTCCGATGAAAAACTTTTTCATAATCCGCTCCTTTCCATAGCTGCTCTATTTCGGGATGTCCGTCAAAAAAAGAATTGAAGCTTCCTGCATTCCTGCCTTATACTGATAGTACCTGATAATATAGGAGGGCTTCCACATGATCCGTTTCGCTGTAATCGGCACAAACACCATTACCGATAAATTTCTCCAGGCAGCCTCTACACTGCCTGATTTCAAGCTCTGCGCTGTCTATTCCAGAACGCTTGCGCGGGCGCAGGAGTATGCACAAAAAAATAACGTTTCGCTTGTCTTTGATTCTCTGGAGGCGCTGGCTGACTCAGACCAGATCGACGCAGTCTACATCGCCAGCCCCAATTTCTGCCATGCGGCCCAGAGCATCCTGATGATGCAACACCACAAGCATGTGCTCTGTGAAAAGCCGATCGCCTCCAATGCTTCGGAATTTCAACAGATGTATAACACTGCCATAAAAAATCAGGTCATTCTGCTCGAAGCCATGCGCTCTGTCTTTTCTCCTGGTTTTGCAGCGATCCGTTCCCTGCTGCCTGTGCTTGGAACAATCCGGCAGGTGGATTTTTCTTTCTGTAAATATTCCAGCCGCTATGACCATTTCAAAGAGGGGATCATCGAAAACGCTTTCCATCCTGCACTTTCCAACGCTGCCCTGATGGACATCGGCGTTTACTGTGTCCATCCGCTCGTCTCCCTGTTTGGCATGCCGGCTTCGATTCAGAGCAGCAGCATTTTCTTATCCAACGGCTTCGAAGGCGCCGGCACGGTTCTTTTACAGTACCCGGATATGCAGGCAACGCTCCGGTATTCCAAAATCTCGGATTCGTATCTGCCGTCCCAGATTCAGGGAGAAGCCGCGACCCTGCTGATCGATAAAATTCAGGATCCACAGCAGCTCACGCTCCTGTTTCGAGACGGTCATACCGAAAATCCGAACATTCCAGCTGTTTCCAACAACATGGTCTACGAAGCAGCTGAATTTGTCCGCTTAATCGACCAGCTGCAGCAGGCGCTGGAAAATGACTCAACGGATGGGATTCCTTCCCTTATCCGTCATTCCTGGCTGAAGGCATCCTGCCTCGAGCTCGAAATCATGGACACCGTCCGCAGGCAACAAAAAATTCTTTTTCCGGCAGACCACTGAGGTCTGCCGTTTTTATTCCGGAAAGAGCCTTCTCCACCATAAGCGGCGGTAAAATGTACCTTTCTTTTTACATTGAAATCCACCCAAATGCATTTGCCACGGAGCTGATCAAAATGATCGTCGCAAAGATCGGGCATAAATACCGAATCATCACGTTAAAAATCTTCTTTCTCCGAAATGCGCTCTCGCCGTGCATAACTTCTTCTTCGATGCTTTTTGTTCCAACTACTTTCGACACGAGCAGACAGGTCGCAATTGCTGCGATCGGCATCATAACAGAGTTTGTCAGAAAATCAAAGAAATCCAGAAACTGCATTCCGATCAGCTTTACCCAGGACAACGGACCGTATCCCATACAGGATAAAGTCCCCAGACCCAGCATGATCACGCCAACCAAAACAACTGCCTTCCTGCGTCCCCAGTGAAGCTCATCCTCAAAGGTAGACACTGCACTCTCTGTCAGTGCAATCGAGCTTGTGATCGCTGCAAATAACACGAGTACGAAGAATAAAATTCCAGCTACTGTTCCAAATCCCATGCTTGCAAACACTTTCGGAATCGTAATAAACATCAGCGCAGGCCCTGCCTGCAGCGTCTCTGGATCTCCGCCGGAAAAGGCAAATACTGCCGGGATGATCATCAGACCCGCCATAATTGCGATGGCTGTATCGAATACTTCTACATTTCTCGTCGAATCTTCAATCGATACGTCCTTTTTCATATAGGATCCAAACGTGATCAAAATTCCCATAGCAATCGACAGGGAATAAAACATCTGTCCCATCGCCGCAACCACAGTCATCCAGGAAAAATTCTTCACATTCGGTACCAGAAAATATTTCACGCCTTCCAATGCACCCGGACGCGTTACCGAATAAATTGCAATAATCACGGACAACACGATCAGAATCGGCATCATGAATTTCGATACGCGCTCGATTCCGTTACGCACACCCGCATAAATGATCGCCAGCGTAAACAGCGCAAATACCGTAAAACAAATTTCCGTAGATGCTCCGTTTGAAATAAAATCGGAAAAATAGCCGTCTGCTGCCAGCTTCTGACCATTTCCTTTGATATATTCAACCAGATATTTGATGACCCAGCCACCGATTACGGAATAATACGGTACGATCAGCACAGGAATGATCGCATTGATCCAGCCGCCTGCAGACAGCCATTTCGATTTGCCGAAAGAGGAAAAGGCTCCGACCGGGCTCTTTTTCGTCATGCGCCCAATCGCGGTTTCCGCTACAATCATGGTATAGCCGAAGGTCAACGCCAGCAAAATATAAATCAGCAGGAAAATGCCGCCTCCGTACTTTGCTGCCAGATACGGAAATCTCCAGATATTTCCCAGCCCGACAGATGCTCCCGCAGCCGACAGGACATATCCGAGTTTGCCGGAAAAGCTGCTTCTTTTGTTATGTTCCATTTTCAGTTTCTCTCCTTTTTGTGAAATACGTTTTTACTATACCATACTTTCATCAAAAAGGATTCCTAAATTTTCGGAGTATTTTTATGCATTTATGTAAATTTTTAGATGATGTGTTTTTCTGATCATTTATATTCTCTTTTGTGAATATTCTCTTATATAAATTTTAACATTTTAATCCGCGCTCCCGCGAAGGGAGCGACAGTGTTTATTGTACACTACCAGTAAAACTGCGCGTATTTCAATCCACGCTCCCGCGAAGGGAGCGACGAGCTTCCCGGGAAGATGCGCATCGGCTCCTTGAGAATTTCAATCCACGCTCCCGCGAAGGGAGCGACTGCCATGTCAAGGTCTACATCTCCCTTGATGCCTGATTTCAATCCACGCTCCCGCGAAGGGAGCGACTAACCTCCTGATAAAACTCTTCCGGGCTGTTGCCATTTCAATCCACGCTCCCGCGAAGGGAGCGACTTCTGTTTACCTCTTTTTCTTCTTTCTATAACTAATTTCAATCCACGCTCCCGCGAAGGGAGCGACATAAAATACACTTTAAACTTATTACAATAGATAATTTCAATCCACGCTCCCGCGAAGGGAGCGACACGAATGCCTTGATAAAACCCATCTCATTTTTATATTTCAATCCACGCTCCCGCGAAGGGAGCGACCCAATGCCTACGACCTGGTTTGTGTGGAAGATCTATTTCAATCCACGCTCCCGCGAAGGGAGCGACTCATCGGACTTATCGTTGTGGAAGTTCTTCTGGACATTTCAATCCACGCTCCCGCGAAGGGAGCGACATCTTTTTCGGCTTCTCGATTGTATTCATAGCCATTTCAATCCACGCTCCCGCGAAGGGAGCGACTATTTTTTGGCTTTAAAGCCTAAACGCTAGAGCGATTTCAATCCACGCTCCCGCGAAGGGAGCGACTATAACCATTTTCTATTGTTTTCTTAATATCATTAATTTCAATCCACGCTCCCGCGAAGGGAGCGACAAGTTGAGCGGTGGGATGCCATCACGGCACTAATATTTCAATCCACGCTCCCGCGAAGGGAGCGACGTTGCAATCATCCGCAGATCGCATTTCCCACAATATTTCAATCCACGCTCCCGCGAAGGGAGCGACTTGCTAACAAATACAGCTGATTTACAAAGTGATCATTTCAATCCACGCTCCCGCGAAGGGAGCGACCAGAACGCACGTCTTTGTATGCGTCTATTCCGGTAATTTCAATCCACGCTCCCGCGAAGGGAGCGACCTTGCTGGGATAGCCCTCTTCCTCGCACTGTATTATTTCAATCCACGCTCCCGCGAAGGGAGCGACAAAATACATCAGTTACAGTAACAATTGTATCAAATTTCAATCCACGCTCCCGCGAAGGGAGCGACGCGAGAGCATTGGACGAGGTTATGCAGGTTGACGCTATTTCAATCCACGCTCCCGCGAAGGGAGCGACGTAGAAATCGGGGCAGTGTGTGAGGCGCGGAAGATTTCAATCCACGCTCCCGCGAAGGGAGCGACGGCATTTCCTGCATAAGCCGCATTTGATACGTCGATTTCAATCCATGCTCCCGCGAAGGGAGCGACCGGCGCAGAACCCGCATAAATACTGGATTCTTTAATTTCAATCCACGCTCCCGCGAAGGGAGCGACGAAGATCTTTACGACATCATGGAAGCATGCGACATTTCAATCCACGCTCCCGCGAAGGGAGCGACGTAACCAGTAATTCCAATACAGCTTCTCTGCATTATTTCAATCCACGCTCCCGCGAAGGGAGCGACGTCCTAGCACCATTCGGCAGCACAACCTCAATGAAAATTTCAATCCACGCTCCCGCGAAGGGAGCGACGCTGGAATCATCAAAAAGTACTTCGAATCCGTCGATTTCAATCCACGCTCCCGCGAAGGGAGCGACCAGAGGCACAGAGAAAAGCTGTTAGGGCATATGAATTTCAATCCACGCTCCCGCGAAGGGAGCGACCCGACCGAGAGTAATTATGTTGGAAAATGTAGAGATTTCAATCCACGCTCCCGCGAAGGGAGCGACAGCTATTTCATGCAGATCCCGGATGGAATAGAAGAAATTTCAATCCACGCTCCCGCGAAGGGAGCGACATGCGTCCCCATGTTTTCGCCGATATTCCAGACATTTCAATCCACGCTCCCGCGAAGGGAGCGACCTCTCTTTTGGGACAAAAAATAGACAGAGACGAGATTTCAATCCACGCTCCCGCGAAGGGAGCGACGATGTTGAAAAAGTAAAAGGTGCACAGGAAGAGCTATTTCAATCCACGCTCCCGCGAAGGGAGCGACAGGATTGCTGCAAGTGATAGCAAGAGCGCAACAATCATTTCAATCCACGCTCCCGCGAAGGGAGCGACAAAATTCACAATGATTGAAAAAGCAAAAGACGTATTTCAATCCACGCTCCCGCGAAGGGAGCGACTGAGTTCACGCAATATCAGACAGGCGAGAGCGTGATTTCAATCCACGCTCCCGCGAAGGGAGCGACGCAATAGACATTCTAGCCGACCCAGGGACGCTGATTTCAATCCACGCTCCCGCGAAGGGAGCGACATCCACCTCTTTTACCTCCTTTAATAGATTTTCAAATTTCAATCCACGCTCCCGCGAAGGGAGCGACTTAGAACTTACTCTAACCGGAACAATAATATCAGATTTCAATCCACGCTCCCGCGAAGGGAGCGACGACTGGGATAGGGTAACAAAAAAATAAAGCAAAAAATTTCAATCCACGCTCCCGCGAAGGGAGCGACGCCCTATGCAGTATGTGTATAAGCCCACCGGGCAATTTCAATCCACGCTCCCGCGAAGGGAGCGACTACGACGACTATGCGCTGATGTGCGGCGTGGATATTTCAATCCACGCTCCCGCGAAGGGAGCGACAGATAGTCCTGGGTATGATGCAGGACGCAAAGGACATTTCAATCCACGCTCCCGCGAAGGGAGCGACGTCTGTGACAAATTATATCAACTGGATTTGGCAGAATTTCAATCCACGCTCCCGCGAAGGGAGCGACCCTCAAACCGGCGGCGCATGGGACGTACTAAATATTTCAATCCACGCTCCCGCGAAGGGAGCGACTATTTTTCCGTTGAGGCACAAAAATACCCAGATATTTCAATCCACGCTCCCGCGAAGGGAGCGACCTACAACATGGCAGCCCAGACAAACATCCTACAATTTCAATCCACGCTCCCGCGAAGGGAGCGACGGAGGAAACGCCGCCGATTCTCAAGGGCGGGAACATTTCAATCCACGCTCCCGCGAAGGGAGCGACGCTCAAATTGCATCTGAAGCATTTGACGGTATGATGATTTCAATCCACGCTCCCGCGAAGGGAGCGACAGCATTTATTAACATCTTTTCGCTTGCAGTACGGCTATTCTTTATTTCATCTCACCAATAAAATATAGCTCCTGTTTTAAAAAAATAAATTAATAAATGTTATTTCATAATTTTTCAGGTGCGAATCTCCATAAGAATTCATATGCACTTCCTGTTCGCACCAGTTTTTTAGAGGAGCAAGACCTGATCGGCAGCAATACCTTTTTCGACCCCGACATGCTCCACTTTCGTCTCGTATTTATTACCAAGATAATAAAAGCGCAGACTGTCTACTTTGCTGTCGATAATATCTGTCAGAAGTGCTTTCAGTGCGATGCACTGAGCGTTATCCAAAATGCATTCAAATACAGAATTCTGAACCCTTCTTCCATAGTTGACGCATTGTTTAGCAACCTTCCGCAGTCTTGTTTTACCAGCTGCTGTTTCTGTGTTCACATCATATGTGATCAGTACAAGCATTTGTCACCTCATTTCCAGAGAAAAACAGGATATTCGTCCAGGTCTCCGCGTAAATATCGGGCAAGGAGCATTGCCTGCACATAGGGAACCATTCCCCACTCCACTTTTTCCCTAAGATACGGATGTGTAATAACTTCCTTTTTTCTATTTTGCCATTCTGTCAAAAACTTTTTCCGCAGCTCATCATCCATCAAAACTACACCATTTTCTTTTTTTGTAAAGTTTTTTCCGCTAATAATCTTCTTATTAATAAGAGATAATACAAACCGATCTGCCATTACAGAGCGAAGTTCTTCAACCATATCCAATGCCAGTGAACTTCTTCCCGGACGTTCTGTATGCAGATATCCGACACAGGGATCTAAGCCAACACATTCCAGAGCAGACATGATCTGATTCGTCAAAAGTGTATAGGCAAAAGAAAGCATCGCATTAACCGTATCCATTGGAGGACGTTTTGTTCGTCCCTGAAACTGAAAATCCTTTTTCTGCTGCAGAATCAATTCATTGAATACACCAAAATAAATGCTGGCAGCTTCCCCTTCATATCCTCTTAACTGATCCTTGGATGTACAGTTTTGAATCCGCTCCAGGGAAGCTTTTAATTGCATTGATGCTGCTTTTACCTTTTCCGCATCAATCTGCATTGCATGATCCCGGACTGCCCGTTCCAGAACCCAGCGCGAATTGTATACTTTTCCAAGAATACAAGTTTTTGCAATTGTAAGACTCTTTTCCTCATCTTTTCCTGTATCATACTGCTGTTTTCGTAAAATAACATTTCCTCTTACTTTTCCAGTCACCCGAGCTAAGAATTTCCCCTGTGGTGTAAGGTAACACAAGGAAATATTTCGGTCTACACAAGCGCCCATAAGCGCTGGGCTTGTCCCTCTGTAACCAAAAGAAACAATTCCCTCAAGATTATGCAACGGCAGCCTTCCAATCTCCTTCTGTTCTTCAAAAACAACAATATTTTCTCCATCCAATCCAAGGTAGCTATTTTCCGAAGTAACGTACAATGTATTGAGCAGTTTTTTCATCCCGGTTCCTCCTCCAGCGCCCGTTTCAGATATTCCTTTACCGATCCGGCTTTTTCGAGCTTTGGAAGGCATATTTCCTTCAGAGAACAGGAAGCGCATGCTTTGCTGTATTTTACTTTCGGCGTATACCGTCTGTCATAATATTGATGCATTTCCTCAAATGTCTGACAAACCTCATTTTTCAGTTCTTCCGTAATTACAACTACTTCACGTCTTCTGGTTTCTCCGTAAAAAATTGCCCCTTCCGTTACTGTTGTCGAAAACATTTCTTCCAAACACATTGCCTGCGCTGTCAGCTGTAAGATATCCTCCTCTGAATATTTTGGTTTCCCTTTTTTATACTCTATCGGATAAATACTGTAAAATCCCCTGTGTCCGTGCAGTTTCACTCCATCTTCACATTTCCGAAATTCTACAATATCGCATTCGCCACTGACTCCCATCGTTCTGGAACTGACCGGCAATGCCCTTACCACAAGCAAATCTTTCCGCTTTTCCGTCAGATATGGATCATGCGCCTTTTTGTGCATCAGCTCTCCAATGACAGTATGTTCATTTTCTGCCCATTGCTGTTCCACATGAATCAATGCCCATTGTCTCCTGCAAAATTTAAAATGCTGGATACCGGATATCATCAAATAATCGTCTTCCGCATATTCCATTATACGACACCTCTTTTTCAACGCATTTCAAACAAAGTGTGCCTTTTTCTGCTTCCTGATTACTATGCTCTTCTTGTCACTTCAACAGATTCCGGTATCTGATCCTGATGAATTTTAACTGTATAATCTTTATAGTTTCTGGGATAAATAATATCGTCGTTTTTCTTTACTTCCACTGCATCAAATAACTTATATGCGGGACAATCTCCCAGCTCCTTGCTGTGTTTGAAAATAATCAGTTCCCGCACCGCCATCTTTCCTCTTGCCGCAGAATGATCATTTTCAAACATGTTGATAATTGCTTCCCATAAAAGCTCCAGATCTTCCTCAGAAAATCCGGTTACCTTTCTGGCAAGATTTGCAGAAACATATCCCTCTGCACGATATAATCCATAGGGCACAATGCTTTTTCTGCCCATTTCCGTGCTCTTATTTTCCGCGTCTTTTTCTGTCGTAATCGCAACTCTCGTAATCGTTACTTCCTGACTGATAATCGGATCAATGCTTCTGGCAAAGCCAATCTGCACAGGACCCCTTACCTGCCCGCAATTCAGCGATGCTTTCACAAATGTTGTCATAACCGCACCAAAAGTTCTGATATCATAAAAATTCTGGCACATATAATCCCGAATTTTCAGATCTGCATCCGGATCGTTCTTTTTCAGCTTTTTTAATCCATCCGTCACTTTTTTTTCATCTGTCTCATGGATTCCAAGGCTCTCGCATGCGGTTCTATCGCTTCGGTTCAACGGTACGTCTTCACGGATATAAATCTGGAACCCCGGCTCCTCCTCTTTTACTGTTTCCACATAATTTCTGATCTTTCGTTTCAGACAAACATCTGTCACAAGACCGAGACCACTTTCCGGATCAATACGCGGCATATTTCCTGCATCAGGATCACCGTTCGGATTTCCATTTTCCACATCAAACAATACTACAAACTCATATCTGTTTTTGATCGCTTCGCTCATTTACTTTTCCTCCCGCTTTTCATATTTTTTCTGCATCTGATGATAATATCCCAGATCAAATTGTCCCTGATCTTCCAATGTCAGACGGTTCGACATTTTTTCTCCGAGTTTCCCCATAATTTCCATAATTTGCTTTTCATAATATATTTTTGCACTCGGATTATTCCGTTCCAGCTTTTTAATATGGCTGTTTTCTAATTTGAACAATATCGGAAAAACAATTGCCGGTGTCGCACACGCAGAGTTAAAATACCGATCCCGGATTGTTGCTTTAATTCCCGGATTGGCGTCCATCTGAATCGCTTCCAACACAGCAAACAGCCTTCCTAAAACATATGCTTCTTGCGTACATCCCTCATTTAATCCCATATAATGTTCCCCCTTTTCCAAATGGTAGTTTTGAATCAAATACGCTTTGAGGATCGCAGCTTTTTTCCAGGTGACGTTTCCCTGCTCCGCCCTGATGCGGATCATCGTGTCCGTATACAAACTTGCCGGATATCGATTTCCTGCAAGGATTGCCTGCAGCACCATAGACGCCATATTCGAAATCGGATTTTTATCCTTTGCTTTTTGATTCACTGTTTCCGCAAGCATGGCCCGGATTCCAAGATAACTATTCTGTTCCCATACCGGCTTTACAATTTCAATCCGCTGATAATGTTCTGCAAGATGTTTCAAAATATTTTCAAAAGAATCTTCATAAAAGAAACGAACCGATAAACGAGCCGCGTTCGGTGCAAGCCCAAGGATATAAAACTTTTGATTTGGATTCAATTCGAACTGATCCAGATCGAGATATTTCTGTTTTTTCAATCCTGCAAAAACGGCTTTCAGAATTTCCTCATTATCCGATTTGGGCTCCAGAAAAGAAGCAAAAAAATCCTGATATGCCTCTTCACCACTTTCTGCCCAGAATACCACTCTTGTATCACCAAGCTGAAATCGGTAGTCTTCCTGTCCCAGCAGGTAATTTAAAGCTGTCGTATACGCAAACTCTGCATACTTTCCAACCGGCGCATTGTAGCTTTGTTCTTTTCCGTAAGATTCAAATGCAGGTGCATTAAAAGACACCAGTGCTGCGCCGCTCGACTGTGCCCCTGGAACCCCTTTAATGAATCTGTGAATTCTGGAGATCGGTCCATAATTTCCGGTTACAAGACAAATTCCTGACGTTTCCTCCTCTGTCTCAGACTGACTTGCGTTCCACTTTTTCTGGATTTCCGGATCATCCTGTGCATAGAATTCGTTCATTCCAAAAACAAGATTCCCGCCATCTGTAATTCCTTCCCATTGCTCTTTCAGCTCCGGACATTCCTGAGCATTTTCCGGGTTCCAATTTTTAAAAAAACCGCGGACTGCCTGCGCCATTATGCCATCTGTTCCTTCCAAAACAGAAAGGTGTTTTTCCTTTGCTGCCAGAAAACGGTCCATGATCCACCCAGAAGTCCCTTCTGCATCAATTCCTAACAGATATTTTGAGTTATCACACAGAAAATTTGCCGCCACCCCGGAAGATCGAGTGACCATCTGCGGTACTTTCATCGTTTTGGGAATAAAAACCTTCTTTTTCCCAACTTCTTTTTCCTGCTTCAAGCAGATAATTTGTTTGATTCGTCCATCCGCATACAAATTGATTTCATAGGAAACTTTTGCCTGACACCACCCCGGCTGCGATACTTTTCCCTGCTCTGCCAGACTTTCATATTCCTTTGCAAGTGCCTGTAAAATCACCGAATCACCTCACAGTCTCTCAGATCAAGAACACCGTTTCTCATCACCGCCCGAAAGAACATCGGCTGAATATCGTTCGGATCAGAGTAATCCATGTCGTATAGCATAAAACCGAGATCCTTTTCCGGAACAACAGCATAACAGGATGTAGTTTCCTCTTCACATAATTCGAAATGTGCCGGGAATTCCCGGCATCCAAAATACGGCATGTGATAGCATTCTCCGCGCTTTAAACGGCGCATCATGATATCCTTGAACTTACCTGGATTGTCTGTTTTATTTGCCTGTTCCGTCATTTCAAAATGTGCTTCAATGACATATTCCACATCACACAGCAATAAAGATGCCCGCTGTACAATTTCCTCTTTTGTACTCAAATACAATTCCTTATCCGCTCCGTTATATGCCTGAAGCACATTGCTGGCAGAAATTTTGCTTTTCACTTCATTTCTCCGAACGCTGGTAAACCGGATTGGTTTGTTTACCTGAATTTTGTCGATCACCCATCGAAGCCCCGGATGCCAGTAAATCGCTTCCAGAATTCCTCTTGCAGCAGATGGCGTCATTACATCGTAAGAACACCGTTCCACTTTCATCTCTGGTCTTGAGAAGAGCGCATATGGTCCCCATACTCTGACTTTTACACCCATGCCCATTTTATCACCCCTTTTCATCTATAATATCGAACCATCCTGATAGCAGGCTGCCAGATAGTCTCTCGATTGATAGTAAAAATCCGTATTATAATCAGAAATGCTGGAATCTATCCAGGAATGATATACCTGCCAAAGCCCTTTCTCAATATCCTGATCAGAATAGGAATCTTCAATCAGCCGTTCATACACTTCTCCGATATCCCAATAATCCGGTACTGTATATCTGCATGCTCCCACATTATCAAAGCTGCCCTTCGGAATATTGCATTCTTCAATCAATTCTTCTGCCACCTTTTCAATTGGTTCACAATGAAACACATCTGCATGTTCGTAAATCCGATGAATATGCTTTCTTCCCAGATAATCTGCTACTTTTTTCCGAGGCTGTTTCGTTTTCCTTCCGATGTATTCGATCAAGCTGCATATATAAAATAAATCATTATTATTTTTTGTCCTCATACACGGCCTCGCTTCCTACAAATGTCAATGTATCCAGCGCTGAAATCGTATGAAAACTGATTTGATGCGTCGGATATTTAAACTTTGCCAGTTCCCAAAATGCGGCTCTCGAAATTTTGCCATCCAGATAGTTCTGGATATAATTGTAAATCGTATCATCTGCCATCGGTCCTTCCACAATATCATATTTGTGTGGAATTCCTCTACGACATGCCACAATAAAATCCAGCCATTCTTCCGTCATCTCTTCAAAATACAAACAATTCAAAGTACTGCTTGGTACATATTCATATTTATTGATGTACCCATCACCGTATCTGGTTGCCCAACGCTTCGCCTGCTCTGCATATAGTGTACAGTAAAATCCAAAATAGAAATCTTTTTGAAATCGTGCTTTTCGAATTTCGGGATATTCCACGATTTCTTTACTCCCATGATATAAAACCATCTCTGTTCCCCTTTTTATAAAAACTATCGTTTTTCTCACTGTCCTTTTCTTTATATTTCCACTATACTATACTGTTTTATATAATGCAACAATGTTTTCATTAGTTGTGGGAAAATATATTGAAGTTTCTATAAAAATATTTACACTGGATTATATGGAATAACTATTATATAATAAACATCGTCTTTTCCTGCCATTTACAATGACACGGAATTGGGGATTGAAAAAATATTTTTTCACACCATGTGAACCAAGCGATGCGGAACAGAAGTTGATTATTTCTCTTCTGTTCCGTATGCTTTTATCCTCTAGACTCCCGCCTGCAGCACTTGCTAAAACAATTACCAAAACACTCCGATGCCTTCTTCAATATCCATTTTTAATCCCATTTCTTCTGTGTACAGTTCCTCCGAAACCAATTCATAGAAATCTTCTATATCACCGGACACCGGACGCAGCGCTCCCTGTCCGTTTAATTTTTCAAAATCCCTGTCATAAATATTGATACAATACTGTCCTGCCTGTCTCATCAAAGTGCGGGAATACCCCTGGCTTCGAATCTGTCCCAATAACTTCGCCGCTTCCTGCTCTCTTTTTACAAACACTGTTACGGTATTCTCTTCAATCAGATGAAACTTTTTAGCAGCTGACGCAAACTGATAATTTTGATTTTCGAAGCAGCGCATCACACCGTCCTTATCCATTTCATCCTGTTTTAACTGATACAGCATCTGGAAATACCGATCTACTGTCGCCAGATCTTCCAGCTGATATCCATCCAGTAAAAGCGCTTTGGACGTATCAATCTGCATCTGCTGACCGGGAACAAACTCTTTTCCTTCCATTCTGAAAATATATACCGGACTTTCCTCTATGGAACGATCTCCATTTCGATTTCCGCGTCCTGCCGCCTGAATCATAGAATCCATTCCCGCAAGCTGTCTATATACAGATCGAAAATCCAGATCCACTCCAGCTTCCACCAGACTCGTTGCAATTAAAATACACTTTTTACCATCTTCCAGTCTTTTCCTAATCTGCTCTAACACCCGTTTCCGATGCTTTGGATACATTGTTGTCGACAGATGAAAGACTCCGTCCCCTTTGATCGCATTATAAATTCTCTGTGCACGTTTCTTCGTATTGACAATACACAATGCCTGTGTTTCTTTTAAAAGTTTTTCCTCCAGCTCTTCTTCTGTCACCGTTCCGATATCTTCAAATCTCGTCCTCTTGAAAAAGCGAAATTGCTCTTCCATACATGGACAAAGCTCAACCGGCTCCCAATTTCTCTGGAAAAAATTCTGAAATGTTGGCTGCGTTGCTGTACAAAGCACAACAGATGAACCATATTGCGCTGCCAGTTCCTCTACAACCGCAAGACAAGGCTTCAGATGCTCCGGCGGAATCATCTGCGCTTCATCAAAAATGATCACACTGTTTGCAATATTATGAAGCTTCCGACATTTTGAAGATTTCGATGCAAAGAGAGATTCAAAAAACTGTACATTGGTCGTAACAACCACCGGCTTGTCCCAGTTTTCCGAAGCAAGCTGCATCGGTCTGAGCTCTTCCGAACTGGTATAATCAATGTTGCAATGGCTTTCCAACACATTTTCCTCTCCCAGGATCTCCCGAAATACCTGCGCATTCTGTTCGATAATATTGGTATATGGAATGACATAAATAATCCGCTTCATCTGATGCGCTGCCGCATGCCGAAGTGCAAACGCCAGCGAGGCAATTGTTTTTCCTCCACCGGTCGGAACAGTCAGACGAAACATTCCCTTTTCCTGAGTTCCCATGTCCATACAATGCCGCAAAATCTCACTTCGTCTGCCGTTGATCGTATCGGGTTTTTTATTTTCCAGCCATCTTTTATTCTCAAGATATTTATCTAACTTTCTGTACAGTTCTTCTATTCTCGTGCCGGGATCTCGTTCTGTCTTTCCCTGCTTCATAAAAGCTTCCGTATCCAGAAAATCTGCGTCTACCAGACAGGAATAAATCATTCGCATAAAAAAACTTAACGAAAAATATGGGTTCGGCACAGCTTTTGGATCAATGGGCGCCGAATGAAGTTGCGGAACCTCAATCTCAGTCTGATAAGCCTGATAATCCTCTACCTTTTTCTTCAGGCGGCCGCTCAGCGTAGATTCTCCGCCATTGTCCGTATTACTTCCGCAATCTGGCAAGCCCGCATGATGCCCTGCAATACAATAATTTAGAAATGAGTAGTATCCTCCTTTCGCCGCACAAAGTTGTGCTCCAGCCGTTGAATGATCCACCTGAACATCTCCTTTTTGAAGTCTTCTCTGGAACCTGAGGCTGTACTTTCCAATATCATGCAGCAGACCACTGCAATATCCCCATTCATACTTTCCAAATTCTCCGGCAAACATTCCAGCAAGTCTTGCAACCCCCTCCGAATGCTCCAAAACACTCTGTTTTCGTTCCCCATCAATATGCGCAAAATAATCCATATGCCTCTCCCCCATTTTCTTCGACATTTTTCTGTTACGATCCTTTTTCTGACATCCGCTTCTAAAAATTCCTGATCGTTTTTTCGATGGTTTCATTATACTCTTTTTACTGTCCAATAAGCGTCCCTCGCACACCAAATATATGTTCTGTTTTTCTATAATAATAGCCGCACGCAGCAATCCCTGTTCCCGGATGCCACCGTGCGGCTGTTATTATTCCGATAAAATTATTCCAGACAATGGAATGTTCGCATAACATACACTCTGTTGCTTATTTCTATCTATCCGGCACGATCACCGGTGCAGACAAAATACCGACCTTCTGCAGCACATATTCCTCCGACCATCCATCATCCTGTGTGCGCCAGCTGCCGGGATTCAGGAATCTGTCATCCTCTCCAACCATATGGACTGCGCCAAAGGTATTGACGCGGTTTCCAAACAGCACCAGATCGATTGAATCAGCCTGTCCAACTTCCAGATCATAGGGTGCAAATGTCGTTTCACCCAACCGTTTTCCATCCTTTTCAACTGCAACGAGTGCGCCACGATAATGAGGAATATGTACAACAGCGCCATTTGCTCCGATCGATACCGGCAGATGATAGGTAATATTTCCACCATAAAAAGGAAGTCCCTGGGATACGATATCCCCAAAGCTTAACTCTCTGACAGGTGCTGTCACAACACCGGCTCTGCCTTCGATACGCACGCCAAAATCACCGAGGAGATAACACCATTCGAGACCGATTCTGTGCGTGAAAGGAACTGTCGCTTCCACTATATTTGTGCCTTTCTGAAGTGTGCCGATTTCGATCGTCCCGATGCAGTGGTCCGTATACCAGCCGGACACCTTTTCGTTCACTGTTTTCCCATTCAGTTTTACAGATGCATGCTCCGCTTCCTCCAGCGCCAAACGTACCGGTACTTCCACTTCACTTTCTATCGTAAAGCGAAGGGTCGCAAAATGTTCCGTCTTTTCCTCCGGCAATACCCATGGCTGGGCAACTTCTCCGCCGCGCGCCGGGAAACCGAGCTGACTGCGCAGGACATTGTCTGCCCGCAGCAGCTCCTGTGCAGGCTGATATGCTCCGCCGTCCATACAAAATTCCGCTCGATCCAAAAGAAGAACGTTCGGCTCACTTAAAGTAACAGCAACACGATTCGGAAGGGCTTTCGGCGCTGCGCCGGACGCAAGGAGCTGTTCCCGGAGGGCTGCAGCTAAAGCAGAATCGCCGCATGCTTCGCAGCTTTCTGCCGTGCTGGATGCGCCAGATACCGCCTGCATCGCGCCAGGCACGCCAGCTGCTTGTGTTGCATCGTTCGCATCAGCCGCCTGCACGCTGCCGCTCGTCTCGCCCACCGGCATCAGCTTTAACAGCAAGCTGCTCTGATTATAAAAGATATGATTTACAACCGTCTGCGCCCCTCTTTTTGCTGTCTTCACATCCCGGATTCTTCCGGTCATGGTATCGTATTCTTTCACCGTGAACCTGCCGTTTAACACGATGTTCACAGGATCCTTTTTCACAAAATCCGGATTTCCTGCAGGCTCTCCCACTGCAATAAACAACCAGCTGCAGTCCTGATCTATGCGCAGCTGATAGATGTAATGGTTTGTCAGGCTGCCCGTCTCATTTTCCAGGCGCAGTGTGCGATACGGCTCAACCGCTTCCAAAAGCGCCGCTTTTTCAAAGACGATCTGGCTGGACAGTGCTGCAAGCTCTGCTCCATCGTTACTGGGCACTGCATCGGTCATAGTCGGTGCTTCTCCCATCAGGATCAGCTTACCGCCCGCTCTTGCAAAGGTTTTCAAACGTTCTATTGTCGTACTGCGCAGCGTTTCACAGCCGGGAATGATAACAGCATCATAGGACATTGCACCGACCTTCAGCGGGTTTCCTGCTTCCGTACACAAATCAGGCAGAAGCGATTCATCCAGAAAGTCAAAGTCACAGCTGCCAAACAACAGCCAGCGGGTCACATTCTGGAACCGTTCCTCCATCTGCTCCCGAATCGATCCGGTCTGGGACTCCGGTCCCCAGTGAAGCCAGTAGCTTTCGATTGGATGGATGACGCCGACACGCACAGCTGCCTTCCCACGTGTCATGGCTGTATTTACTCTTGCAAAATGATCTTCAACTGTTTTATATTCCTTACACCACGGCGACTAATAATTGATGCTCGCCGGATAATCACGCTTTGCCTCCCCCTTCATAGAAACCCAGGACAGATGCGGCACACGCAGTGTAATGCCCAGCGCCGCCTGCCAGTCTCCCTGCAGCTTATGGCGTCTGAAATCAAAGCTCCAGCTCGTTACACCATAAAGCTCGCTCATTACGCCTTCACGCCCAAACTGATGAGATGCAGACTGTGCCTGCTTTGCCGTCGTGTATTCATGGTTGTCACACAGCATGTCGATACCGGGCAGTTCAAAGCTTCTGTACGCACGCATCGCCTCGCCCAGTGCTGCAGTCTGACTGCGCAGTGTGGGCTCTTCCATCATATGTCCGGTCAGCGCGATATTGTGCTTTTTGCACCATGCTCCCACATTGTCTGCAAACGCGCGGGTAAAACGCTCCGTCACATGATCATGATAATGATACCGGATCGTGGAAACGCTTCTGTCTGCTTTTTCCCAAATCAGCTCAGGGAGCTTTTCCAGAATATCCTCCTGATACATTTCCTGATAGGTCTGAGCAAAATCCTCTGTCCAGGGCAGGATCACATCCCGTTTTTCCTGCGGAAACTGCAAAAGTGTTTTATGAGAGAACTGCGGCTCATCCGTAAAGATCGTCGGCACAGTTTTTCCAAACTCGTCCCCGATCTCCTTTGCATAAGCCTCGTGGGTGATTTCCAGGAAACGATCCATTGCCGCTTTGTCCAGCGTATTTACATAGGTCTGATGGTTGTACCAGGTGCTCGGCAACGGGCGTTCCAGATAAGCGTACCAGCAGGTTCCCTGGGGCTGCATCCCTTCCTCCAGTTTTTTACCGGAAACCAGATAACCCTTTTCGTCCAGAACGACATCGTAAACCTCAAGCAGCCTGCCATTTAAGGTTCTTGCTGCTCTCGCACTGGAATCTGTCTGCATCTGTACCTCTTCCCCTGCTTCATAAGGCTTGTTTGTAAACAGAAGATACTGCGCACGGTATTTTTCCTCCTTCGTCACAAGACCTCCCGCAAATCCGGATGGCCAACGATCCTCATCATACAAATAAACCTGTAGATTTTCCTGCTTTGCTTTTGCCAGGCAGCCCTTGATCCGATCCATAAATTCCTCGCTTAAATACGGTGTTTCCAGACCGGTACGCGGATGCAGATGTGCACCGCCAAAGCCCATCGACTTTAAGACCTCCATCTGTCTGTCGAGTTCTTTTTGATCCAGCATCGTATTCCACGCCCAAAAGGAAGCTCCCCTATACTCCGCTGTGGGCTGCTTAAACAAGCTGTCTTCCAGTTTCTCTGCCTGATTCTTTTTGTACAGCATTTAACCGCTCCTCCTCTTATGTTTTCCCCTTTATTTTTATCGCTTATTTCTGCTGCATTTTTCTGATCGCTTCCAAAATGGCAGCATACGCTGCTTCCGGACTGCCGCAGGAAGAAACTGCGCATTCCATTGGACATAATCCGGTATTTTGACGATTTCGGATGTTCTCTGTCAGTTCGTCTGCTTCTGCAGGTATGTTGTATTCCGTCAAAAGCTCTTTCGCACCCCTGCTCATCACAGGTGCATACACCCCGGCTGCTCCAAGCTTCACATATAAAAATGCTGCCGCGCGTCCGACGATTTTATCCGCCGCGTAAAATCCGTTCAAATCCTTCCCCTCCCGGATGCGTGTCAGCAGCGGACGAAGACCTGCTTCCTTACTCGTCAAAAGCTCGTTGTCCCTGCACCAGACACAGGTATAATTTCCCTGTGCAAAAGTTTCCTTTGCTTTCTTCATTGCCTGATTCATCTCTGCTGTTCCTCCCCTGCCTCTTTGCTCAAGAGGCATACCATTTCGATATGTGCGTCATTGTCCAAACTCAAGCTCATATCTTCCGCAATGATTGGAGCTTGAGCTGGTTTTCCGTATCCTCGATTTTATCATACATCTTGTAAAGCCGGTCATCAAGGTCTGCTTAGCGTTTCATGTAGTGCTTATCATCCGGGTCGAGGGAATCAATCTCCTCCATCAGTCGTGCCTTTACGGAATTACTCTGTCGAAGCTGCTTTTCATGCGCCGCGATCTCCTGCTCAATGGCAGAGATATCCACCTTCATGCTGATCTTTTCCTGCATCATGGCGGCGAACTTCGGATTGCTTACCAGCTTTACGATAACCTCTACAACAATGCTGTCCGGCAGCTCTTCATTTTTTCTCAGGGTGTTGCGGTAAAGCGCACTGGTGTACTGGGTACCACGATCGAAGTGAAGCACTGCACCTCGAATAAGCGTTACAGCGGCTTTTTAAAAATCTGTATTGATTTTTCTGCGCGAGGTGCTATAATCGGTATATACCGAAAACAGAAGGAGGAAAGCGCCCATGCCAAGACCGCCACGGTGCCGTCGTATTTGTGGCGCACCACAAGTTGATACCTTCTGCCCCAACGGGTGTGAAGATACCGAGCCGATCCTGTTGACGCTGGACGAATACGAGGTTATTCGGTTGGTTGACTTGGAGCAGCAAACCCACGAGCAATGTGCCGCACAAATGGATATTTCCCGCTCTACCGTGCAGGAGATTTACGAAAGCGCACGGCGCAAAATCGCAGCGTGCCTTGTCCATGGGAAGCCGCTGCACATCACCGGAGGTAACTACCGCATCTGCGGAGGACAGGAGGCAGCCCACTGCGGCCGCTACTGCCGTATGCAGAGAGCTAACCCAGAAAAATCCAACCAAAATTGTAAAGGAGATTCCATTATGAAAATTGCAGTTACCTATGAAAACGGTCAAATTTTTCAGCATTTCGGCCACACTGAACAGTTCAAGCTTTATGAAGCTGCAGACGGCAAAGTTATCCATGCGGAAGTCGTTGACACCAACGGCAGCGGTCACGGCGCGCTGGCAGGTTTTCTGATGCAGCACGGTGTGGACACTTTGATCTGCGGAGGCATCGGCGGCGGTGCGCAGGCAGCTCTGGTCGAAGCGGGGATCAAGCTCTATGGCGGTGTCAGCGGGGAGGCTGATGCGGCGGTAAACGCATTGCTCAGCGGAAATCTTGGCTACAATCCCAATGTTCACTGTGACCACCATGACCATGCGCACGGCGAGGCCGGCCACACCTGCGGTAACCACGGCTGCGGTAAGCATAGCTGCCATTGATATGGAACGCACACTGACACAACTTCCGTTCTGGTCATCCTTGGCCGAACACGAAATGGAGACGCTGCGCCGAAGTGCCTTTGTCCGCCATTATGAAAAAGGTGCGTTCGTACACAGCAGCGACAACGAATGTCTTGGAATGATGCTCGTCCTTTCCGGCGAGATCCGCACCTATCTTCTCTCTGCTGAGGGGCGGGAGGTAACGCTGTTCCGCCTGTATCCGGGCGAACTATGCGTGCTTTCCGCCTCCTGCGTGATCAGTCAGATCACCTTTGATACGCAAATGACTGCCGGAATGGATACGGACGTTCTGATTATCCCTGCAAATGTCATTGCTGCACTCAAGGAGAAAAATCTATATGTCCGCTGCTTCCTCTATGAGTTGGCAACGAAACGGTTTTCTGATGTGATGTGGGCGATGCAGCAGATCATGTTCAAGGGATTGGATCGGCGGCTGGCAGAATTTCTCCTTACTGAAGCGGAGCGTACCGGCTCCGACACGATACGCATGACCCATGAGCAGATCGCCCAGCACATCAGCTCGGCACGGGAGGCAGTGGCACGGATGCTCAAAAGCTTCTCGGAGGACGGACTGGTGGAGCTGAAGCGTGGTGCAATCACGCTGCGGGATAAGAACAGACTGAATCGTCTAAAATAAAAAGGAATGTGACTTCGTCACAGAAGAAAATCATAGATTTGCTACAATAAAAGCAAAAAAAAGGAAGGAGTATCCACCATGAAAGAAACGAAATACGCAGGAACTCAAACAGAAAAAAACCTGATGACTGCCTTTGCCGGTGAGTCCGAGGCACGCAACAAGTACACCTATTTTGCATCCAAGGCCAAGAAGGAAGGCTTTGAGCAGATCGCGGCACTGTTCCTCAAAACCGCTGATAATGAGAAGGAACACGCCAAGCTGTGGTTCAAAGAACTGAACGGCATTGGCGACACCGCAGAAAACCTTCTCTCCGCCGCTGAGGGTGAGAACTACGAGTGGACGGATATGTACGACGGCTTTGCCAAAACTGCCGATGAGGAAGGCTTTCATGAGCTGGCGCAGCGCTTCCGCCTGGTCGCCGCCATTGAAAAGCACCATGAGGAGCGCTACCGTGCTCTGCTGCACAATGTGGAGACAGCGCAGGTCTTTGCCAAGAGCGAGGTCAAGGTGTGGGAGTGCCGCAACTGCGGTCACATCGTCGTGGGGGAGAAAGCCCCGGAAGTCTGCCCCGCCTGCAACCATCCCCAGAGCTACTTTGAAATTCACGCGGAAAATTATTAAAGAAAAGAAGAATCATCATAGAGCAGAAGTTTTACCTTTGCAAGCATTGCGGTAATATCATTACCAAAATCAAGGACATCGGCGTTCCCGTCATCTGCTGCGGCGAGCCGATGAGGGAGATCGTTCCCGGCACCACCGATGCCGCCGTGGAGAAGCATGTCCCCGTCTGGACGGTGGAAAACGATATCGTCCATGTCAAGGTCGGCTCCGTGGAGCATCCCATGCTGCCGGAGCACTACATCGAGTGGGTATCTCTCCAGACCAAGCAGGGCAATCAGCGCAAGGAACTGCATCCCGGCGAGAAGCCGGAGGTCTGCTTCGCTCTCTGCGAGGGCGATGAAGTCGAAGCGGTCTACGCCTACTGCAACCTCCATAGTCTGTGGAAAGCGTGATTCATCTTTCAAAAGGGGCTGCCGCCCAGCAAAAAATATTTGCTAGTGCGACAGCCCCGCTTTCTAATCAAAATCTCTGGTAATGTTTGTGAGCCATTTACCTCTGATATAGTGGATGAAGACCACCGGCATTTTTTCGAACTCATCCAGCGTCATTACAAAGTATACCCAGACAGGCGGCAGCTTTAAGACATATGCTGCAAGAAAGGTAAGTGGAACTGCAACAAGCCACATAAAGAGGGAATCTATGATCATTCCAAATCTGGAATCACCGCCACCCCTGAAGCAGCCGCATATAAGGCAGGTATTGATGCCTTCTCCCACAAGGCGCCAGGTTGTCATAATTATAAAAGTGCCAAGATAATAAATGGCCGTCTCTGTCAGTTTATCCCGATAGAAATCCAGTATCAGAGGACGAAGTGCCAGAATAATGACGCATCCGACCAGACTTACAACCATTGTTATTCTGAGCATGCGCTTTCCATATTCTCTTGCTGCCTCAATGTTGTCTTTACCCAGTTCCTGACTGACAATGATCGTAGTTGCATTGGCAAAACCACGACAGGCGATCGCACCAATATTTACCACCATAACAGCAACCGCATTTGCGGCAACCATATCATCACCAATATGACCGAGGATTGCTGCAAACGCTGAGCTGGCAAGACTCCAGACAACATCATTTATTACAGCCGGAGTAGCAATTTTCATAAAATCCTGGAACAGAATACCTGATTTCGCAAAGAAGTATTTTATCCGAAATCTGACATCGGAACTTCTTAATGAGTAGATGAGGCAGATCAGTACTTCTGTGATTCTGGCAATGACAGTACCAAGAGCCACACCGGTAACGCCAAGCTTTGGAAATCCAAACAGACCAAAAATAAAGGTGGCATTACAAATAACATTGACACAAAGCGAAACAATGTACGTGACAGAAGGCAGCATTATTTTTCCGATGCTTCGAAGGGCGCTCATAAAAACCTGAGAGAATCCCATAAACATAAAGGAAAATGAAATTACCCTTAAGTATTCACTGCCAGCAGCAATCGTATCCGGACTGCTTGTGAAGATCTTCATGATCGTAGCCGGCACAGAAAAAGAAATCACGAAAAACACGAAGGAAACAATCAGTGAGATTCGCTCCGCCAGGCCGAGAATTCTTTCTACTGTCTTTTTATCACCTTTTCCCCAGTACTGTGCACATAAAACGGAAGCACCCGTGGCCATACCATAATATAAACAGAAAAGAATAAAAGTAAACTGGTTCGCAAGGGATGAAGCCGACATGGCAGTCTGGCTTACATATCCAAGCATTACCGTATCCGCAATGTTTACCAGAGTTCCGATCAGATTTTGGATCATGATCGGAAAGGCTAGTTTTGAAGCGTATTTTAAGAAATCTTTTTTATTCAGCATACCTGATTTTCCTTAGTTTTTAGTATCCACAACCAATTGTATCATACTCTTGCATTACAAAGATATACCTTTTAGAACTATTTTTTATCTGCTGCTAATGCTAATACAGCAGTTAAATAGAATCCAAATATCATATAAATAATCGTTCGTTTTCGGTTATGAAAACAAAACCTATTATATACACCAAAGTGGAACAATAAACACAGCGGCAGCCATACTTTCTATGAATGCAATGTATATTCTTGACACTTTTACCCTTTCCTTTTAAAAATACCCAGCTTTTATTTTAGTTTGGATAGCAAACACACCGTCTCAATCCCGGTTGTCCAAGGGAACTGATCCACAGGAACACACCGCTGCACCTCATAGCCGTTTGCGATAAAAATCTCCAGATCCCGCGCAAGACTCGTCGGTTTGCAGGAAATGTATACCAACTTCTCCACCCCATAACCGATGATTCTGGAAAGTGCTTTGGGATGTACGCCATCCCTTGGAGGGTCGAGAATGATAAAGTCCGGCTTTTCTTCGATTTCATCCAGTACCTTTAAAACATCTCCCGCGATAAACTCACAGTTCTCCAGTCCGTTTTGCTTCGCGTTTTCCCGCGCAGCAACAACTGCCTCCTCCACAATCTCCACACCAATGACTTTTTTTGCAACCGGTGCCATCAGCTGCGCGATCGTACCTGTGCCGCTGTAAAGATCGTAAACGATACTGTCCGGCTTTCCCTCTTCCTTTACCAGGCTGCCGACATATTCCCGCGCTGTCTCATACAGCACCTCTGCGCCGCAGGTGTTCGTCTGGAAAAAGGAAAATGTCGAAATTCGAAATTTCAGTCCAAGCAGCTCTTCATAAAAATAATCCCTGCCGTACAAAATTTCACTGCTGTCGCACTTGACCGCATCCGACATGGAGTCGTTCGTAATATGCAAAATTCCGGCGAATTTTCCGTTCAACGGAAGGGAAATCAGTCGCTCTTTCCAGCTTTCCAGATCAACTTCCTGCTGCGTTGTCGTTACAAGCGCTGCAAGGATTTCTCCCGTCCTGGACGCCCTGCGCACCAGCAGATGCCGCAAATATCCCTCATGGGTATAGCGATGATAAAAGGGCGTCTTTTTCTCTTCAAAATAATAGAGTGTCTCCCGCAGGATCGCACTGTAATCGTCGTCCACAAGACGACAGCCATCCACCGTTACGATATCATAAAAGCTGCCTTTTTTATGCATGCCCAGCGCCAGAGGTCCATCCTTTACCTCGTCTCCGAACGTAAATTCCATCTTATTGCGGTATCCGTAATAAACGGGGCTCTGACGGATCGGCTCGATCTGACAGACGCTCTGCTGTTTGGAAAGCACCGGCTCCAACAGCTCCCTGACCTGGTTTTCCTTTATCTTCAGGCTTTCTTCATATGGCATGGAAATATAGCTGCATCCGCCGCAGATATTAAAATGCGGGCAACCGCCGTTTTCAACACCGACAGTTTCTACAGGCGATTTTTCCAGAATTTCCTTTAATCTGCCCTCTCCCTTGCCTTTCCGCACCTTTGTTATAACGACAGAAATCTTCTGTCCCGGCAGTGCACCTTTTACCTCGCAGATTTCTTCTCCATCTGCCGCACCTTCCAGCGGCTCCAGCACCACCATTGCGCGGTTCGGGAATTTCACATTCCGCACCACGCCTGTCCTGATCTGTCCTTTTTTCATCTCTCCTCCATTCCACAAACATACTGCCATGCAAAAACATATTTTATTACAAAACGGGATGTCCCCACGAAAAGCGAAATTTCTGATTTTTCCGCTCCCGTAAGAACATCCCGTCATCTCCGGCGTGCGCAACCCTATAAAGTTTTATCTGCACACTTCCAAATCGCGTTCCTACCGTTCCAAACCAAAGGGAATTCAAACACTCAAAAACCGTGATCTGTCTGCTCCTAATGGCACGTCTCCGCGATCCTTAGTCCTCTTTTTTCTCTTCGGAAGCTTCTTTTTCAGGTTCTTCCTTGTCCAGATCCTCGTCCTCAAAATCATCGTCAAAGTCGTCATCAAAATCTTCCAGATAATCCGGAGTCAGATAACGATATACTGCATAGGCAACTGCTGCCACAGCCGCAACGATGCCGATAATCGCCAGAATCCAGAGAATACAGGTCTTTTTCTCTTCTTTTTTCTTCGCCGCCTCTTTGTACTTCACCGCTTCCAGAATTTCATCCAGCTTTACCATATTATCTTCCATCCTTTCTGCTTGTTTTCATGATTCAATCGTCGTGTTTATCATACCACCCTTTTTTTACTTTTACTATATGAATCCGGAAAATTTATAGTTTTTTCAGTTTTGCAAACGCCGCATACATAATCTTCTGACCAGCTCCGTCGAACTGGATCGTCACCTTGTAATCCCGCGGGTCGTCCACAATCTCCGTCACCGTTCCGTCACCGTATTTTAAGTGCCGCACACGGTCGCCAACACCATATTCCAGCGCTGTAGATTTTACAGAGCCTCTGGAAATTCCGTTCACGCCGTTTAAGCTGCCAAGCCCCTGCGCGATAAAAGGTTTTCTGTCCTCTGCGGTTTTTTTCGGCTTCACAACTGCCCTTGGCTTTCCATAGCCGGTAAAGCTGCCGGTCGAAAAACTTTCCCCGGAAAAGCCTGTTTTGCCTGACGCAGCGAAGCTGCCTTTAGAAGCGCTGCTCCTTGTGTCTGCATTCGACGTGCCAAAGCTGCTATTTCCAAATCCGCTGCCTCCTGTCTTGCTGCGTCCGGTGGAGCCAAAGCCGTTCCATCCGCCTGTGCTCTCGTTCTTTGAGCTGCCGCCTCCAAAGCCGGAAAAACCGGAGAAACCGGAAAATCCTGAAAAACCGCTGTAATCATCCGTCTCTTCTTTTTCAAAGGAAAACCGTTTCGATCCTCCTACCCTCTGGTCGAGCAGATTTGCGGGAATTTCCTTCACGAACCGGCTGACCGGATTATACTGCGTCTCGCCACGAATCATACGCTGCTTTGCACAGGTGATCGTAAGTTCCTCCCGCGCACGGGTGATTCCGACATATGCCAGACGGCGCTCTTCCTCGATCGCGGTCGGGTCATCGTCCATGATGCTCATATAGCTGGGGAATATGCCATCCTCCATGCCAGCCAGATAAACAACCGGAAACTCCAGTCCCTTTGCGGAATGCAGCGTCATCAGAAGCACTTTATTATTATCGGATTCCACGCCATCAATATCCGCAACCAGCGCAACCTCCTGCAAAAAGCTGCTCAGCGTCGCATCCTCGTGTGCCGCTTCAAACGCGACCACCTTGGAAATCAATTCGTTGATGTTGGCGATTCTATCTTCCGCCTCCTCGTCATCCGACTCCTGCAACTCTTTTACATAACCGGTGGATTCTACGATATCATCCAACAACTGTTTTAACGTATAATATTCCAGCTTCGCCCGAAAGGACTGGATCAGCGTCACAAACGGCTCCAGCTTCGATGCGCTTCTGCCAAGCCCGGGAATCTGATCCGCCTGCCGCAGGGCATCGTAAAAGCTCATTTCGTTTTCTTCCGCATATGCCTGCACGCGGTTTACTGTCGTTGCACCGATTCCACGCTTCGGAATATTGATAATTCTGCGCACCTGCAAGTCGTCCTGTCCGTTGTCAATCGTCTTTAAATATGCCAAAATGTCCTTAATTTCTTTTCTCGCATAGAAATTGACGCCGCCGACCACATCATAGGGAATCCCTTCTATAATAAACCGTTCCTCCAGCAGTCGCGCCTGGGCATTGGTCCGGTAAAGCACTGCACAGTCTTTATAATCTGCTGTCCGATTCCGTTTTCTTTTGCAAACATCATCTGCAATAAATTCCGCCTCTTCATATGCAGTATCCAACTGTTTAAAATGGATCAGGCTGCCTTCACCCTTATCTGTCCAGAGAATCTTCTTTTTTCGTTCCACGTTGTTTTGGATCACCTCGTTGGCAGCATCCAGAATCGTCTGGGTCGAACGGTAGTTTTGCTCCAGCTTGATGACCGCAGCTTCCGGAAAATATTTTTCATAATCCAGAATATTGTTGATGTTGGCACCCCGGAACTTGTAGATCGACTGATCGTCATCACCTACAACACAAAGATTGCGGTATTTATCCGCCAGCAAACGGATCAGCTCAAACTGCGCCGTGTTGGTATCCTGATACTCATCCACCATAATGTACAAAAAACGCTCCTGATAGTACGCAAGCACCTCTGGACTGGTTTTGAACAGCTCTACGGTTTTGACAATCAGGTCATCAAAATCGAGTGCATTGTTCTTTTTCAGAGCTGCCTGATATTCCTGATAAACGGACGCGATTTTCTGCTTGGAAAAATCTCCCATCGCGGAGAGCGCATATTCCGTCGGGGAAATCAGCTCGTCCTTTGCGGAAGAAATTGCGGACATCAGGCTCCGTTCCTTATAAACCTTCGTATCAATCTGCAGCTTTTTGCAGACCTCTTTGATGATGTTCTTGCTGTCATCCGTATCGTAAATCGTAAAATTTGTCGAATAGCCGAGGTGGTCGATGTAACGTCTCAGAATCCGCACGCAGGTGGAGTGAAACGTCGAAACCCAGATCTGTTCCGCGCCGTGCCCGATCAGATCGTCCACTCGTTCACGCATCTCCCCGGCAGCTTTATTGGTAAAGGTGATCGCCAGAATATTCCACGGCTTTACGCCTTCGTGCTCAATCAGATAGGAAATACGGTGCGTCAACACCCTGGTCTTTCCGCTTCCCGCTCCCGCCAGAATCAGCACCGGTCCCTTTGTTTTAAAAACAGCTTCCCGCTGTCTGTCATTTAAGGTATCGTAAATGCTCATAGTTCCCCACTGTTTCCTGTTTTTTTCCATCTATAAGTGTCTTTTCGATTTTAACAGATTTTAGTCTGCGATACAAGACGAAAGACGCTGTCTTTGTCCGCTTTACTTTTAGACTTTAATATGTTAAAATAGAAACATATGGACGAACGAAGTCCACTCCATTAGAAAAGTAAAGGAGTTAGTCGGATGAACAAAAAAATTAAAACGGAGGCCGTAGATCACCTGTTTGACGCGATCTTGAGCCTGCAGAACAAGGAAGAATGCTACGCATTTTTCGAAGATCTCTGCACTGTCAATGAGCTGCTTTCCCTCTCCCAGCGTTTTGAGGTTGCAGCCATGCTAAAGGAAGGCAAAACCTATCTGGATATCGCAGAAAAAACAGGCGCTTCCACTGCTACAATCAGCCGCGTCAACCGTTCCTTAAATTACGGCAACGACGGCTACGAGTTGGTTTTCTCCAGAATGGCAGAAGCTTCCGAACCCGATTCGGAACAGTAAGTCCCGCAGGTCCAAGAGGGGGTACCCTGCAACAGGATTTGGAATCGGATCCGGTGAACACCGTAATGCACACATTTTGTCTACATTACATGAGTAAAAAAGAGCGAAGGCTCCGGAAAACTTTTCCGGCGTCTCCGCTCTTTTTTTGCTGCTGTTTTCAAAACGCTCAGCGCTCCAGCGCCTTTTTTGCAAACTCTGTATTGACCAGATCTTCATATGCAACGCGGTTTGTCAGCTCGCCGCCCTCTTCCAGAATATCCTGCAGCAGAACAAATGCATCCTCCGAGAAAATCAGGTCGGTTTTCCACGTATCCTGCTCGACATAGCGTCTCACAATCGCCGTCAGCACCGCTTCGTCCGTTTCCGGGAACTGCGGCGCAATCATCTTTGCGATTTCTTCCGGCGTGCTCTGTGATACCTTTTCCATGCCGCGCTGCAGCGCATTTACAAAGGCCTGCACGGTATCCGGGTGCGCTTCCAGATAACTCTTTTTCGCAGAAAATGCCGTATAGGGCACATAACCGGACTCTTCTCCCAGCGAAGCGACAACATAGCCGTCACCTTTTTGCTCCAGGGCAGTTGCATGAGGCTCGAATTCTACTGTGAAGTCCCCCTGCCCGCCGGAAAATGCTGCTGCCGTGGAACCAAAATCGATGCTCTGGTCGATGGAAAGATCTTCGGTCGGATCAATGTTGTACTGCTTTAAAATATATTCAAATACCATTTCCGGCATGCCGCCTGCCCTGCCGCCCAGCACTTTTTTGCCCTTCAGCATATCCCACTCGAAATTCTCGATCGGTTCCCTCGCAACGAGGAAGTTTCCGGCACGCTGCGTCAGCTGTGCGAAATTGATCAGATAATCCTCGGCTCCGCCGTTTTTTGTATATATCGTTGATTCGGAGCCCATGAAACCGATATCCGCCTCTCCCGCCAACACTGCCGTAACGGTCTTATCCGCACCGAATCCTGTCACCAGCGTCAGATCAATGCCCTCTTCTCTAAAATAGCCCTCTTCTATTGCCACATACATTGGCGCATAAAATATGGAATGCGCCACCTCGTTCAACGTAACCTTCTGAAGTTTCTTTTTCTCCCCTCCATCCGATAAATCTTTCTTCTGCCCGCAACCTGCCAGCATGCCAATCGTCAACGCCGCTGTCAGCGCCAGACATATCCATCTTCTTTTTTTCATAAAATAGCTGCTTCCTCAACACATGTTTCTTTATCCTATGCGCTCCTATTGTCCCATGTGCTGTCCCTTCACAGAATGGTCTTTCTATATTGAGTTTCTTTTCTCTTGTCATCTGGTTTTGAATACTATATAATGAATTCATTAAACAATCTTCATTATCTTATGGAAAACAGGAGCATTTCATATGACACTGGAAACAGGGGATCTTTTACAAAGTATTTTGGATAGTCTGGACCGTATTGATTATATCCGTCCGGATGATATCCCAGATATCGAATTATACATGGATCAGGTGACGACTTTTATGGACAGCCGTCTGAAAAATGCTGCCCGTAATCCCGAAGTGGACAAGATCCTGACCAAAACCATGATCAACAACTACGCCAAAAACGACCTGCTGCCGCCGCCCGTCCGCAAGAAATATTCCCGCGAGCACATGCTGCTTTTGATTTTTATCTATTATTTCAAGGGCATCCTGTCAATCAGCGACATTCAGACCGTATTAAAACCGATTACCGACCGTTTCTTTGCCGGAAACGAAGGGCTGAAGCTTGAAACGATCTATAACGAGGTGTTTAGTCTCGAGCGGGAAGAAGTTGAAGTAATGAAGCAGGACGTCGTACGCAAATATCACAAAGCTCAGGAAACCTTTTCGGATGCTGCCACAGAGGATCAGGAATTTCTCCAGACCTTTTCTTTCATCTGCATGCTCAGTTTTGACGTCTATGTTAAAAAAATGTTGATTGAAAAACTGATCGACAGCTGCAGCGCAAAAGAAACAGACACCACAGAACACCGCTCCCGTCACAGTCGTTCTGATAAAAAACAATAGAATGCACGCTCTGCGAGCATTCTATGTCATGAATCACAGTAACTGCAGCGTTTGCAAACGCTGTACCGCTTCAGTTTGCAAACGGTACGTCTGCTTATAACAGCATGACTGTGAACAGCATTTTTTTCCATCTGCCACTTGATTCCTGCCTGGAAAGTGCTAAAATAAACTTTAGCAGGAAACGGAAGTATAGCTCAGCCGGGATGAGCGTTCGCCTCACACGCGAGAGGTCACGGGTTCGAGCCCCGTTGCTTCCATATCAGTGCCTTTTATGAAAGGTCTGATTTTTCTTCATAAATTATGTTTGGGCTCGTAGCTTAGCTGGGAAAGCGCTGCGTTCGCAACGCAGAGACCGTGGGTTCGAATCCCATCGGGTCCATCCAAAATAAGCCGTTAGAATGTTGATTCTGACGGCTTATTTTCTGTATACACAATAGAATGCACGCTCTGCGAGCATTCTATTGTTATAAACTGTATAAAAAAGAATCCTGCGAAGCAGGATTCTCCGCCTGCGGCGGGTCGCGCAAGCGACATTCTTCCATTCCGCTGCAGTGCGATCCGCGCGGAGCGTTTTTATTTCATAGGACGTATTTTCCTATGAAATAAATAACTTGAGCGGCTGCACCATCTTTTGGAATGGGGCAGCCGCCCAAGCGGGTTCCTATCCGAAACCTTTTCACCCGATAATTCTCTGAATATCATTGAACATCACAAACACCATCAGAACCATCAGTGCGACAAAGCCCGCGAAATGAATGACGCCTTCTTTTTCCGGTGGGATCGGTTTTCCACGAAGTACCTCCAGGAACAAAAATACCAGTCTGCCACCGTCCAGTGCGGGCAGCGGAAGCAAATTCATCACGCCCAGGCTGACTGACAGAAGCATCGCCAGATTGACCATGTTCATGAACACAAGCATCGGTCCGCCGGGTTCTGCAGCTGTTTTCACCTGATCCACGATCTGTGCCATGCCAACCGGTCCTGCCACGTCGTTCTTGGACAACTTACCCTCTACCAGGGATTTCACGCTCAGCACGGAATTTTTTATGCAAAAGCGCAGCTGGTACCAGGCATAACGGAACAGCTTTGTCCCCTTCGCCTCATCATAGGACGCATAATTCTGAAAGCCGACCAGATATTTACCTGCTTCTTCGTTATAAATCGGCGTCAGCGTCGTTTCATACTCCTGACCGTCACGCTCATATACCACTTTTACAGGCTCTCCGGTTTTATTCAATGCCATTTCCAGGGAAATTTCCCGTGCCAGATTGATTTTGCTGTTAAACCGCAGGATTTTGTCTCCCGCCTGCATTCCGGCTGCCTCCGCTGCAGAACCCTCCACTACGCTGCCAAGCACCGGCAGATCTGCACCGGCGTAACCCGCAACCATAATTGCGAAAATAAATGCCAGTAAAAAGTTAAACAACGGTCCGGCAAAAACAGTGGCAATCCGGCTCCATACCGGCGCGTTCTGGAAATTTCCGCGATCCACATCCACCGGCACATTCCGCAAAGCGCCCCGTCCGGTTTTATCCGCCGGCGTGCCTGCGGCAGATGCCTCTTCTTTCGCCGCTTCCAGTCCGTCTTCCCCTTCAAAAATGCATGCGCCGCCCAACGGGAACGCCCGCAGCACATATTCCGTTTCCCCCTTTTTAAAGCCTGCAATCTTCGGTCCCATCCCGATTGCAAATTCATTCACACGGATGCCGTTCACTTTTGCAATCAGGAAATGACCAAATTCGTGTCCCATTACGATCACGAAAAAGATCAGTAAAAAAATGATGATTGTTCCGATCAAAGTTTCATCTCCTGCCTGATTTGTTCATAGGTCTCAGCCTCTGCCTGAAGGATCTGCACCACATCAGGATTTTCTATAGTATGATGATGCTCCATCGCCATTTCCAGGATTTCCGGAATCTGCACGAAACGGATCTTTTTCTGAAGCAGAAGCTTGACAGCCATTTCATTCGCCGCATTGAAAACGGTCGGCATACTGCCGCCTTCTCTTGCCGCCCGATAGGCGAGCGCAAGTCCCGGAAACGTCTCGGTGTCCGGTGCTTCAAAGGTCAGCTGATGGATTGCAAACAGATCCATAAATGGCGCGTTCATCGGTCTTCTTTCCGGATAAACGAGGGCATACTGGATTGGCAGCTTCATATCCGGAAGCCCGAGCTGTGCAATCACCGCACCATCGTCATATTCCACTGCGGAATGCACAATGCTCTGCGGATGCACAACAACCTGAATCTGATCAAGAGATACGTCAAACAGCCACTTCGCTTCCATCACTTCCAGCCCCTTATTGACGAGGGATGCCGAATCAATTGTCACCTTTTTGCCCATCGACCAGTTCGGATGCTTCAACGCATCCTCCAGCGTCATCTGCTCTAAGTCCGCACGCTTTTTTCCGCGGAACGGACCGCCGGAGGCTGTCAGCAAGATTCTGTGGATCTGATTATCCGCTCTTCCCTGTAAAGACTGGAAAATTGCGGAATGCTCACTGTCTACCGGCAAAATCGGAACCTTTCTTTGAGCGGCCAGCGGCATGATGATATGTCCTGCTGTCACCAATGTTTCTTTATTGGCAAGCGCAATCGTCTTTCCGCTTTCAATCGCTGCGATGGTCGGACGGATACCGATCATGCCGACCACCGCCGTAACGACAACGTCGCTTTCCGGGAAAGACGCGATTTCCAGCAGTCCGTCCATCCCGCACACGATTTTGACCGGAAGATCTGAAACTCTCTGCCGAAGGTCAGCCGCCGCTTCCTCACTCCACATTCCCGCGATCTGCGGATGAAATTCCCGAATCTGTTTTTCCATCAGATCGACATTCTGCCCTGCTGCCAGCGCAACCGCCTGTAAATCCTCATTATCCCGGATAATTTCCAGGGTCTGGGTTCCGATTGACCCCGTAGAACCCAATATTGCTACTTTTTTCATATAGTTTTCCTCTCCTGTACCCGCTTATACACAATTCCGGAAAAATCCGAAACCATTTTTTTAATGAACCGCTCCGAGCAAAATGACCGAAAGGAAATAGATCACCGGTGCGGTAAATAACACACTGTCGAACCGATCCATGATCCCGCCGTGTCCCGGAATTATCTTTCCGTAATCTTTAATATCGTGATTTCGTTTGATTGCAGACGCTGAAAGATCTCCTACCTGGGAAATGACTGCACCGGCAGCACTGATCAGCGCAACCACCCAGATCATCGCATCGCTTCCGGTCTCCGGAATAAGAAACAGCCATGCGAATAATGCTCCTACCAGGGCAGAACCGACTACGCCTCCAATTGCACCCTCTATCGATTTCTTCGGGCTGAGCACAGGTGCCAGCTTATGTTTTCCAATTGCCATACCGGTCAAATAGGCACAGGTATCACAGATCCAGGAGCTGATAAAAATGAGCCACACCAGATATTTTCCCCAGCTCAGTTCCCGGGTCAGATAGATGAACGGAAACAGCACCCCCGGGTAAAATGCACAGAAAAAAACAGTCATCACCTGGTCTGCATGGTATTTGGGAAAATGGAACACATAGACGAACATCACTGCCAGAAACATCAGGACAATTGCCCCGATTCCCCAGAGAAAATTTTTGGAAAGCATCATCGCTGCGCCATACAGCACGATTCCGCAGCCTCCCATGATTTCCAGCAGCGTAAATTTGCCATCTTTTTCCACATGGCACGCCTTAATCAGCTCGTAGTAAGCCGTCAGGGAAAGCAGCAGACACACCGCTCCCAGAACAGGACCTCCACTGATCAGAAAAATCAGCGCCAGCACAACCAGCACAACGCTGCTGCCCAATCTCGTCCAGAACATTGTTACTCCTCCTTCACCAGCCCATATCTTCTGTCTCTATGATTATATGCCTCAATTGCCTTTTCCAGCTCTGCCTTTGAAAAATCGGGCCACGCCACCGGTGTAAAATAAAACTCTGTGTAGGCCAGCTGCCACAACAGGAAATTGGAAATCCGAAGCTCATTGCAGGTGCGGATCAAAAGGTCGGGCTCCGGGATTCCTGCCGTATCCAGCGCAGCACTGATCTTTTCCTCGGTGATTTTCTCCGGTTGCAGGGTTCCTGCCTGTACCTGCTCTGCCAGATTCGTCACAGCGCGGCGGATTTCATCCCTGCCGCCGTAATTGATCGCAATCTGAAAATGCAGACCGGTGTTGTCCTTTGTCGCTTCCTCCAGCTCCGCAATCCGTTTGCGGATATCATCATCGAGCCCTGTCTTATCCCCGATCACGCGCACGCACATATTGTTCTGTGTTGCACGCTTTAAGCAGCTTTTCATATAATTGCGCAGAAGCGTCATCAGCGCGGATACTTCATCCTTGGGGCGATTCCAGTTTTCAGTGGAAAACGCATATACCGTCAGATAATGGATGCCCAAATTCCATGCATCCTCGCAGATCTGTTCTACGGTCTTTGCCCCCTGCACATGTCCGTAGTTGCGCGGCATGCCCTTTGCCTTTGCCCATCTGCCGTTTCCATCCAGAATAATCGCCACATGATTCGGAATATTCATTCTTTCTTTTCTCCTATCTGAGAGAAGGGGACAAGCCCAGCCTGCCCCCTTCTCCCTCACTATTCATGACAATATAATGCTTTCAACGTGTACATTCCATTGTTCATCCTGGCAGAATGTACTTTTGTATCCGTTTTAAACGGTCATAATCTCTTTGGATTTTGCTTCTACCAGCTTGTCGATATCCTTGCCGAACTTGTCAGTCAGCTTCTGCAGCTGATCTTCCAGCTCCTTGATTTCATCCTCAGAAACGTCTTCCTTGCCCAGCTTCTTTAAAAAATCATTGCCATCACGGCGGACATTGCGGACTGCAACCTTTGCGTCCTCGCCCTTTTTCTTAACGTCCTTTACCAGCGCTTTACGGCGTTCCTCTGTTACCTCCGGGAATACCAGACGGATCACATTACCATCGTTAGATGGGGTGATGCCGATATCGGACGCCATAATTGCTTTTTCGATTGCTTTGATCAGGGATTTTTCCCAGGGTGCAATCTGGATCATGCGGGGTTCGGGAACAGTTACATTGCCCACCTGCTGCAGCGGCGTGGGAGAACCGTAGTAATCCACACGGATTTTGTCCAGTACATGCGGGTTGGCACGTCCTGCACGGATTGTCATGAAATCTGCTTCCAGATATTCACAGGTCTTTTCCATTTTTGTTTCAAACTGCTGTAATCTCTCGTCCATCTTGTTCTCCTATCCTCCTTATACCGTTACCTTGGTGCCGGTAAAATTGCCCTTTACTGTGTTGACAATGCTGTCTTTTTCATTTAAACCAAATACCCACATCGGCATCTTGTTGTCTCTCGCCAGAATCGATGCAGTCATATCCACTACCTGCAGGTTTTTCTCGATTACCTCATGAATCGATACTTCGTCATACTTCTTCGCCGCCGGATTCTTCGCCGGATCGTCGTCATATACGCCATCAATCGCCTTAGCGAGAAGAATAACGTCCGCCTCTACCTCAATAGCGCGCAGCACAACGCCGGTATCCGTAGAAAAATACGGATGTCCCGTACCGCCTGCAAAGAATACGACCATTCCTTTTTCGAAATATTTGTTCGCGCGATCCTTGGAAAACAGCTTCGTAAAGGAACCGCACTCAAACGGTGTCAAAATGTTGGTCATCATTCCAACCGAACGGAAAATCTCTGAAACGTAGATGCAGTTCATCACTGTCGCAAGCATACCGATCTGATCCGCTTTGGTGCGGTCAATGTGCTCGCTGGTACGTCCTCTCCAGAAGTTTCCTCCGCCGATCACGATGCCGACCTGAATGCCATCATCCACCAGCTGTTTTACCTGAAGCGCTACAGCCCTGACAGTATCCTCGTCAAAACCATGCTTCTTTTCTCCTGCAAGCGCTTCACCGCTCAATTTTAATAATATTCTCTGCATCTTTTCACCTTCCGTAAAACCGTAATATTGGCTCTGCATCGCTTACAAAGCCTTCTGCAGACAGTATATCATAGAATACTGAGAACGAAAAGTGAAAAATCTCTAAAACTGTAGTTGCAGTTTTCTCGCAGCTTCTGACGGGCAATCCATACAACGGCATGTATGCTCCGTGGATATTCTATTGTTATGAATAAAATGCTTTTCTTTTTTGAATTCATATGCTATAATGTATGTCATGCAGATGTAGTTCATCGGTAGAACATCAGCTTCCCAAGCTGAGGAGGCGGGTTCGATTCCCGTCATCTGCTTTTTGTATGCCCGAAACCCTGTAAACACAAGGCTTGACAGCCGTAAGGAGCTATAAGTCTTGTGGTTGGGTAAAAAACGGTGCGACCGTGAAGGTCACACCGTTTTTTTTGCGTCCAATGGCAGATTCTGCGATCATGGGTTCTTCCCAGCGTTTCGGAGCAGGCACGTCAGCCTATTGCCTACACAGTCCACTTTTGGGGACTTGGCGGTGGATTTCAAGGATACGGCGGTCAGCTAAGATCTTAAATCCGGCATTCACGAAGTAAGTTATCGTCCTGTATGTTAAATAGACCACGTCTTAAAAGGTGTGTGCGTTCTTCATGTACTCTAAATAAAGACTGAACAGCACAGCACAGACGGGAACGCTGAACAGCATCCCTAAGATGCCGAATGCTTCGCCGCCGATCCATGCGCCAAAAATCGGCACCAGCGCAGTGACAGCCACAAACGCGGAAACCGCACCGGCATACGGAATCCCAAGGACCAGCATTGTCATGAACCGCGCTTCGACGCTCTCCGCTGCTTCACAGCTCCTTTTTGCTCATAAAGTGGCGCTCCCTCCGTACTTTTTTGTAAGCAGATTTTCATGCAAGCCTGAAATCTGCTTACAAAAAAGTACGAGTGAACTGTAACGGAAATACTATTTATTGCGATTTCGTTGCAAAGCTTTTTGAAAAATAGTAACATAGACCTGTGATAAAGGAACTTTTTTTCAGAAAAAGGAGGATGGAATATTGAAAAAGAAACTTCTGGCATTCGCTCTCGCCCTCACCATGTGTCTGGGCTCCGGTATGACGGCAAACGCCGCAATGATTGTCAAAAACAATATGAGCGCACTGAATACACTGAATACAATAAACAAAAACACCTCTTCCGAGACCTCTCTGCACAAGGAAATTATGAAAAAGTACAAAATAACATATACCCCGGAAGCCCTTGAAGCTTTAAGGCAGGTTTTCAAACCCGAACGGTATGCAATAGCATATCCGGATGTTGCAAAGGCCTTTGGAAATGACTCAGAAGCGCTTTGGAACCATTTTGTTATTTTCGGTTTGAACGAAGGAAGATCTGATATTAATTCTGACTTCAATGTTTTTGCATACAGTTCCGCTTATCCGGATCTGCAAAAGGCGTTTGGCGACGATCTTCTGGCATACTATGTTCACTATGTAAATTTCGGCATCAAAGAAAACCGAAAATATACGACCATTGACGCAACGACAAAAGCCGGCTTTACAGTCAGCGGAATGAACGGACAGATCCTTGCATCCCCCAGACTGATCGTCCCTTCCAGTGTAGACAACAGCTCTGTTTCGAACATCCTGTCCTCTTTGACCTTACCATCTTCTGCCGCTCCAACCCCAGTGCCGACACCTGCACCAACACCGGAGCCGGCAACACCAGAACCGGAGGTCCCCTGCAATCATGAGTTCGACGGCAGGAAACAGATCACCGGAACAACTATGCACGGTCCCGTATGTGTCCTCTGTGGATATATCAACGAAGAACAGGCAGAAAGCTGTACCGTTGATCATTATACCGCTGATGATTCTTCCCATAAAGAAATCTGTGGTGCATGCGGCGGCGTTATAAAAGAAGAATCCCATCTGTATACCTATACAACCGAGACTGCCGAAGACGGCGTGCGGATTCACAAGGGAACCTGTTCCGTGTGTGGACATACAATGGATGGCGCATGTGTATTTGATCCGGACGGTATCTGTGAGATCTGTGGTCAATCCTGTACACATGAATACACCGTCGGGCAAAGTCTTGATGAATCCTATCATCAGCTGGTCTGTGAATTCTGCGGTCATACCGAAAAAGAAGAGCACCAAATTGGCGAATCTGCAGACAGTCAAAAATATTGCACCGCTTGCGGTTATTCCTTGAACGAATAAGTCTCAACGCCAACATCCAGAAAAGTCTTCCGTTTTTGCGGAGGACTTTTTTTGCAGCAAAAAACAAAACACCGCTTCCCCGTTTCAGAGGAGGCGGTGTTCCAAAGGAAACCACACGAATCAATTTAATTTGTTATTCGATCTAAAACTTAGCCTGTCGGCCATGCATCAAAGCTTGGGAGCTTTTTCAGACTGTAATGTTTCCTGTCTTGTTCCAACAGCCGCCGTGAATACAACTTCAACAACACCGCTGATAGAAGGAAGTGCAAAAGAAACTACATCGCCCTTAATAACAACAGGAAGCGCTACAAAGGTTCCGTCTGCTCTCTTGTACATTGCTCTGATGGTCTCATTTTCAGCAAGCTGGTATCCGCCCAGGATTTCTTTCAGGCTCTTTGCAATAGAGATAGAACCCTTGCTTGCTACCAGTTCACCCTTTGAATTCGTCAGATAAACATTTCTGCTGCACAGGTATTTTACCTTGCCTTCCCGATTCAGCAGGGAAATGTTTTTCTCACCACTCTTGTTGATGATTTTGACCTTTTTTGCAGTCAAAGCCTTTGTCAGTTCGCTGGCAGATGTTGTCGTTTCTGCTACAGTTGTAGGAGCTACAACCAGCTGAACGGAAGCCGCATCCAATGCCTGGTTTCCTTTTGCAGTTGCGAATGTTGTTCCAACTGCTACTGCACTAGTCGCGCTGGCTACACCGCTGACAGTCGACTCAGCGGTTCCAGCTGTTGCTGTTGCAACAGACTGATCAACGGTTACCTGACTAACAGGCGTATTACCTGTATTCAGAGACGGGCTGGGAGCTGCAAATGCTGTCATGCTCATAGAGCATGCGAGTACAAGTGAAAGAACAATTGCCATTTTCTTTTTCATGTCAATCATCCCCCTTTCGTAAAATTGTGTGGCTTCTGTTTTTATATTAACAGGCGGTGTCCCGTCTGCCAATACCGTTTTATCCGGCGTGCAGGTCAATCCGCCGCCTCTTCATAAAATACGTCCAGCACCAGTTCATACAGTGCTGTTTCATCGGGATAAAATTCTTCGAATTTTTCTCCCATTTTGACCGTTCCCGTCATGGAATAAAAATTGTCGTCCCCAAAGCTGTAGGACAGCGCCTGACCTGCCAGGTAAACTGCTTCATCCGCAGTCACATCCGTTACCATGTACGGTGTAATCTGTGTATACAATTGCAAAGGAAGCGTCATATCCTGCTTCATCGCTTCTTTTGCCTGAAGGATAAATTTCTTCAAATACTGCTTTTGACGCTCCAGGCGTGCTTCTGCACTCTGTTCCTGCGCCGTATCGCGATAATGAATAAACTGGTACGCCGCATCGCCCTCTAAATGCACCTCGGCTCCGGTTGTCCAGCCCTTTTCCAGTCCGTTTGCAGATTCCGGAATCACGACGTCCACACCGCCGACCGCATCGTTTAACTTCGATACAACCGACATGTTCAGTGCGCAGTAACCGTGGATCGGAAGACCATAGAACAGATTGGAAACTGCATCCAGGCTGTTTTCGCAGCTTTCTTCCAGACCGTCCCCGTAAGCGTGGGAAAGTGCAATCTGTGCAGTCTGTCTTCCGGAATATCTCCCGTTCTTATCATACACATTCATAGAAGCCATGGTATCGCGGTTGATTCCGATCACGCTGATCTTTTTCTCTCCCGGGTCGAGTACAGCCAGAAACAGTGCATCCGCCTGGCCGCCCTTAAAGAGATTGGAAGAAGCCTTTACTTCTCCATTTTTATCAATTCCTAAAAACAAAAAGGTCAGAATATCCTTTTTGTAGGTATAAACCTTTCCATGATACCGGATGCTTCCCGCCTCCAGCATCATCTCGCTTTCCGCTTCCGATTCAGCCTGCTGCATCAGCTCCGGTATCGCTTCCTGTTTTTTGGAAAGCCTGCTCTGACCGCTGTAGTTCATCCACAGCCACCCTGCCGATACAGTAATTCCAAGTAACAGAAGCACAAGTAACAAAATCAAGAAAAAAAGACCAACTTTTGAAATTGCGGAACGCTTTTTCGTCCTTTTTTTCCTGCGTTTTCTCTTTTCCTGCTCCATTACTGTTCCTCAACCAAAACTGCCTGCACCAGATACCTCTGATCCGGCTCGTCGCTCACACCGGTTTCCAGCGTAATCAGCTTGTCATCTTCCGTCACATCCATCGTATCATCGATAAAAGCATCGATCTGACGAATGGAAAAGACTTCTTCCAGATAATTGCGGAAAATAATCGGATCTGAAAAATCATATGCGGCAATCAGATGCCTGTCGTCATACGGATATGCTGCAAAAATGCGGTAGACAAGCATCTTCTCCGGCAGATAAATCCGCACTTCCCGATTTTCATCAAAAAAAGTACGATCCTGATACTCATGAAGCTTTCCAAAACGATCCAAGGTGTTATGTCCGTAAATCACGGTATTTCCATCAGAAAAATCTATATCGTTGGCTGTCTCTGTATAAATTGCCCCATCTTCCGCCTCTTCCTTTGCAGCGTTATGGGTTAGATAATATTCATCGTCTATGCTGCTCTGCAGAATTGGCTGGCTGATGCCCGTTCCAGGAATTTCCAGCCACGCATATGCATCTGCATTCAGCGCGCAGAGCTCATTCAATTTCAAAGGAATTTCTGCATCCGACTGCAGAACCGCTTCCACCTGTGCTGCATCCACTGCTGCCTCTGCTTCTTCGATAGAAGTTTCCTCTGCAGAGCTGCTCTGCGTTATTGTCTCAGCGCCTGTCGTATCCGCCGTCTCCGGATTCGAAGAGCTGCATCCGGACAGCGTTACTCCAAAAACACAGATGCCTGTCAGAATTCCTCTCAACAGCCCGTTACAGGCTGCCGGTTTTCTTTTTTTCAAATTCTCCTCACATTCTGCCGCAATACGCAGCCAAATACCCAGGCAACAATAGAATGCACGCTCTGCGAGCATTCTATTGTCATGAATAAAATGTACACTTTGGGAACACTCTATTGTTATGAATCATTAAAACTGTCTTTTATCTGGCGCCCTTTTGTGTAAAGACCTCCAGGAAAGTTTTCAATAAAATCTTAATGTCCAGCCAGAAAGACCAGTTATCAATATACTCTACATCCAGCTTTACAATTTCTTCGAAATCCGTTATGTCGCTGCGCCCGCTCACCTGCCATATTCCGGTCAGACCGGGACGAAAGCTCAAGCGTTTCTTATGATATGGGCTGTACTGTGCAAACTCATCCAACGTCGGCGGACGGGTTCCCACAAGGCTCATATCGCCCTTTAAAATATTGATAAACTGCGGAAATTCATCCAGGCTCGTCTTCCGTAAGAAAGCCCCCGTCTTTGTAATCCGCGGATCATTTTCCATCTTGAACATCAGGCCGTTCATTTCATTCTGCGCCATCAGTTCTTTTTTGCGCTCTTCCGCATCCGCATACATGGAACGGAATTTGTACATTTTAAAAATTCTGCCGTTCCGTCCAACCCGTTTCTGTGCAAAGAAAATCGGTCCAGGAGACTCCAGCTTGATCATCGGCCCGACGATCACCGTCAATATTCCTAAAAATACACAGCCGACCAGCGCTCCGACCAGATCCAGCAGCCGCTTCATCGCCAGCTGCCCAACCGGTACAAAACGATTCGCATAGGTAATCGTATAAAAGCGCCCAAACTGCGTCAGAGCTTTCTGGCTCGCACCGGACAGCTCCGGAACAGGAATCCGGTAATGAATCGTCAGTCCCATTTCTGCCAGCGTTTCCAAAACATGCTTCATCTCTTTGCTCTGGGTATCCGCAACTGCAACGATCACTTCATCCAGAGACGCGCTTTTACAGTAATCGATCAGATCATCTGCCCCAGCTACGACCGACATTCCGCCGACCTCGCCATTTTCCGGTTTCTCGCCCAGAAATGCCAATCCGCAGAACTCATAGCTGTAATCCTTAAAATTTTTCATATCCATGACGAGCGGCACTGCGAACACATCGTCCGCAACCAACAGCGTCTTCCTGCTCTCCCGAAAAATCCGATACAAAGACGGCAGACATTTTTTCCAGAGCTGGTGCACAATCAGCATCAGGATACAGTCAATCAGAAGAAAATAGAAGAACACCAGACGCGAGTAAGCATCCAGCAGTCCCATAAAATACAGTACAACCGCCGCGCCCGCAAAACTGATTGCATTATTGCGAATCACACACATGCATTCATGCAGCGGTCCCCGCAGCATCATGTTCCGGTACAGGCTGCCAAACAGGTTCATTGCCAGAAAAACGACAAGCACTGCTCCGAGCAAAAGGCCGAAATCCATCCGGGCATCATCGCTCTCAAACAGCCGACCATTTCGAATATAGTTTGCCAGAATCAGGCTCACGACAATCGTCAGACAGTCCAGCAGCAAAATCATCAGATTCTGCAGATTCGATCTTCTCTGATACATTTTTACAGTCCTTCCATTTGATTGTAAAAGCTAGTTATATATTCTACACGGTTTTAAACTGCAATGCAATTCCGTGAAAACGTACTTTTCCGGCAGCAATAAACTTCAGAAAACCAGATTTCTCCGGGTTGGAATTAAAAAAAAGGGCTCCTTCATACGCTCTTTTTCTGTGTTTTCTGGTAGGCAGCAATTTCCCGGCGAAGCGGAATTTTCTATTTTCTTTACAGCTTGCTCACAATCCGATTGCGGATTTTGCGGGTCATGGAAAACGTGCCTGCGTCCACCTTCTGCATCCCCATCAGAATGGTCGTCTTTTCATTAGGCAGGTTTGCAAAGTAAACACCCAGCCAGCCGTCCCAACCATATTCATCCTGCATTGCAAGATAACCGCACTGCGCCGGATTTTTGCAGACGCGCATCAGGTTGCCGTAGCTGTAGCCATCCAGTCCGACCCATTCAGAAAATACCTTCTGAGAAACCGGCATCAGCTCCGGACTGGTAAAATACTTCGTCGTCTTTTCGCTCAGCACCCGCACGCCGTTTAAGCTTCCGCCCTGCATCAGCATCTGCGCAAATTTCATATAATCATCCAGCGTCGAAGCAAGTCCCGCTCCGCCCGACTCAAAGGCAGGGGACTTTTCCATCCGGTTTGCAACGACCAGATGATCCTGCGTATAGCGCTTCAGTACGTTTTGACCATTTTGGTCAATTTCAGTCTGGTATACTGCCGCCAGCCGGTCCTGCTTTTCCTCCGGTACCCAAAACGCCGTATCCTTCATTCCAAGCGGCTCGAAAATTTCTTCTTGCAAAAATTCCCCGAACCGTTTGCCGGACGCAGCTTCAATAATCGCACCGAGCACATCTGCAGAGGAACCGTACTGCCAGCCCTGCCCGGGCGCATAAAGCAGCGGGCACTTTGCCAGTGCATCCGCCACATTCCTTGTCGTCATCGCCTCCAGCGTATGCATCCGTTCCTTTCCCTCTTCGAAAACGTGCTCATACATCCGCCCCGGCTCCGTCGTCGTATCGCCATAAATCAGCCCCGACGTCATCCGTAAAAGATCGACAACCAGCATCTCCCGTTCTCCAGGCAAAAGTGCTTCGCATCTGCCGTTGCGCCAGATTTTTTGTTCGCGGAATGCAGGCAGATATTCTGCAACCGGCTGATACAGATCCAGCTTTCCGCGCTCCATCAAAATCATCGCAGCCGCTCCGGTAACCGGTTTCGTCTGGGAATATAACCGAAAAATCGTATCGCGCTTCATCGCACGTCCATTTTCGATATCCGCCATGCCTTCCTGACAGTCGCAGATTTCTTTTCCATCCTTCACCGCCAGCACTGTCACACCCGCTACACTGTTGTCGCCGATGTATTCTTTCATAATCTCCCTTACTTCTTTTGAAAGTTCCTTCATCCCCATCTTCTCCCTTCTGAAGTATACATCTTTTCGTGCAATACACGCCACTTTTCAGGCTGTTTCCACCTGTTTTGCTTTCTTTTTATCCGGAAGCTGTACACAGATCACCGCCGCAAACACGAGCGCGCAGCCAAAAAGCTCCCGCGCCGAAAGCTTCTGTCCCAGAATCACCCAGCCTGCCAGCACGGAAAAAACAGATTCCATGCTCAAAAGCAGGGATGCCGCTGTTGGCTCCACTTTTTTCTGTCCAACAACCTGAAGCGTATACCCAACGCCGCTGGACAGAACGCCCGCGTATAAAACCGGCACGATTCCGGCAAACAATGCATCCCAGGACGGATGCTCCGTCAAAAACGCAAGCACCAGACAGATGACACCGCTCGTCAGAAACTGCAGACACGAAAGCTTTACGCCATCCACCTGCTCTGCGAAATGATCCACCACCAGAATATGAATAGAAAATACTAACGCGCAGCCAATCACCAGCGCATCCCCCAGTCCGATCCGAACGCTTCCGGAAATACATAGAAGATACATTCCGATTAACGCAACCACAACGCTGCACCATACCTTCACACCTGGAATGCGGCGCACAAAAATCCCGAGCAGCGGCACGATAACGATATAGAGCGTCGTCAGGAATCCTGCTTTTCCCACTGACGTATACCGGATACCAAACTGCTGCAGAAGGCTTGCCGCACACAGCGCGATACCGCAGCATACGCCGCCAGGCAAAAGCGCACCGGATTTATTTTTTTTCGCAGGAGCTCCTGTTGCGCCTTTTTTTGCTTCCATCCGTTCTTTTGTCCAGATCACCGGCAGGAGCACAACGCCGCCAATTAAAAACCGAGATGCATTAAACGTACACGGCCCCATGTAATCCATTCCAACACTCTGCGCCACAAAGGCAATGCCCCAGATAAATGCGGCAAGAAGCAGCAAAAAGCCGCTCCGTACAGATTCAAACTGCTGTTTCATTTGTCTTGTCCCCTGTTGTCACTTCGGCAGTCTTGCCACAATCTCTGCAACAATCTCCCGAATACTTTTGTTTTCACAGTCCACTGTAATGTCCGCATAACGCTCGTATAGCGGGACACGCTCATCGTAAAGCTGCTGCAGCGTCTGTCCCTCCCGCAGCGTAATGCCGCGTTTGCGCAGATCGCCCAGACGCGCTGCGATCGATTCGCACGACAGCTTCAGATAGATTACAACACCGATTTTTTTCAGATGCTGCATGGCTTCCCGCCCATAAATCACGCTGCCGCCGGTCGCAATGACAGAATGCTTGACTGCCAGATCCGCATTGATCCGGTTTTCCACCTGCCGGAAACCGTCGTCGCCCTGCTGTTCTATGATCTCATGCAGTAAAAGTCCGGTTTGCTCCTGAATGACCAGATCGGAATCCACGAAATGATATCCCTGCTGCTTTGCAAGCACGACACCGACCGTGCTTTTTCCTGCGCCGGGCATGCCAATCAGTATCAGATTTTTCATAGGATTATTCTCCTAAATAAGCGACTACTTCTACTTCACATAAAACATCCTTGGGAAGCTTTTTCACTGCAACACAGCTTCTTGCGGGCTTTCCGGTAAAATATTTTTCGTATACTGCGTTAAATGCAGCGAAATCGCCCATATCATCCAAAAAGCAGGTTGTCTTTACCACATGGGTATAGTTGGTTCCGGCCTCAGTCAAAATTGCGCCGATATTTTTCATGACCTGCTCTGTCTGCGCCTCGATGCCTTCCGCTTCGATCGCTCCGTTTGCCGGGTTGATCGGAATCTGTCCGGATGCAAATAAGAAATCTCCTGCAACGATCGCCTGAGAATAAGGGCCGATTGCAGCCGGTGCTTTCACAGTTGAAATTACTTTAAACATGTCTTTTTCCTCCTCTGGGTACGTCCCGCTTCGGGGCTTTCGTTTTTTAGTATAGCACGCTTTTTCCTGTACTGTCACTCCGAAAATGCCACAGTCACATAAAATCCCCTTGGATTTTCTACAACGCTCGTCACATCGCCCTCCCTCGCAAGCAAACGCTCCCGGAACGGATAATTGCCCGACATCGCAAGGGACGGATCGATCGTATAATAATAATTGCTCGGAAGTACGCCCTCCGTCACGGTCACATGGTCGCCCTCTTTTAACAGACCCGGGCGCTCCATTTTAAACTCCATCATTCTGACACCCATACTTTGCCTTCTTTCTGTGCAAGCCTGCTTTCGAAACACAATGGCTGCACACTTTCCATCCACACATGCCTCATGTCATGAGCTGCCAGCCGCCCCCTACGCGCCTTCCCTTTCAAACGCCGTTTCCGCATCGTCCGAGGTACTTACCGCATACGCTGCATACCGCCCGGCGTCGCTTTCTTTACACGACACGGAAATCAGCACGCCGTCTGCCTCATAGGAAATGCTGCGCACAAGCGCCTGCTCCTGCAGCCTCGAAACCGCCGCACCATCCGTATACGGAATCAAAAACGTGCATTCCCGGTAATCGCCAAACAGCTTCTTCTGAATCAGCTCCAGCAATTCGGCAAGCCCAATTCCCTGCTTCGCAGACAGATAAATCCGATCGCCTAAAACTTTGGGAAGCTCGCTTTCTTCCATCACAAGATCGGCTTTATTCATCACATACAGACAGGGAATCTGTCCCGCCTGCAGCTCTTTTAACGTCTCTTGTGTCACCTCCATCTGCTCTCGGTGATGCGGATCGGAAAAATCGACCACCTGCAGCAGCAGATCTGCCGTGCATGCTTCTTCCAGTGTGGAGCGGAATGCCTTGACCAGCGTATGCGGCAGCTGGCTGATAAACCCTACCGTATCCGACAGCAGAAAATCCCGGTTATCTCCGGGGCTGATTCTGCGCACCGTCGTATCCAGCGTGGCGAACAGCATATCCTTTTCCAGAACCTTTTTCTCCGTGTCGCCCATCCAGATGTCCAACATTTTGTTCATCAGCGTCGACTTACCCGCGTTTGTATAGCCTACCAGAGCCACCGACGGCAGTTCGCTTTCTTTCCGGCGCTTGCGCTGTGTCTCCCGGTCCTTTTCCATGACCTTTAATTCCCGGTTCAGCTCGCTGATACGCTTTTCAATCCTTCTGCGGTCGAGCTCCAGCTTCTTTTCACCGGCACCCTTGTTGGAAAGACCACCGCCGGCACCGCCGCCCGCTCCGGCGCCGCCGCCCTGTCTGGAAAGCGCATCCCGCATTCCGACCAGACGCGGCAGAAGATACTGAAGATTCGCACTTTCGACCTGCAGACGGGCTTCTTTTGTCCGAGCGCGCCTGTCAAAAATTTCCAGAATCAGGTTCGTCCGATCCCAGACCGGAACCTCCAGCTGATTCTGCAGGTTTCTCTGTTGGGACGGTGTCAGGGAGTTGTCAAAAATCACGCAGTCTGCATCCAGCATGGAAACCAGATTTTTGACCTCTTCCACCTTTCCTGTCCCGATATAAAAGGCATTATTGACCATCGGAAGATTCTGCACAATCTGCGCCGCTGCTTCGATCTCACACGCCTCCGCAAGGTTTTCCAGCTCCTCCATCGAATGGTCAAAATCCAGATTTTCGTTTAGATTAACCCCTACTAATATTGCTTTTTGCATCGATACCTCCTGTTCAGGCTTTTGTTTGGGTGCTTTGTCCGCCGACCAGCTTCCGGATCAGGACGATATAAACCGGAATCAGTAAGGAAAGGGCGGTCAGCCATGCAAACGGCGTTGCAAAGCAGACGGCGCGGTAGCCAAACGGAATGGACAACACAGACGCACACAGAATTCTCGCAGCCAGCTCAATCACGCAGGCTGCAAACGGTGCCCAAGTATTGCCCACGCTCTGGATCGCGGTGCGGTAAACAAGCAGCGCCCCCAGAAAGAAATAAAACGGCACAACCGTGAACAGATAATCTTTGGAATACTGCATGATTTCCGCCGTCGGGTTTGTGACAAACATCGGGACAACGAAGCTCTGTCCCAGTAAAAGCAGCGCTCCCATCGCAAAATTCATCGCCGTCAGCATTAAAAAGCAATGCCATACGCCTTTTTTGATCCGGTCCATTTTGCCTGCACCATAGTTTTGCGCAACATAGTTGGCGATGCCGATTCCGACCGCGTTATCCACTAAAACGGAGAGCTGATCCACCTTGTTTGCCGCCGTATAGCCTGCAATCGCACTCGTACCGATCCGGTTGACCGCCGCCTGCATCGCAAGCTGACCGATACACATGACGGACATCTGGAATCCCATCGGGAATCCGACTTTTAAATGACGCCATGCCGCCTCTGCAGAAAACCGCCATTCTCTCGCAGAAAAATGCAGGATTGTAAAACGTTTCAGCGCAAACACAATGCACAATGCCGCGGAAATTGCCTGCGCCAGCACGGTCGCCCATGCAGCTCCCGCCACGTCCATGCCGAACGGAACGATAAATACCACGTCCAGCACAACATTTAACAGCGAAGAAAAAATCAGAAAATGCAGCGGTGTCCGGGAATCTCCCAACGCGCGCAGAATATTGGAAATCATATTATAAAAGACCGTAGCGCCGTTTCCCAGAAAGATAATAAACAAGTAGGTATACGTCCGGTCGTAAATATCCACCGGCGTGTTTAACATCCGCAGAATCGGATGCACCATGCTACAGCACAGAACCGTCAATACGATTGTAAACAGCGCGCTGATCCATACAGACGCCGATACGGATTCGCGTACCTGTTTTTCATTTCCCGCGCCGAATGCCTGTCCCAGTAAAATTCCACATCCGCCGGTCAGTCCCTGAATGAAGCACAGCACAAAATATACGATCGTCGCCGTCGCCCCGACCGCAGCCAGCGCATCCGCCCCCAGCGTCCTTCCGACAATCATACTGTCTGCCAGTGTATAGAACAACTGGAACAGATTTCCGCCGATTACCGGCAGTGAAAACCCGGCAATCACCTTCCAGGGAGTTCCCTGGGTCAAATCTTTTGTCCTATCCTTTGCCATCTTCTTTTGCTCCTGTTATAAGGTATCAAAAGATGCCTTACGGTTTTTTTCACCTACGCATCCCGGCATCTAATCAGCCCTTATTGTATAGTAGGTTTTCCGGTTTGTACAGTTCTTTTTTGGTATGAAATTCATAAATGAACCAATACTGTTCTCAGAAACGTTTTCGAAAGGGAGATTAGAAAATTACCATGAATAAAACGACTGAAACTTCTTTCTGTTCCCGCCCTGCAGCACTGTTTGCCTGCGGCAGGCAGAGCATCCGTCTTCCTGTCCCGGTCTATATTCGCTCCAGCGCCTCTGTCGTCGGCAGCCGAGAAAAGCAGGGACCGCTCGGGGAGCTGTTTGACTTTGCAGGAGAAGACGACCTGTTTGGCTGCGATACCTGGGAGGATGCGGAAAGCAGTCTGCAGCGCGACGCCCTGCATCTGGCGCTCCAAAAGGCTGGACTGCATTCCACGGATATCCGATATCTTTTTGCAGGTGACCTGCTCGGACAGAGTATCGCCACAAGCTTTGGGCTGATGCAGTATGAACGCCCGCTTTTCGGGCTCTACGGCGCCTGCTCCACCTGCGGGCTGTCGCTCACACTCGCGAGCCTCGCCGTTTCCGGCAGCTTTGCGGATTTTGCCGCCTGCGTCACAAGCAGCCATTTCGCCAGCGCAGAAAAGGAATTCCGTTTTCCGCTCGGCTACGGCAATCAGCGGCCGCTTTCCGCCTCCTGGACTGTGACCGGAAGCGGTGCGTTCATCCTCGCAAACGCTCCATCTGGGCATGATCGCGCGATGATCACAGGCCTTACTCCCGGAAAAATTGTCGATTACGGTCTGCGGGATTCCATGAACATGGGCGCCTGCATGGCTCCTGCCGCCGCGGACACCATCCGGCAGCATTTCGAAGATTTCGGCACCGCACCGAACGATTATGACAAAATTGTGACCGGTGATCTCGGAAAAGTCGGACAGCGCGTCCTCTTAGACCTTTTACAGACCTCCGGTATCGACCTTGGGGAGCGCCATATGGACTGCGGCATCGAAATTTACGACTGCAAAAAGCAGGACACGCACGCGGGCGGCTCCGGCTGCGGCTGCAGCGCGTCCGTTCTGTCTGCATTTTTGTTAAAGCAGCTTTCCGAAAAAAAGTGGAAGCGGATTCTATTCGTCCCCACCGGCGCGCTGCTTTCCAAAACGAGCTACAACGAGGGGCAGAGCGTCCCAGGCATCGCCCACGCGCTCCTGCTGGAAGCAATCTGAGCGTCGCACACGTCCAACAATAGAATGCACGCTCTGCGAGCATTCTATTGTCAAAAAAAGAATGTGCCTTGGCACATTCTCGCGCCGAGGCGCGGTTGCTTCGGCAACCATCTACCCCTGCGCCGAGTGCGCATCCTAAGCGGAGCGTTTTTATTTCATAGGACGCATTTTCCTATGAAATGAAAAAAAGGCTCCCGTCCGCAGCACAACACTGCAGGCAGGAGCCTTTTTCTTCCTATTTTTCAACGCTGAAACCAGCGTTTTTTTACGATGCTTCGTGTTCAGGCTTCGAAGTGCCTCGCCTGCTCAGCTGCGGTCCGTTTTCTCAAACCTGAGCAACGTCCTTCATGGAGAAGCTCATTCTGCCCATCTTGTCCTTGCCAAGGCAGACAACGGTAACCTGGTCGCCCAGAGTCAGGACATCTTCCACACGGTCGATGCGCTCTTTTGCGATCTTGGAGATGTGAACCATGCCTTCCTTGCCAGGTGCGAACTCAACGAATGCGCCGAACTCCTTGATGCTGACAACCTTGCCCTTGAAGATCTGTCCAGCCTGGAACTCGGTGGTGATGATTTTGATCATCTCAATGGCTTTGTCCATCATTTCCTTATCAGTACCGCATACGGAAACGCTGCCGTCATCTGTGATATCGATCTTTACACCGGTGCGGGCAATGATCTCGTTAATGGTCTTGCCTCTCTGACCAACAACATCACCGATCTTCTCAGGATCGATCTTGATGGAAATGATCTTCGGTGCATATTTACCAACCTCTGCTCTCGGATGTGCGATGCAGGGAGTCATGATCTCGTTGATGATATATTCTCTTGCTTCTTTGGTTCTTGCAATCGCTTCTTCTACAATCGGTCTTGTCAGGCCGTGGATCTTGATATCCATCTGAATTGCGGTGATACCGTCATGGGTACCTGCTACCTTGAAGTCCATATCGCCGAAGAAGTCTTCCAGACCCTGGATATCGGTCAGGACGATATAATCATCATCGGTATCGCCGGTAACCAGACCACAGGAAATACCAGCAACCTGCTTCTTGATCGGAACGCCCGCTGCCATCAGAGACAGTGTAGATGCGCAGACAGAAGCCTGGGAGGTAGAACCGTTGGATTCGAAGGTCTCGGATACGGTACGGATTGCATAAGGGAATTCCTCTTCCGAAGGAATTACCGGGCACAGAGCCTTCTCAGCCAGTGCGCCATGACCGATTTCACGACGTCCGGGACCTCTGGAGGGCTTTGTCTCGCCTACAGAGTAGGACGGGAAGTTATAATGATGCATGTAACGCTTCGATACTTCGTTTTCATCCAGGCCATCCAGCTTCTGAACCTCAGACAGAGGAGCCAGCGTACAGATGTTGCAGATCTGAGTCTGTCCACGGGTAAACATTGCGGAACCGTGTACTCTCGGAATGATATCTACTTCTGCAGCCAGAGGACGGATCTGTGTGATTGCGCGGCCGTCAGGACGCTTGTGGTCCTTTAAGATCATCTTGCGGACGGTCTTTTTCTGGTACTGATAAACAGCCTCACCTAAAACAGCCAGCCATTCTTCTCTATCAGCAAAAGCCTCTTCCAGACGTGCTGTAATCTGACGGATATTCTCCTCACGAACCTGCTTTACATCGGTAAAGACTGCCTGTTCCATCTCTTCGGGAGGAACGATCTCTTTCATCGCATCGAACAGTTCCTGCGGAACTGCGCAGCTGGTGTAGGAATGCTTCGGCTTGCCTACTTCTGCAACGATCTTGTTGATGAACTCAATCAGGGTCTGGTTTACGTCATGGGCTTTGTAGATTGCATCGATCATGACAGCTTCCGGAACTTCGTTTGCACCGGCCTCGATCATGATAACCTTTTCGCTTGTGGAAGCGACAGTCAGCTGCAAATCGCCCTTTTTCCACTGTTCCTGAGTAGGGTTGATAATAAACTCCCCGTCGATCATGCCAACCTGTGTCATTGCGCAGGGACCGGCAAACGGAATATCGGAAATGCAGGTTGCAATCGCAGAACCGATCATTGCCACCAGCTCAGGACGACACTCGGGATCTACGGACAGAACCAGGTTATTTAAGGTAACGTCGTTTCTGTAATCCTTCGGGAACAGAGGACGCATCGGACGGTCGATAACACGGCTGGTCAGAACGGAGTTCTCGCTCGCCTTGCCTTCTCTCTTGTTGAAGCCGCCGGGGATTTTGCCTACCGCATACAGCTTCTCTTCAAATTCAACGGACAGGGGGAAGAAATCGATTCCCTCTCTGGGCTTCTCACTTGCAGTTGCAGTGGAAAGCACGGTTGTCTCGCCATAGTGCATAAATGCAGCGCCATTTGCCTGTGCCGCTACACGGCCTACGTCTACGCTTAACGTACGTCCGGCCAGTTCCATGGAAAATGTCTTGTACATTCTGTCTCTCCTTTTCTTTTACCTTGTTGTTGGAAATTGTTCCGAAAACGCTTCGGATGATGGAAAAAGCGAAAGACAAAGCTGCCGAAACTACTGAAAAACACACTGGCTTCAATGCGCTTGTCAGTGGTCTCGGAATTGCTCCGGTATCCGCTTTTTGCATCGTGTGCAACACCCTGTCTGCTTGCAACAGCCCCGGCAAAACACCTTTTGCCATCGGGTTCTTTTGCAGCTGCAGCATATCGCACGAAAAACAGGGCAGAAAGCTGTACGGCTTCCGCCCTGTCTCCAAGTCTTACTTTCTGATGCCCAGTCTCTCGATCAGGGAACGATATCTCTCGATGTCATTCTTCTTCAGATAGTCCAGCAGACCACGTCTCTGACCTACCATCTGCAGCAGACCACGTCTGGAATGATGATCCTTCGGGTTGCTCTTTAAGTGCTCGGTCAGCTCCTGGATTCTTGCTGTCAGGACTGCAACCTGAACTTCCGGTGAACCTGTGTCGCCTTCGGTTCTTGCATACTCTTTGATGATTGCTGTTTTCTTCTCTTTGGAAATCATGGGTAAATCCTCCTTTAAATGTTAACCGCCTGGTACTAAGATATGGGTCGGAGTGTCCCAAGCCTGAGCACCGGCTGAATTCATACCTAATGACTATATCATAAAAAAATGGGGCTGTAAATACTATTTTCCGGAATTTATTCAGATTGTGACTGTATCACGCTGCCACAAAACAGCCCCTTTTTACGACAGCACCCGTCTGACGGAGTAAGGTGTCCGATAGGATACGTTTGAAATTTTAATGCCCGTTCTGGGGTTGCTGGCGTGGATAACCTGTCCGCCGCCGATATAGATTGCGACGTGGTTGATTTTGCCATTTTTCGCATAAAATACCAGATCGCCCGGCTGTGCTTTCGAAAGGCTGACCTTCTTGCCGCACTGTGCCTGGCTTCCGGAATGATGCGGCAGGCTCACACCATATTTCTTCATAATGCTCAGGACAAAGCCCGAGCAGTCCGCACCCTTTGTCAGGCTCGTGCCGCCCCAGACGTAAGGGTTTCCAAGAAACTGCTTCGCGTAGTTGACGAGATCGACCCGGATGTCAGAAACGCCCTGACCGTATTTCAATTCTGTCAGGCTGACCGCTTTTTCCAGCTTCTTTGCGATATCCACATAATCTGCGGAAACATACGCTGCTTCATCATCCAGCATGATCTTAACCCAATCGTCCTGAATGTCCACAACCTCAAGCTCTTCTCCCTCCGCTACCAGTGTAATGACCGGCGCATCCAGACTTCCCTCTTCCCGCACGCGTAAGCCTCCGGAATTGCAGACCGCCATGTTCGTCGCCTCTTTGTCCGCAAGATTTCTTGCTTCCTCTCCGGTCACCATATAGTCCGCCCTGACATACCCCGTCACTTTACCGGATTTGATCTTATACCAGCCATTTTCTTCGGAAAGCACGTCCGCACCGCCGTTTTTTGGAAGCTTACCCACCAGCTCCCCGTTTTCAGACGGATCTTTACGGATATTCAGATAGTCATTGACCTTCGCAACGCCAAGATTTTCATAGCCGTAAATCTTTTTGCGCGTCTCTTTGGCATTCTGCGCCGCCTCAAGGCACGCTTCCGGATCCATGGATTCCTCCAGAAGCCCGCCGACGCCCATAGACTGCCCTGCGGAGTGAACGTTGCTCCCCGTAAAACCTGCATTCACTGTCATCCCCGCAGACAACACACAGAACACAACAGTCAGTCCAAGTTTTTTCCAAATCTGCATTCAAATCCTCCTTCGTATTCTGACGGCGCAGGTGCAAAAACGTCTGCATCTGCGCGCCGACACTATTGCTCGGCAGCGCCAGGCGTGCTGCTCCAGCTTTACCGCGCGCCCGCTACGATATCCCTCTGCAGCTGCTCCTTTAATTCCTCCACGTCAGCAAATTTTTGTTCCGGGCGCTCAAAGGTCAACAGCCGCACCGTGATAAAGCTGTCGTAAATATCCTCTGAAAAATCATAAATATAGGTTTCCACGCTCATCGGCGGGTGGTCGCCATGCTCCACAGTCGGTTTGACGCCGACATTGGTCAGCCCTTTAAAAACACCACTGCTGCATTCCACCTCCGAGCGGTACACGCCGTTTGGCGGCAAAAGCTTGTCTGCAGGAGGCATCAGGTTGACGGTAGGAAATCCTATTGTACGCCCTAACTGTCTGCCGTGCACAACCGTTCCCATCACCGCATAGGGCGCGCCGAGCAGTCTTGCTGCCTCTTGCATCTTTCCTGCTTCCACTGCCTGACGGACACGGGTCGAACTGATCTCTTCCCCGTCCTCAAGCACCTTGTCGATAATCTTTACCTCGTAGCCATATGCTTCTGCGCGCGCCTTTAACAGCTTGCAGTCCCCTAAGCCCCGGTCGCCAAAGGACAAATCGGTTCCCGCAGCCACGAGCTTTGCCCCGATCTGTTCCTGCACGATCACACGCAAAAAATCCTCCGGAGAAATCGCCGCAGTCTGAAAAGTCAGGGGAAACTCGATCAGCACATCGATTCCGATCTGTCGAAACAGCCGTCTCTTTTCTTCCCGCGTCGTCAGTCCTTTGACTGCTTTTCCGGAAAAAAGAACAGCCGGAGGAGGATCAAATGTAAATACGACCGCCTGCAGTCCGCGCTTTTTCGCTTCCAGTATTTCGGAAAGCAGCGCCTTGTGCCCGCGGTGCATCCCGTCGAATTTGCCAATTGCCACTGCGGACGCCCCCTGCAGCAAAAAATCTGTCGTTCCGGAAATGATCTGCATTTCTTCCTATTGTTCCTTTCCCAAAAACATTTTCACGGGCTTTAAACGCTTTTCTTCCTGCTTCCAGGCATAAATCCCCGTAAACTGCCCGTCTGTATCATAAATGCGCAGCTGCTGTTCGGGTGCAAACGTACCTCTTTCACATGCTGCCGCCGTTTTTTCTTTCTTATAAGGTATCACCAAATCTGCATAAAGCCAGTTGCCGTTTTCTAAAAGCTTCTGTCCGTCCCCCTGCACCTGATATGCATCCAGCTGTTCAAACACGCACTCCACCGGAAGAAGCTTTTCTTCCAGGCTGCCTTCTTTTGCAAACACTTCCAGTTCGGAAAGCCGATAGGCATCCTCAGCTTTGAAATTGCCGGAGCGTGTCCGTTCCAGCCGCTCCATCGCTCCGCCGCAGCCCAGCTTCTGTCCGATATCGTGACAGAGCGTCCGGATATAAGTGCCGCGGGAGCACGCCACGCGCATCGTCACGCGAGGCAGTGAAATGTCCTCGATTTCGATCGAATGGATCGTAATCCGCCTGCTCTTTCTCTCTACAACCTGTCCTTTTCTGGCGAGGTCACACAGCTTCTGACCATTGACCTTTAACGCCGAATACATCGGCGGAATCTGGTCATACGGACCGACAAACGAAAGGATCGCGCTGCGCACATCCTCCTCGCCTGCATTTACTTTCTTTTCTGCCAGAATCTGTCCCGTCGTATCCTGTGTGTCCGTCTCCACGCCGAGCAGCAGAACCGCCCGGTATTCTTTATCTTTGTCTGTTAAAAGGTCGCACAGCTTCGTCGCATTTCCCAGACAGACGGGCAGTACCCCGGACGCTTCCGGGTCCAGGGTACCTGTATGGCCGATTTTTTTCTGTTTGCAGATGCCGCGCAGCTTCGCAACCACATCGTGGGAGGTAAAGCCCGGCTCTTTGTATACATTGAGAATTCCGTTCATGTATTCTCCTTTGTTATTCTGCTTTTATCAGCTGCTTTTCAATCTGCTCCGACAGATTGTTGACGCAGTCATGCACGGTTCCCTGCATGGTGCATCCTGCTGCCCTGACATGGCCGCCGCCCCCGAAATAGGACGCGATCGCCGCCACGTCCACCTTTCCGTTCGAGCGGAGGCTAACTTTATATTCGAGTGTCTTCGTCTGATACAAAAAGATCGCACACTCCACGCCTTTCGTGATGCGCAGCTGGCTCACAATGCCATCCAGATCCTTGGGCACAACCTTGTAAAACTCCATCGTCTTTAAATCGATGGAACTGAAAATACACCTGCCGTCCATAAACCGGATGCTCTCCAAAAGTGCGCGCCCCAGCACCTGATTCTGCACATAGGTCTTTTCAAAAAACGTCTCATCGATCAGCTTTGAAAAATCGAATCCGTATGCCAGCAGCTTTGCAGCGATACGCAATGTATCCGGCGTCGTATTCGAATACTGGAATACACCGGTGTCATGCACGATGCCAAGATACAGTGCCTTTGCAATCTCTGCATCCATATACTTTTCCTCCAGAAGCTCATAGACGAGCTCGGAGGCGGAGCTTGCATCCGGTTTGCAGTAATTAACATCGCCACAGCCGGACGCATTGCTGATATGATGATCCACATTGATCGTCTTTTTCGCGGTCCGGAAATACTTTTCCGCATCCCCGAGCCGTTCCTTTGAGGTATCCAGAACGATGAAAACGTCATAGACGCAATCCTTGCTGCAGTCTGTACGGACATCTTCGATTCCATGAATGCAGTCAAAAATATCTGCAGGCTTTTCCAGATACACATCAATCTGTGCATCCGGCAGCGCTTTTTTCAGATACAGGTACATGCCCATACAGGAGCCGACACAGTCACCGTCCGGACGTACATGTCCGCCGATGGCGATTGTATCCCTGCTTCCCAGCTCTTCCAGGATTTTACGCATCCTCTTCCTCTCCTTTTTTGGCGCGCTGGTCTGCCATTACCATGTCGATCTTATGCGACATGTTGACACCATACGCAATGGACTGATCCATAATAAAATGAATCTCGGGTGTATTGCGCAGATTGATTTCCTTTGCAAGACGTCCGCGGATAAAACCCTCTGCGCTCTTTAATCCCTCCAGCGTTGCGGCAGCCTCTTCCTCGCTGCCCAGAACGCTGATATATGCACGGCAGGTTTTTAAGTCCGGTGCAACCTCGACATCCACAACACTCGTCATGGGCGCAATCCGGGGATCTTTGATTTCTCCCCGGATCACTTCTGCCAGAACACGCTGCACTTCGCCGTTAATCCTGCTGTTTTTTACACTGTTCTTTCTCATGAATGCTCCTATATTGCGGGGAAATCCTGACAGATTCCCCCTTCTGAAAGCCTATCTCGGCACTTCTACCATTATATAGGCTTCTACTACGTCAAACTCCTTCATCTTGTCAAAGCCTTCGAATACAAGGCCGCACTCGAATCCGGCTTTTACTTCCTTCACATCGTCCTTGAAACGTTTTAAGGATGCCAGCGCGCCTTCGTAGATCAGCTCACCTTCTCTGGTAATACGCACTTTACAGCCTCTGGTAAATACGCCGTCCAGGACATAGGAACCGGCGATATTTCCGATTGCGGATGCCTTGAAGATCTGACGTACCTCGGCATGGCCGATGATCTTTTCTTCGTAAACGGGATCCAGCATACCCTTCATGGCAGCTTCCACGTCTTCGATCGCCTGGTAAATAACCTTATACAGACGGATATCTACCCCTTCCGTCTCCGCAGTCGCCTTTGCTGTCGCATCCGGACGCACGTTGAAGCCGATGATGATCGCGTTGGAAGCGCTCGCCAGCGTAACGTCGGACTCGTTGATCGCGCCTACGCCGCCGTGGATACATTTGACAACGATTTCCTCGTTGGAAAGCTTCGTCAGGCTCTGCTTGACTGCTTCCACGCTGCCCTGTACATCCGCTTTGACAATCAGGTTCAATTCCTTTAAATTGCCTTCCTGGATCTGGTTGAACAGATCGTCCAGGGACATTCTGGATTTGGTCTCTTCCAGTTTCTTTTCCTTGTTCTGCTCGATAAATGCCTCTGCGTAGGATTTTGCTTCCTTATCGCTTTCATGTGCCAGGAATACGTCGCCTGCTTCCGGCACGTCGGACAGACCGAGGATTTCGACAGGCATGGACGGACCGGCTTCTTTGACACGGCGTCCCTTGTCGTCTACCATCGCGCGGACCTTACCGCTCGAAGAACCTGCGGAAACGAAATCGCCGACATGCAGCGTACCCTTCTGAACCAGCACGCTTGCCACAGGGCCGCGTCCCTTATCCAGCTGAGCCTCCAGCACAATGCCTCTCGCCATACGGTTCGGATTTGCCTTTAATTCCATCACCTCAGCAGTCAGAAGGATCATCTCCAGCAGCTGCTGGATTCCTTCACCGGTCTTTGCGGATACCGGTACAAATACCGTGCTGCCGCCCCAGTCTTCTGCAACCAGTTCGTACTCCGTCAGCTCCTGCTTTACGCGGTCCACGTTTGCATTGGGCTTATCGATCTTGTTGACTGCAACGATAATTTCAATTCCGGCAGCTTTTGCATGGTTGATTGCTTCTACCGTCTGGGGCATTACGCCGTCGTCTGCCGCAACAACCAAAACTGCAATATCGGTCGCATTCGCGCCGCGCATACGCATTGCAGTGAACGCTTCATGTCCGGGTGTATCCAGGAAGGTGATCGCCTGACCATTGATCTGTACGGTGTACGCACCAATATGCTGCGTGATGCCTCCTGCCTCGCGGTCTGTTACGTTCGTCTTACGGATCGCATCCAGCAGGGAGGTTTTACCGTGGTCAACGTGACCCATAACACAGATGACAGGCGGTCTGGAAACCATATCCTCGTCTGCTTCCTCATCCTCTTTCAACAGCTCTTCAATGACGTCAACCTTGACTTCCTTCTCGCAGATGATGTCGTAGTCGATTGCGATGTTTTCCGCGTCTTCATAGGAGATTTCCTGGTTCACAGTTACAATCTTGCCCTCCAGGAACAGCTTCTTGATGATGGCTGCAGGCTGCATCTTCATCTTTTCCGCCAGCTCTTTGATCGTGATGTTGTCGCCGACGGTGATTACCTTGATGGTCTCTTCCGGTTCAACCGGCTTGGGTTCGGGCTTGATAAAGCGGCCTGCCTTCTTTGCATTTTTCAGTGCTGCTGCGCCGTCTTCTTCGTAAATCGCGTCTCTTCTCGATTTCTTGTCGCGCTCCTGCTGGTTAAGACGGCGATCGTCTCTGCGCTTTTCCGTATCCTTTGCCGGAGCTTCTGCTGCAAAGCCTTTGCCTGCTGCCGGCTTGCGGAATCGATTGTCCTGCCGTCCATCGCCGTTCTGAGGGCGTCCGCCATTTGAACCAGGACGGTTATTGCCCGCACCAGGGCGGCCACCGCCTGCAGGGCGATTATAGCCCTGATTATCTCTTGCACCGCCGTTATTACCCGGACGGTTCTGGTCTCTTCTTGCTCCATAACCGGATGTCCTTTCCTGACCCTGACCATCTCTGCGGCCGGACTGGTTTCTGTCACCGTTTCTGTTATCACGGTTGTAACCGGGTCTGTCTCCGTTTCTGTTGTCACGGTTGTAGCCAGGTCTGTCTCCATTTCTGTTGTCGCGGTTGTAGCCAGGTCTGTCTCCGTTTCTGTTGTCACGGTTGTAACCGGGTCTGTCTCCGTTTCTGTTTCCGGAATTTCTGTTATCGGAACGGTCTGTTCTTTCGGTGCGGTCTGTTCTTTCAGTGCGGTTGTCGCGCTGCTCGGTTCTCTGAGGGCGTTCCATGCTCTTCTCCAGACGTTCCTTTGCCGCAGCCTCTTCTTTTTTCTGTGCTTCGATTTCAGCAGCCTTTGCTGCACGTTCTGCTTCTGCTGCAGCCTTTGCTGCCGCTTCCTTGGCCGCACGCTCTCTGCTCAAAAGCTTCTCATCCGGCATAACGGGCTGGGAAGGCTTAGTCAGGGGCTTGATCAGCGGTCTGCTTTCCATACGCATGCCGTTGTTGTTTCTGTTACCCTGACGGTTCTGGCTTCCTCTGTTTCCATCATTTCTGCGCCCGTCATTTTTTGCACCGTTTCCATTATTATTTCTTCTGTCATTGTTTCCGGAATTGCCGTTCTTCATCCGGCTATTCTGGGGATTGTTCACTACAATGATCGTCTTTGCTTTTTTATGTGCCTTTGCCTGACTGTCCTGTCCTGCAACTTCTTTGTTCATATCCTGTTTATCCGTTGTCTGTTCCTCCCGGCCCTCAGCCTGTACTGCCGCAGTCTGCGTCGTCTTTTCTGCCGTTTCCGCTTTCTCCACCTGCGCCTTCCTTTCTGTCTGCGCTGCCTGCCCTATCCTGCTGCTGTCCTTTTGATCGGACGGCTCCTTATTTGCAGCTGCGAACTTCTTTTTTACCCATTCTACCGCATCGCCCTCGATTGAGCTCTGCGCTGCCTTAACGTCCACGCCCTTTTCCTGTAAAAAGGTAATGACGTCTTTGCTCTTTATTTCAAGCTCCTTTGCGAGCTCGTGCACCTTTATTTTTGCCATTCATTTCCCTCCGTCTCCTTCATTTCCGTTTCCAGATACCGGTTTAAGGTTTTGGCAAACCCGGCGTCTGTTACCGCCAGGGATGCACGCATTTCTTTTCCCATCGCATGTCCCAGCTCTTCCTTCGTCCCGTATTCATAATACGGTACATGATAAAAGCTGCACATGTCCCGGAAATTTTTCTTTGTATTCGCTGAAGCGTCTGTGCCGACGATCACCAGCGCTGCGGTTTTGTTCTTGACAGATTTTTCTGTCATGAACTCCCCGCTTGCCGTCCGTCCTGCTCTCGTCGCAAGCCCCAGCAGGGAAAATACCTTATTCGGTTTCACTCTCACCAAACTCCTTTTCCAGGCTGTCGTAAACCTCATCCGGAATACTCATCTGGAAGGAACGCTCCAGTCCGCGGTTCTTTCTCGCCTTTTTCAGGCAGTCCAGACTTTTGCACAGATAGGCACCGCGTCCGTTCTTCCTTCCCGTCGCATCCAGCACGATCGGTCCCTCCGGCGTCTTGAGCACGCGCATCATTTCGCGCTTGTTTTTCATTTCGCCGCAGCCCACGCACTGTCTCATGGGGATCTTTTTATTCATCGCTGCCCTCGCCGTCTTCCTCGGCTGCTGCAGGCTCTTGTGTATCTTCCAGTGCTTCCTCAGCGCCTTCTTCGTAATCGTCCTCGTACTCTTCTTCCTCGTCGTCATATCCGTCATCCAGATAATCCTCGTAACGGAAGCCAGGAGCATCCTTTGCCTGTGTCTCGCTCTTGATATCGATCTTGTAGCCGGTCAGACGCGCTGCCAGACGTGCGTTCTGTCCTTCTTTGCCGATCGCCAGGGACAGCTGATAATCCGGTACGACTACCTTTGCGGTGCGCTCGTCGGGATCTGCAAATACTGCAACGATCTTTGCAGGGGACAGTGCGTTCTGGATCAGGTTGCCGGGGTTTTCATCCCAGTTTACGATATCGATCTTTTCGCCGCGCAGCTCATCTACAATCGCATTGACACGGGAACCGTTCATACCGACACAGGCGCCGACTGCGTCTACGTTCGGATTGTTCGACCATACTGCGATCTTGGTACGGCTGCCAGCCTCACGGGCGATGCTCTTGATCTCTACAACGCCGTCGCGGATTTCTGTTACTTCTTCTTCAAACAGACGTTTTACAAGCTCCGGATGGGTACGGCTGACTAAAATACGAGGTCCCTTGGGAGTGTTCTTTACTTCAAGAATATAAACCTTAATTCTCTCGGTCGGCTTGAACACTTCGCCCTTTACCTGCTCACTCTCGTTTAAGATTGCGTCCGCCTTGCCCAGGTTGATGCTGATGTTGCGGCCCAGATAACGCTGTACAACGCCGGTTACGACGTCTTTTTCCTTTTCGAAATACTGATTGTATACAACGCTTCTCTCTTCTTCCCGGATCTTCTGCAGAATGACATTTTTCGCATTCTGTGTTGCAATACGGCCGAATTCTTTAGACTTAATCTCCACATGGATTATGTCTCCAACCTGCGCTCTGTGGGAAATCTGCTTTGCATCCTCCAGAGCGATCTGCAGGCATTCATCCTCCACGTCGTCCTGTGTCGGAACAACCTCTTTCTCCGCATAGCAGAGAAAATCGCAGGTATCCCGGTCGATTTCCACCTTTACATTATCCGCTTTGCCGAAATGCTGTTTGCAGGCTGTGAGCAGAGAGTTTTCGATCGCTTCGAACAGAGTCTCTTTGCTGATCTCTTTCTCTTTCTCCAGTACATCCAACGCTTCCTTTAATTCCTTATTCATTTCATCCTCCATTCCGCTGCTTTGTCGTCTGTTTAAAAATCCAGCGCCAGACGGATCAGTGCAATCTCTTTTCTGGCAAATGTCATTTCCTTTTCTGCTGTATCAATCGTAATGCTGTCCGCATCGTAGCTTTTTAATACGCCTGTAAATTCCCGGCATTTATCCACCGGCTTATACAATCTGATTTCTACTTCTTCGCCCAGGCTCTTTTCCAGATGCTTATCCTTTTTCAGCGTCCTGCCCAGCCCCGGTGAGCTCACTTCCAAAATATAGGCGTCCTCGATAAAATCGGCTTCATCCAGTTTGTCGGACAACGCGCGGCTTACTGCCTCGCAGTCACCGATGTTGACGCCGTCCGGTTTGTCGATGTAGGCACGCAGATACCAGTCGCTGCCTTCTTTCACATACTCCACGTCGTAGATTTCCACGCCGTTTTCCTCCGCGATCGGAAGCAGAATTTCTTCTGTCTTCGCTTCGTATGTTTCTCTTTTTGACATTCCTTCACCTTCCTTATTCAGTTGTCTGTGTTATACCAGCGCGCGGTTCGCTTCGCGGAGCTCGCGCTGATTAGCGGTCGTCAAATATCCATTCGTGCAAGCACGATGGATATTTTCCTCGTCGCGATAACAAACAAGAGTGGGTTTTTGCCCACTCTTGCTCCAGTAACATGTATCATCCTCTTTACTCTAACATGTTCCCGACTGGAATGCAAGGGGTTCCGGCAAAAATGTTGCAGTTCACCCACACATAGATGTTTGTGCAAGCACAAATCTATGCACAGGAATTTTCGAGGGAACTGTAACGCAAAAACCGGAATCCTTTACGAATTCCGGTTCTCGAAAACAGCTAGTAGGGGAATCGAACCCCTGTTTTCGCCGTGAGAGGGCGACGTCTTAACCGCTTGACCAACTAGCCATAACTGTTATCCTGTTCTTCCTGAAGCTCAGGAAATCTTTATCCTTTGCAGAAATCCGTTTCTGCAAACAGCTAGTAGGGGAATCGAACCCCTGTTTTCGCCGTGAGAGGGCGACGTCTTAACCGCTTGACCAACTAGCCATTCTTTTGTGTCACTTAACTGACGCTTGATTACTATACAATACTTTTTTCCAAAATGCAAGTGTTTTTTGCAAATTTTATAAATTTGCTGGTAGATAGTAACAGTTTTTGCTGCAGCCGCTTAAAAACAACTCCTGCTTCATCCGTTTTTGATAGGTTTCCCGGTCTTTGGAGGCATCCAGGATCTCCAACGCACGCTTCATCGCCCGGATGTCTTCCACCATCCGGTCCGGGTGGTTTCCTCTGCCTACAATTTTCAGATGGGTAATTCCCGCCTGACCCAGATCATAGAGCGCACACAGCCCACAGCCACTTTCGCCCAGGATTGGAGCATCGAAATCTGATTCCGGTGAATCCCATGTGCCGCCGCACTGTCTGGCCTCTGAGGTATATTCCCTTGAAGACGCGGTATCGTCCCATTCTTTGTGATCGATAAGGATGCTGTCCTTCCGCTGGCTCTTCCCTACACCGACCCGATACGGCACGCGGCACAAATATCCCATCTCGTCACAGTGCAGGGAATTGCAGAATGCCCCGGAAAACTGACACAGCTCATTTAATGCAAACGCTTCATATTTCATGTTTTCCAATCCGGGACTTCTTTTGGCACATGCCTGCGCCACAACCGCCATATCCTTCGGTCGCATCTTCCTTGGAAAGATGATTCTGCTGATTTCCATCTGCTCAAACAATCCTGTCATCGCGCTGTTGATTTCTCCAACCTCGCCGCTTAACGAAATCCGACAGCCGATCTTTTGCTGCCGAAGATATAAAATCAGCGCCGGGTCTGCGATAATATAATCCTCAAAACCAATTTTCATACATTTTTGAATTATCTCTGCGATTTCCGGATACTGCTGTGGAAGATAGTACAGCGAATTAAACGTCAGCTGCACGGGCTTTTGATACGCCCGCACCATCGCCGCCAGAATTTCCAGCTCCGAAAATGCACCCAGCTGCACGCTGCAGCATCGCACCTCCCTGCGGTTTAAGGACAGAACCGTCCCGTACTTTCTGTCCCACGCATAGGGAATGTAACCGCAGAAGCATTCGTCCGCTCCCGCTTCGATATATCGGATATAATCGTCAACCGAGCCAAGCCCCGCTGTAAGTTCCATGTGTGACCTCCATGCCGCGCACTGCACTCAAAGCAGATTCAGCACCGCGCGGTCAGGCTGCACCTCCTGTTCTGCTTCCCCAAACACTGCGTTTTCCACACTGCCCGTCTCCAGCGCCAGCAAAACCGTCTGATCCAGCGAAAACAACGAATTGTATCTTCCTGTCATATGCAGATGCTCCGGGTATAAAAACGTTTTCGTCTGACAGTATCCGGGACATTCCGTCTGTAGATACTGCCGTCCCCTGTTGTGCTCCCTGCACTGCGCATAAAGGGTACAGTATTGCGATGTGTTCGTTTGATAAAACGGAAGATGCAGGCTGTTTTTTCCTTCCGGGAATCTTTGCGGATACCCACAGCTTTCCCATTCATAGCGCACAAATCCAAGGCTTTTTTCCAGTGCCTTTTGATAAAAATCTGCATTCAGGCTGTTCTCTGCCAAAAGTCCGGTGTCCTTGTCCGGCAGGCGGCTTTTTAAATAGGAAAGCCGCGGATCTTTTTTCCGTTTATTGAGAAGTGTTCCCATGCACAGCTCAAACTGCTCCGGATATCTGCCTACAAGCTGCGCCATCCCCCAGTCATTGACGACGATCTCGATCGATCCGTTTTTCTGACACCAGCTTCGCAGGCTTTCCAGAAGCCGTTCCGCTTCCTTTAAACTAACCTCCGGCTGGCATGCAAACGAAACTGTCACGCCAAGCCTCTCGCTCCGCGCCTTTTCGAGCAGGGCAAACAGGATTTCTTTCTTTGGAAAGAGCAGACGGCAGAATTGATTTCCAAGGTAAATCCGATCCGGCAGGCGTTTTGCGTAAAACGCGCTGGCAACGTTGTTTTCCTTCCAGTAATCTGCCATAAAATCCGACAGGCTTTCTTTTAAATATGTCTCATACCATTCCGGTCTGTCCAGCTCCAGCGCGTAAGACGGATACGGCCGCAAAACCGCCTCCCAGTCCGTCTGCGCAAACCATTTTCGTTTCTGTTCTTCCAGGCTGTCGGCAAAGCAATCCTCTAATTCCACCGGATAACCAACCGTTGCCTCTGCAAGCCTAGCGTCATCCTCTTCCAGCTTCAGATGGATGTAGCGGGTATATTGCAAAAGAAGCTTCTGCACAGCAATCCGAAACTCCGGCGAAGTTACGCAGACCCGATAAAGCTGATAAAAGGAGGCAGCGCACAGCTTCTCCCTGTGCCCTTGCTGTGACAAAGCGGGTGCTTTTTCCAGCCCATACTCTGTCAGCACAAGTTCCTGCCAGAGTGCCTGCTCCAGATCGTAAAAGCACACCTTACAAAACGGTGTCACTATGCAGTGCTGCGGCGGTGCGGCATCTCGCAAAACCTGGTGCTGTGCCGGCACAGCATCTGTCAAAAGCTGCCTTGCCGCCTTTTTTTCCAGTCGAAACTCAAATCCGTTTTCCGAAATCCCGACCACCTGAATTTCCCGCTCCCCAAGCTGTGCAGTCAGCAGCCCGGACGGGATTCCTCTGATATATTCTTCCATTTTCATTCTTCCAGCTTCCGTCAGCCAACCATAAAATCAAACAGACTGATCTGGTTGGACTCCGGCAGATCCCCAAGAATGCCCAGCGTATCCAGAAGCTCCACAATCGTCTTACTCGCCTTGGAACGTTCCCGGAAATCATCCTTGCTCAAAAACGGACCTTTTTTCGCCGCTTCCACGATGGCGTCCGCCGCCTTTTCGCCCAGACCGTCAATGCTGTTTAACGACGGCATGATTTTACCGTCCATGATCTGGAAATTTCGGGAATGTGCTTTAAACAAATCGATGGGCAAAAATTCAAAACCGCGCGCATACATTTCCTGCACGAGCTTCATATCCTTTAACGACGCCTGCTCTTTCTGGGAAAGGCTGTCCGAACGCTTCTTGTAATCCGCCATGACCGCTTCCAGATGCTGTTGTCCCTGACACATGATTTCATAGGAAAAGGCGGATGCACGAATCGAAAAATACGCCGCATAATAAGCCAGCGGATAATTTACCTTACAGTAAGCGATTCGCCACGCCATCATAACGTAAGCCGCCGCATGGGCTTTCGGGAACATGTACTTGATCTTTTTACACGACCAGATATACCAGTCCGGCACACCGACCGCCTTCATCGCTTCTTCCATTTCCGGCTTTAAGCCTTTCCCCTTCCGCACACTCTCCATCGTCGTGAAGGAAAGGCTCGGGTCCATGCCCATGTTGATCAGATAAATCATGATATCGTCTCGACAACAGATCGCCGTGGAAATCGTCGCCTTGCCTTCCTGAATCAGCGTCTGTGCGTTGCCCAGCCACACATCCGTACCATGTCCTAATCCGGCGATTCGAATCAGGTCGGAAAAGCACTGCGGCTTGGTGTCCAGAAGCATCTGGATAACGAAATCTGTACCAAACTCCGGGATGCCCAGAGAACCAACCGGGCAGCCGTCAATCTGATCGGGTGTGATTCCGAGAGCCGACGTATTCTGAAACAGGCTCATAACCTGCGGATCGTCCAGCGGGATCTTCGTCGGGTCAACCCCAGTCAGATCCTGCAGCATACGAATCATCGTCGGATCATCGTGTCCGAGGATATCGAGCTTCAGCAGGTTGTGGTCGATGGAATGGTAATCGAAATGGGTCGTAACCGTATCTGTTGTCATATCGTTTGCGGGATGCTGCACCGGCGTAAAGGAGTTGATGTCCTCTCCCACCGGCAAAACGACGATACCGCCGGGATGCTGTCCCGTGCTTCGGCGCACGCCCGTACAGCCCTGTACAATCCGGTTGATTTCGCAGTTTCGTTTCTTGCTTCCGCGTTCTTCAAAATAATTTTTCACATAACCAAACGCCGTCTTATCCGCCAGTGTGCCGATCGTACCGGCACGGAACGTCTGTCCTGCGCCGAAAATAACTTCCGTATATTTATGCGCCTTACTCTGATATTCGCCGGAAAAGTTCAAGTCGATATCCGGCTCCTTATCCCCCTTAAATCCAAGGAACGTTTCAAACGGAATATCGAAACCGTCCTTAATCAGCGGCTCTCCGCAAACCGGGCACATTTTATCCGGCATATCGCAGCCGCCGTTTCCGGCAAAGGCTTTGACCTCCGGAGAATCAAAATCGTAATAATGGCATTTCGGGCACCGATAATGGGCGCTCAGGGAATTTACCTCCGTAATCCCCGCCATGAACGCCACCAGTGAAGAACCGACAGAACCTCTGGAGCCAACCAGATAGCCGTCCTCCACCGATTTCCAAACCAGCTTCTGCGCAATGATATACATTACGGCGAATCCGTTTTTGATAATAGAGTTCAGTTCCTTTTCCAGACGGTCCACAACGATCTGCGGCAGCTCTTCCCCATAAAGCTCATGCGCCTTGCGGTAACAGATTTCCGTCAAGGTTTTATCGCTGTCCGGAATAACCGGCGGACACTTATCCGGGCGCACCGGAGAAATCGTCTCTATCTGATCCGCAATCCGATTGGTGTTGGTAATGACAACCTCCTCTGCCTTTTCACTGCCGAGATACTGAAACTCCTCCAGCATTTCTTCCGTCGTGCGCAGATATAGCGGTGCCTGGTCGTCCGCATCCTTAAAGCCCTTTCCCGCCATGATAATCCGACGGTATACCTCGTCTGCGGGATCCAGAAAATGCACGTCGCAGGTTGCTACAACCGGTTTATTGAACTGCTCGCCCAGCCTGACGATTTTTCGGTTCATGTTCTGAATGTCCTCCACCGAGTTGACATTTTCAATCTTGTCGGAATGGATCATGAACATGTTGTTGCCGGTCGGCTGGATTTCCAGATAATCATAAAATTTCACGATCCGCGCAATTTCCGCATCCGACTTTTCATCCAGCAGGGCACGGTACAACTCGCCTGCCTCACACGCACTGCCCAGAATCAGTCCCTCCCGGTACTTCATCAGCAAGCTCTTCGGAATTCGCGGTGTCTTATGAAAGTAAGTCAGATGAGACTCCGATACCAGCCGGTACAGATTTACCCGCCCCACATCGTTTTTCGCAAGGATAATCGCATGGTAGGAAAACAGTCTCTTTACAATATCCGGACTGGAATCTCCCAAATGGTTCACATCCGCAAGGGTGTGACAGTTGCGCTGCTCCAGAAGCGGAATAAATTTTACGAAAATTTCCGCCGTTGCTTCCGCATCGTCCACTGCGCGGTGATGATTTTCCAGGGAAACACCCATCGTTTTTGCGACCGCATCAAGCGTATGCTTCGCCTGATGCGGCAAAAGCACGCGCGCAATGCCGACTGTATCCACATAGGTAGGATGCAGCTCGATATTTAACTGCGCCGAATTTTCCATAATAAAGCTCATATCGAAATTCGCATTGTGGGCGACAAAAATCGTACCCTCGCAGAATTTCAAGAACTCCGGCAGCACTTCTTCAATCCCCGGCGCATCCATGACCATTTCATCGTTAATACTTGTCAGCTGCTCAATTCGAAACGGAATCGGCACACGTGGATTGACAAAGGTGGAAAACCTGTCCACAATCTTTCCTTCCACCACCTTGACCGCACCGATCTCGATAATCCGGTTTTTAACCGGCGAAAAGCCGGTTGTCTCGATATCAAATACCACATAGGAATCCCGTAATACCTGACCCTTATCTCCGGTTACGATTTCCTTCAAATCATCCACCAGATACGCTTCACATCCATAAATTACTTTAAAGAAATCATTTCTGTCCGGATTTTCGTCTCCTGCAGCCTTACGCTTTTCTTTCTCCGCTTTCCAGAGGTCATCCAACAGATGGTTTGCATCCGGAAATGACTGTACGACGCCGTGATCCGTGATTGCGATCGCCGGATGTCCCCACTGATACGCCCTCTTGACAATATCCTTTACCTCGGATACACCGTCCATATCGCTCATTTTTGTGTGGCAGTGCAGTTCCACACGCTTGCGCACGGAATGATCCATTCTCGACGTGGTAAAATCCGAAATCTTTTTTACCCCGACAATCGAACCGACCGTCAGCTCGCCGTCAAACTTGTCCACCATCGTCAGACCCTTGATTTTGACAAAAGCGCCGGGCTTGATCCCCTCTTTTACCTCTGCCAGCTGTTCATTTAAGGTAAAAATTTTGATGGTCATCGTGTCAGTAAAATCCGTCACGTCAAAAATCAGGATTGTCCGCTCGTTGCGAATTTCACGCTGATCCATTGCGATGATTTTGCCGCGGATAACAACCTCTCCCATCTCACCGATGATCTCCTCGATCGGGATTGCTTCTTCGTCAAAATCCCGTCCGTAAAGCACATCCGGATTGTCACTTTTTTTAACGCCGCGGCGATAATCGCCACGCCCCTCCCGGTTGAATTTGCCTTTGCCGTATTTGCTCTGTCCGCCCGCATTTCTGCCGCCAGCCGATGCGGTACCGTTCGTGCCTGCCGCAAAAGCTGCCGTCTGTCCCATTGCCGGAGCACTCTGCCCTGCTGCCGGTGCATCCGGGCGCATCCGATTCGCTGCTGCCGCTGCCTCCGCAGGAACCATCGTTCCGCCCTCAAACGGAGCTTCCTGCGCAGCTGCGCCCATGGACGCAAGGTATGCTTCATAGCCGGCATCCATACCGCCAGCCTGCATGCTGCCTTCTGCCCTGTCACCCGGCATCGCACCATTTTGCCCTGCGATCCCCGCTGCACCATACTGCGCTGCGTTTCCGTCTGCGTTCTGTGCAGCATTGCATGCGGTGCCATCCTGTCCGCCTGCATACTGCGGCTGCCCATCGTTACCGGACGCGCTGTATCCGCCGCTCATTACGCTGGCGAACTGCTCCTGGCTCATGCCATAGTCCGTCGCAGCCGGACGAGCACCCGCTTTCGCGGCAATCATCGCCACTTTTCTTGCCAGTGCAATCTCTTCCTCCGCTTTTCTCGGATTTTCCTTCGGCTGACAGTAATGTGCGACCGCCTCCATCGGGATTCCGCACCGTTCACAGCAAATTTTTTCCAGAATACGGACAAGCTCGGGACAGCGTTCATGCGCGATTACCGTATCCGGCACTTCCAACACCAGCTTCCCCTCATCCGGGAAGGAAATATTGGCTGATTTGAACAGACTGTATTCCACCGGGCTGCATTCCTTTAATTCCAGTAAAATGCTCTCCTGATAGGTTTCCAGCAGGCTCTTTAGGTTGTACTGGGCGGACAGCTGAAATTTTTCCTGAATTTTGATCGTGATATTGCAGTTCGGAAACAGCTGCCTTGCAATCTCTTCCTCTACCCGGAAAATAACTGTTTTGGGGATCAGGCGTCCGCAGCTGATATACACCCTGATCAGATCCTTTTGCCGCGTGGTCGTCACCCGTTCTACCTTTACTTTTTCAAACAATGCCCGTACTTCCTGTTCCAGAACAAGCTCCGGAAATACTTCCATGAAACCTTTGGTCATTTTACTCTCCATTTTCGTAAATACTTTTACACCAAAAACGATTACTGTTCGTTCCAGTGCTCCAGTTCATACCGCAGAGTCGGAATAAATTCTGCCTCCGGAATCTTGCGGATGATCTGCCCTTTTTTGATCAGCAGACCTTCCCCGATGCCGCCTGCAATACCCAGGTCCGCTTCCTTTGCTTCGCCGGGTCCGTTTACGACACAGCCCATGACTGCAACCTTGATATCCAGGTTCGGAAACTGCGCTGCAAGCGCTTCTACCTGATTCGCGAGGCTGATCTGGTCGATCTTCGTGCGTCCGCAGGTCGGACAGCTGACAACCTCAATACCGCCTTTGCGCAGTCCAAGCGTCCGCAAAATCAGCTTCGCAGATTTGATCTCTTCTACAACGTCCCCTGTCAGGGATACACGGATCGTATCGCCGATTCCCTGATTTAAAATCAGTCCCAGACCAATCGCAGACTTGATATTACCGGAAAGAACCGTACCGGATTCCGTAATGCCGACATGCAGCGGATAAGGTGTCTTTCCTGCCAGCAGCTCATGCGCATGCACGCACATCATAACATCGGAGGACTTGATGCTGATAACCAGGTTGTCATAGCCAAGGTCTTCGATCATATGCACCTTATCCAGCGCACTCTCTACAATCCCCTCTGCCGTTACGCCATGATATTTTTCTACAAGATCTTTTTCGAGGGAACCGCTGTTTACGCCGACACGGATCGGAATATTGCGTTCCCTTGCAACACGCACTACTTCCGCTACACGGTCTGCACCGCCGATGTTTCCGGGATTGATCCGGATTTTATCCGCTCCGTTTTCCATCGCGGCGATTGCCATCTTATAATCGAAATGAATGTCTGCAACCAACGGAATGGAAATCTGCTTTCTGATCTCAGAAATCGCTTTCGCAGCTTCCAGCGTCGGTACGGTGCAGCGGATAATTTCACAACCAACCTCTTCCAGTCTGTGAATCTGCGCAACCGTCGCCGCCACATCCTCGGTCGGCGTGTTGGTCATCGACTGAATCAAGATCGGATTGCCGCCTCCGATTACACGGTTTCCAATTTTTACGACTTTGGTATGATCTCTGTACATAATGCCCTCCGTTTTATCGCTTCCGCGTTCTTTTTGTTCAAAAGCCCAGTTATTTTTATTTTAACACTTCCCCACAGGCAGTGCAATCGGTTTCCGGCGAACGAATTTTGCTGCCCGACGTGCAGACTTCTCCCGAAAATGCCGTCTCGCTACAGCTGTGCATCACCCGAAATGCATCCGGTTTAAGGAAGCCCCTGCACCTTTTTCGCATCAGCGCTTCTGCCCCATCACAAGCTCATACTCTCCGATTTTTTCGTTTCTACTGTACAGACTCAGCATAACCCGCACCTCGTCCCCGCATCCAAGGGTGTTTGGGTTTAATTCCAGAAACACCGGCTTTTCTGTATACAGTGCGGCATTTTCTTTTATCAGGAGCTTTCGCAGACTGCTATCCCGCAGGGTGATCGGAATTTTACCGGCTGCACGATCTACGCCTGCCGCCTTCGCAGCTACGGTCGCCCCCTGCAGCATCAGAACCGCCGCCAGCAGTGCAAACATCCACCTCCCCGGCGGTTTTGCCGTCCTGAGAACGCTCTGCAGCACTTCACAGTCCGCCGTCTTCTTCCGACGCACTTTTTGCCAAAACGGTGCTTTCTTTCCTGTATCATCTACCGTGCAAGCCTCCTGCAACGCCAAAAGCACCTGCAAAAAAGCCTCCATCGTCTGAAACCGTGCTTCCGGCTCCCTGGCTGTGGCACGCATGATAATCTGTTCCAGCTCATCGCCAACCTGCGGACAGCGGCTTTTCAGGGACGCAAACGCATAAGGCGGTCTGGAAAGGTCTGCCCCGCACAAAAGCGCATACAGTGTCCGTCCCAGACCGAACACATCTGTCCGGACATCCACACAGCGCTTTTCGATTTCCCGGCTCAGCTGCTCCGGTGCCGCATAGCCAGGACTCGCGGAAATGCCTTTTGTCACGGGTGTATGCGCTTCCAGCGCGCTGCCAAAATCGATCAGCCTGATTTTTCCATCGGAATCCTTCATCACATTTGACGGCTTGCAGTCCAAATACAAAAGCGGTGGCTGCATCTGGTGAAGCTTCTGAATCGCTTTTGCCAGACAGATCCCGATCTCGATCACCGTTTCTTCTGCAAAGGCGCCGTCTCGTTCCATCTGCGCCGCCAGCGTTTCCCCCTCAATCCATTCCATAATTAAAAAGCGCTCTTCCTCTTGTTCTACTACATCCACAATCCCCGGAAACGCCGAATCTGCCAGCTTTCCCATCGTAAATTCTTCCCGGATCGGAAAATCCCGTCCGACCTTTTTTGCCGCCCAAATCTTTTGCAGGCGCAGATCATACGCCCGGTAAACGGTTCCGGTTCCCCCGCTCGCTGTTTCTCCTTTTAAAATGTATTTTTCACCGATTTTTCGTTCTTTTTCCAGACAGATTCCTCCTTTTCATATCCGATCAGTACCGCTGTCATATTGTCCTTTTCCCCCTGGGCCGTCAAAAAGCTCCCAATTCCTTTCAGCCGCCGATACAGTTGCCCTGCTTCCCGTTCCTCGTACAGGCAGATTCGGAAAAAATCCGGAGGCGCTTTTTTATAAAATCCGTCCGTACACAACAACAGCATGTCCCCGTCGTCCAGCGTTCCTGTATACAATTGCGGCACTTCCAGCCCAAACGCCCCGACGCAGCGGCGCAGCACGCCGCCCTCTTCATGATCCTGTGAAAGCTGCCTGGTTCCGGTCTGTTTTTCCCGATTTAAGCAGCGTTTGCGGCAAAGCTGATACGCCCTGCTGTCCCCGAGATGCACCAGTACAAATCTGCGTCCGCGAACAAACACCATCGTTACTGTCGTTCCGCTGCAGATTTTTTCCTCCCGCTCGCAGCGCTCCAGCTTTTCCTGCATGTCTAAAAGCGCGTCGAGTGCCCGCTTTTTCATCCGTTTTGTCCAGAAAAGAGAGCGCATTTTCCAAAAACCTTCCCGGTAAAACCATTCCGTCAGCTGCTCTGCAACCAGACCGCTCGCGCATTCTCCTGCCCGCAGTCCGCCGATTCCGTCGCAAACCGCAGCAAATATGAGCTCCTTTTTGCGTGCACGAACTCGCTGCAGCGTAAAAGAATCCTCATTTACCTTGCGAAAATCTCCTTTATTCCAATACCACGACGTGATATACGCCATCCGTCCTCCCGTCTCTCTCCAAAGACCGGAACAATGATTGCTCTTTGAATTTCCCTGCGGTCAGAATATCCGCAGCCTGCGACAGAACGCCGCCAGCGATTATACAGGACAATAGAATGTCCGCCAAGGGTACACGCTATTGTATAGAACGCCCAAAAACCTTTCGATATCCGTATTATATCGTCCCGCGCATGCGCCGTCAACGGTGAAAAATACGGTAGTAATACGAATGCAAACTCTGTAAACAATCTATTGCCATAAAAAAAGGCGGGACAATGAGTTTTTGATATTGCCTCTCATTGTCCTGCCTTTTTTTGATCCGAACAGCCTCAGTTTCCGCACTCTACGCTAATTCGGTTGAAAATACCCATGATCTCGTCCGTGTTGAGCTGATTCTTTTCTTCCCCAACTTTATCCAGAACGATTTTTCCCTGATGCATCATCAGGATACGGTCCCCATATTCCAATGCATAGCGCAGGTTGTGCGTTACCATAACCGTCGTCATTTTCTTTTCCCGGACGATCTGATCCGTCAGCTTCATGACAATTTCCGCTGTTCTGGGATCCAGTGCCGCCGTATGCTCATCCAGAATCAGGAAATCAATCGGTGTCATCGTCGCCATCAGAAGCGCCAGTACCTGACGCTGTCCGCCGGAAAGGGAACCGACCTTTGTTTCCAGCTTGTCTTCCAGCCCAAGTCCAAGACCGGAAAGCATCTCGCGGTACGCATTTTCCCGGCTCTTTCTGACACAGCGGTTCAATCCGTAACCTTTTTCTTTCAGATCCGCAACCGCCATATTTTCCAGCACCGTCATATTCGGGCACGTCCCGGCAGAAGGGTTCTGGTATACTCTGCCGATTTTGCGGTGGCGCATATATTCTTTCTGACCGGTGATATCAGTTCCGTTTACGATGACCTTTCCTGCGTCCGCCGAAATGCTGCCGCAGATCAGGTTCAGCATGGAGGTTTTGCCGGAGCCGTTGCTGCCGACCACCGACACGAACTGGCTGTCTGGAATCGTCAGGTTAAAATCCTGAAACAGGCACATTTCATTGACTGAGCCCGGATTATAATATTTATCGATATGGGAAAGTTCAAGCATTTTTCCGCCCCTTTCGTTCCATGCTGACAACCAGAATGACTAAAAACAGTACCGCCGTAATCAGCTTTAAGTCTGTAGATTTTAATCCCATGCGAAGTGCAATCGCAACGCAGGCTTTGTAAAGGATTGATCCGATCACAACGCTGAACGTTACCATGCCAACCCGCACGTTGTGAAGCGCCTTGGAAATCGATCCGATTCCTTCTAACTTCTGATACAGACTCGTTCCGATAATTACACTCGCAAGTCCGACCACTACAGTTCCGGTTCCGACCGAAATTTCAAAGCAGCGCTGCTGCTGTGCAAACAGGCATCCGCTCAACGTAACCAGACCGTTTGCAATTGCAAGTCCGAGAATTTTTACTTTACCACGGTCACGTCCCATCGCCGTTACAATCGACGCGTTATCGCCAACTGCGCGGAGCAGAAAGCCGGATCCGGTTTTTAGATAAGCGTCTAAAAGCACTTTTACCGCAACTGTAATGACAACCATCACGAGTACGATTTTCCAGGACGCCAGTGCTCCCTGGCAGATTCCGTTGACCAGACTATTATCAAATACAGTTACTTCTTTATAAAACGGAAGGTTCGCCCTGCCTGCGATCCGCAAATTGACGGTGTAAAGAGCGGTCATCATAATGATGCCGCTCAGCAGGTCTCTTACCTTGAGTTTTACATGGATCAGACCAGTCAGTACACCTGCCAGCGCTCCTACAAGGAAACACACCGGAAGCGTAAGAATTGCAGGAACCCCATTTGTAATCATGACTGCCGTAATCGCTGCTCCCATCGGAAAGCTGCCGTCTACCGTCAGATCCGGGAAATCCAGTATTTTATAAGTGATATATACTCCCAGCGCCATGATCCCGTAGATCATACCCTGTTCGAGTGTACTGATGACCAGTTCCATGTCAGAACCTCCTGCTTTTTCTTTCTGTCCTTCTATTCTACTGTAACGGTTTCAAAAACCTCTGCAGCGTCCGCTTCGTAGTTTTCCGGGAAAGTGATGCCAAGATCACTTGCTACTTCTGTGTTAATATAAAGGTTTGCACCCTCGCATGCTTCATAAGGCATGTCGGAAGCCTCTGCCTCGCCCTTTAATACCTTTGCTGCCATCGCTCCGGTCTGTTTGCCAAGTGCTACATAGTCGATACCTTCTGCTGCCAGGCAACCGTTCTTTACCTGTTCTACTTCAGAACCAAATACCGGGATGCCCGCTGCGCTCGCTTTTGCCAGAACGGTCTGCAGACCCTGTACTACGGTATTATCTGTCAGGTTGGAAATGCAGTCTACCTTTGCTGCGAGGTCAGCCGCTGCCATATCGACGTCTGCCAGTGTATTGATGCCGGATTCTACGATTTCAAAGCCGTAATCGTCAGCCAGCTCTTTGTAGGTTTCAATCGTGCTCAGAGAGTTTGCTTCGCTTGTTGTATACAGGATACCGATCTTTGTTGCATCCGGAAGCACCTCACGGATCATTTTCAGCTGTGCTTCTACCGGAAGCGTATCTGCGGTACCGGTGATGTTGCCCTCCGGTGTCTTATCTTCTTTTGCAATTCCTGCGCTGACCGGATCGGATACAGCGGTGTAAATAACAGGAATATCGCTGTCCAGGCAGGAATTGTATGCGCTCATTGCGGACGGAGTTGCGATCGCACAGATCAGATCCACTTTCTGAGAAACGTAGTTATCGGAAATCATGCTCGCTGTCGCGGTGTCTGCCTGCGCATTGTCAAACAGAACAGTCAGGTTCACGCCCTCTTCGATGCCCGCTTCTTTTAAGCCTTCCAGAAAACCGGTTCTGCAGTTGTCCAGAGAGCCGTGCTCTGCGAACTGAGAAATACCGATTGTGTAGCTTTCGCCGTCTGCCGCCGCTGTATCTGCTGCTGTGCTTTCCGTATCAGCGGTGCTCTCTTCTGTCTGCACGGTTGTGTCTGCTGCGGTCTCAACAGTGGTTGCTGCGGTCTGTCCGCATCCTGTGATCATTGCTGCTGCCATCATTGCTGCTACGGTAAGTGCCATTGCTTTCTTTTTCATTGTGTTGTTCTCCTTTTCTAAAAACGATGATTGAAACAAAGAAGAAAAGGAAGGGGGATGCGAGTGTGGTGGCTTGAGAAGCTTCCCGCCCGGAGGGCTTCGTTTGTCTGGGAATTTATTCCCAAACAAACGAAAACCGTCTCAAGCATTTTGCTTGAGACGGTAATGTTTCATTATCGCGGTGCCACTCAAATTGACTGTTTCAGTCCACTCTGTTCACATACTATCATATGCGCCGGTCGGATAACGGGTCCGGATCCCGCCGGCACCTACTGTTGGTTCGGGGCCAGCCTCGAAAGTCCATTCCTCAAATGTTCCCATACTGCAATCCCACCGCCTGCAGCTCTCTGTAATGTTCGCGACTCTGAGTACTCCTCTTTCTCATCGGTTTCTCTTTGTTTTCTATACTGTACCTCACTACAGTCAAAAAGTCAATCCCCAGTTTGAAATTTTTCCAATTTCCTCCTGCAGCACAGCGGGAAGCATCCAAGACGGGATTTTGCAAATGGCGCAGGTAAACTGCGCCTCTACATCATTACTGTTCACACGCCGCCAGCACTTTTTCAAACGGCAGGTCTCCGCCGTACAAGTCCAGCGCGCTGCCGACTGTGATATGAATTTTATTCTGTCCGGCTTTTCGAATCTGTTCGATATCTTCCAGACTGCGGATACCTCCGGCGTAGGTGATCGGAATCCGGTTCCATCTTCCCAGCAGCCCGATCAGCTCCTGCTCGATTCCGCTGCGTTTTCCCTCCACATCCACTCCGTGAATCAGAAATTCATCGCAGAAAGAAGACAGCATCGTCAGAATTTCTTCCGAAAGCGCGACCCTCGTATAGGTTTGCCAGCGATCCGTCACGATATAATACTTCCCATCTTTCTTGCGGCAGCTCAGATCCAGAACCAGACGCTTTTTGCCGACAGCATCCATCATGCGGTTCAGATTTTCAAATGAAATATCACCATTTCGAAATACATAGGATGTCACAATGACATGGGATGCACCTGCATCCAGATACTCCCGGGCATTTTCTGCGGTGATCCCGCCACCGACCTGCAGACCGCCCGGATATGCCTGCAGCGCAGAAAGTGCCTGCTGCCTGGTCTGCTCGTAATAAGCGCTGTCTTTGCTGTTTAACAGGATGACATGACCATTTTTCAAGCCTTTTTCCTGAAACAGGCGTGCGTACCACGCCGCATCCTGGCTGGAAATATAATTCTCCTGCGCAGAGTCTCCCTGATCCTGAATGCTGCCGCCCACCAGCTGCTTTACCTTGCCGTTATGAATGTCAATACAGGGTCTTAATTCCATGATGCTCCCATTCTGCCGCTGTCTGCGGCGCTGTTCATGCTCCAACCGACCGGACGTTCTGCTTCGCGCCGGGTATAAAATCCGTCTTCATGCAGATACTGCATACAGGCACTGCCGCTGCGTCCCGCATTTTAATCCCTATTCCGCAGGCGCTTTGTGCCAAAAAACCGCGTGCGATCCATAGCTGTGAGAAGCATAAGTGATCACGCTTATGTTTCAAACTAACATCCACCCAGAAACGAGGAATTTCATGAAACGCAATTATTCCATCCGTCCCATCCTCCTGTTGCTGCTTACAGGCATCGTTCTGCAGGCTTCCTCCTGTCAGAGCGAAAAGTCCACCAAACACCCGGACGATATGGCGTCTGTCCGGTCAGATTCCTTTTTCGATCAGAATACCATCCCGATAAGCGTTCAGAAGCTTTTCCAGATGCCCGATACTCTCCTTTAGCTCGCGTCCAATATCCGTATCTGCCACAAGAATTCTTCGTTTTGCCGTTTCGATCAGGATATTGTCCGATACCATGTCCGTTTCGTTTCGGATCGCATCCTCTGCGGAAACGAAGGGCCTGTGCTCCACCAGATTCATGCCGTGAGAATTGGCAACAAGGGTATAGCCTGCGATTCCAGTTTTTCCCTGATAAGCCTTGGAAAAGCCGCCATCGATAATCAGTAACTTTCCGTTACATTTGATCGGCGTCTCCCCACGCTTGATCTCCACCGGAACATGACCGTTAATAATATGGGAACGATGCTCATCCAGTCCAAATTCCCGCAGGATCTTATTTAAAATCTCCTCGTTATCATACAGGCGATAATAAGCGTTTTTCGTTTCCTTATGTGTTTCCTTATCTGCGATGAAATATCGTTCAAAGGTCGCCATTTTATCCTTGCCGAATACCGGAGACTTCGGACCCGCCCAGATATACCAGAGGGTATCACGCCCTTTTCTGCGTTCTTCCTTATCCTGAGAGTAATATCCCTTGCGGGCATAGGTTTCCAGCACCTCGTAAAGCTTTTTGCCGCTGCAGAGCTTGCCATACACATTGATCTGTTCAAAATTTCCGTCCTCGTCCATCGGCACACAGCCATGATAGAGCAGGTTGGAATTAAAGATCTTATACATGCTGCCCTTGGCAAACAGGAAGCGCACATGCTTCTGGAGCTTCTCGCAATGAACAAAGGCATGCCGCAGGCGCTCTACTACCTGCTCCTCCTCTGCCGTCAGACGATACGGATCCTTCGGATCGACAGTCGGAAAATCAGAATCCAGCATTTCATATTCCTTATCTCCGATACGGACAGTTCCTTTTTCAAAGTCGATCTTATCCAGCAGCAGCCGGTCATCCATGTGATATTCCGGATGTGCCAGGATCAGCTGTCCCTCCAGCTTGAACTGAATGATGGCGATCGCCTTGTGCATCATCATGTCGAGCTTTAAGTCCTTGACATCGTAATCTGCCCCGTATTTGATGGAAAATACGCTGCAGTCCGAATTTTCATAAGTCTTTAGTGCAAAGGTCGCCAGGGGGATCAGGTTAATACCATAGCCCTCTTCCAGCGTGTCCAGATTGCCGTAACGAGCGGAAATCCGCAGTACCGTCGCCATACATGCCGTCTGCCCGCTGGCTGCACCCATCCACACAATATCGTGATTTCCCCACTGGATATCCACAGAATGATATGCACTCAGGGTATCCATGATGACATGAGGTCCCTTGCCGCGGTCATAGATATCTCCGACGATATGCAGGTGGTCGATGACAAGGCGCTGAATCAGGTTGCAGAGCGCGATAATACATTCCGGTGCCCTGCCGATCCGGATAATCGTATTGATAATTTCGTTATAGTAAAGCTCTTTGTCCTGAATTTCTTCTTTTTCGGTAATCAGCTCTTCGATGACATAGGAAAAATCGTGGGGCAGCGCCTTGCGCACCTTGGAGCGGGTATATTTGGAAGAAACGCGTTTGGTCATCTGCACCAGCCGGTGAATCGTGATCTTGAACCAATCCTCCAGCACATCCTGATCCTCTTCCTCCTGACAGACCAGCTCCAGCTTTTCCTGAGGATAATAAATCAGCGTCGCAAGGCTTCTTTTGTCCTTGACACTCAGCGTGTTGCCGAACTCCTCGTCGATCTTTCTGCGCACGGATCCGGAGCCGTTTTTCAACACATGATTGAACTGCTCATATTCTCCGTGAATATCTGTCAGAAAATGCTCCGTGCCTTTGGGCAGACTCAAAATCGCCTGCAGGTTGATAATCTCCGTCGCAGCGTCCGCAATGGTCGGAAACTGTTTCGACAAGCTTTTCAAATAAACCCTGTACTCAAAATTATTATCCATACGCCCTCTCTATCTGCCGCCTGGCGGCTCCCCCGGTTTCACCGTCAACAGTTGCTTTCTGTCTTATTTTCCCTCGATCACGCGGCTCATATCGTACATACCTGCAGGCTTACCTGCCAGGAACCTTGCCGCGGAAACTGCGCCTGTTGCGAACAGCTTTCTGGAATATGCCATATGAGAAAAGGTAATGACCTCATCCTGACCTGCAAAAATCACGTCATGGTCGCCGACAATCGTCCCGCCGCGCACTGCAGAAATACCGATTTCCTTTTCCGGGCGCTTCTCCCTGCGGGTCGATCTGTCGTAAACATATTCGTAATCGCCGCCAGCCGCCTGATTCATGACGTCCGCCAGCGCAATCGCCGTGCCGCTGGGGGCATCCAGCTTCTGGTTATGATGCTTTTCCACGATTTCCATATCATAGCCTGCCGCTGCCAGCACCGGAACCGCATCCTTTAACAGCTTCATCAAAAGATTGATGCCCATGGACATATTTGCAGAGCGCAGGATCGCAACCTTGCCGGAAGCCTCTTTGACATGTGCAAGCTGTTCTTCCGAAAGTCCGGTGGTGCAAAGCACACAGGGAAGATTTCTTTCTACACAGACATCCAGCAGCCCGTCCACTGCCTTCGCATTTGCAAAATCGATCACAACGTCCGCTTCTACATCACAGTCCTTCAGGGTTTTAAATACCGGATAGGTATTATGGACAGAATCACTCACATCCACCCCCGCAACGATCTCCATCTCTGCTTCCTTTGCGATCATCTCCGTAATGACCTGTCCCATGCGGCCATTGCAGCCGTGCATAATTACTCTGACCATGTTATCCTCCTTGTTCTGAACCTGGATTTCCTCTCTGTGGATTGCTCTGCTGTAACCCTCGCAATCCTGAAATGTAAAACAGACCGGAGCACTTTATGTCCCGGCCTGTCAAAAAGCCCTTATAATACACCAAATTTTTTCATTTCACGTTCAAGTCTTGCCGCATCTGCCTCTTCCATCTCTGTCAGCGGCATCCGCAGGGTTCCGGTGCACATGCCCTTTAACTGCATCGCCTTCTTGACCGGGATCGGATTCACTTCACAGAAAAGCGCTTCTACAAGGGGAACTGCCTTTAATTGCAGCTCACAGCTTTCTTTTACCTTTCCTTCAAAATAAAGGCTACAGATCTGGTGTGTTTCCTGCGGCGCAACATTTGACAAAACAGAAATCACGCCCTTTGCTCCCAGAGAAAGCATCGGAACAATAATCGCATCCTCACCGGAATAGAGATCCACGCAGCCATCTGCGATGCTCATGAGATGAGCTGTCTGGCTGATATTCCCCGTTGCATCCTTGACACCGACGATATTTTCCACATCCCTGCACAGGCGCACGATCGTCTCCGGCTGCAGCGTCGTACCGGTACGGGACGGAACGTTATATAACAGGATCGGCAGCTTTACAGAATCCGCAACCATCTTAAAATGCTGATACAGACCATTCTGAGTCGCTTTATTGTAGTAAGGAGTTACAACAAGAAGCCCGTCTGCACCGATCTTCTCCGCTTCCTGGGAAAGATAAACCGCCGTCTCCGTGCAGTTCGAGCCGGTTCCTGCCACAACAGGAATCCGATGTGCCACCTTCTCCACACAATAGCGGATCACATCCAGATGCTCCTCATGCGTCATCGTCGCAGATTCACCGGTTGTACCGCACACAATGATCGCGTCTGTCTGATTTGCGATCTGCTGTTCAATCACTTCGCCAAATTTATCATAATCAATCGAACCATCCGTATGAAACGGGGTGATAATCGCTACTCCGGCACCTTCAAAAATTGCCATATAAACCTCCTTGCGAGCCGTCCGGCCGCCTTGCTTTCTAACAGATTTTATATAGAATTATCATAGCACCCTGCGCCTTGACTGTCAATCAACAGGGAAAAACAAAACCCGCGCTGTAGAGAAGCTCCATTCAGCGCGGGTCTGTTTTTATTTAATTTGTTCGATATCAGATACATGGTCAGCGATTCCCAAAAGGCTGTCACACATCCGAATTCCAGTCAATGTCACATCCGTATCTGCACCGCGCAGAAAGATCAGTTCTCTCAACTCCTGCTCCTGCACGATCCCGCAGTCCACAAGCCCCAGCACCTCATCCAGTACCAACAGGTCGCATTGACCAGTGGTCAGCACCTTTCTCGCAAAGCAGATACCATTTCGAATATTCTGTGCTTCTTCCCTCTGTTTGTCTTCCGGAAGAGATAAAAAGTCAGCATCCGATTTCTCAAACCGGAAGATTTTGATCTCCGGTTCCAGCTGCCGCTCAAATGTAGAATCCGTCAGGCCTCTCCCCTTCAAAAACTGAATCACTACTACACGTTTGCCGGATGCGGCAGCAATCAACGCTTCCCCGAGTGCCGCCATCGTTTTTCCATAGCCGTCCCCTGTAAAAATCTGAACTCTGCCCATAGTCGGAATTCCTTTCCCGATTTGTCTTTTCGTAAACATTTAATGCCGCAGATATACTATATGATGTCGATATTCTAGCATACCTTACCCTAATCTGCAACTATATCAGTCCATCCGCTCCAGCTTGCTGACCGATACCTCATAAGCGATACGCTTTTCCAGCTGATCCTCGGAAAGCTTTTTCATATATTCCCGGCTCTGGATCCGTCCCCATACCGCACAATGGGCACCAACCTCAAAGCTGCCTGCATATCTGGCATTCCTGCCCCAACAGATGCAGGGAATGTAATCCGATTTTCCGTAAGGTCTGTTGACCGCCAGCAGCACATCCGCGATCTCCCGACCCAGCGGCGTCTTACGGTAAACCGGCTCCTTACAGATATAACCGTCCAGATAAATCTGGTTTGTCCGCGCACTTTCCTCCAACTCATCCACGAATGTGATCTCCCTTGCAAACACAGATAAAATCAGCTTATTCCTGCGTTCTTCATGGCGGTTATACGAACGGAACTGTCCGTAAATGCTTACATATTCCCCCTCGTAATTCGCATCCACGTCGATCAGGCGCTCCGATACCATAACCGGGATGATATCATAGGATTCGCTCAGCCGCGCGACTTCCACATCCATCATGTAAAAGCCTTCACCGAAAATCTCATGGCTAAACGTAAATCCGCTGATAATTTTGCCCATTACTGCTGCCTGGTTGTTTTCAATTACCTTATCTGTCATTTTAAAGTTCTCCCTTCTTGTTACAAGAATTTTTTCCTGTCATGTAATTCCATTTTATGGGGTTTCTTCCTAATTTATGAATATACGGAGGCGCACAATTCTCCTTTTCCCGACATCTGCGCCCGCTTCCGGCAGTTTTTTCCTTATTTTTGTGTCGAAAAACAGCTCTTTGGGCGTTTTAATGGTTGCATCAGAAAAAAAGCGGTGCTATACTTGTACCGTTTAAACCCGGAAATGATGAAATACGCGGACGGAATGCCGCAGTACAAGCCGCTTTGGCGGCGGAATGTGAGGAAAAAATGAGACAGAAAAGAGAAGACGTGAGAAACGTTGCCATTATCGCCCATGTCGATCACGGCAAAACCACGCTGGTTGATGAGCTGTTAAAGCAAAGCGGTGTGTTCCGTGCCAATCAGGAAGTGGCAGAACGTGTGATGGACTCCAATGCCATTGAGCGCGAACGCGGTATCACCATCCTTTCTAAAAATACAGCCGTTACCTACAACGGCACAAAGATCAATATCATCGACACTCCCGGACATGCCGATTTCGGCGGCGAGGTAGAACGTGTCCTGAAAATGGTAAACGGCGTTATCCTCGTTGTAGACGCATTCGAAGGTCCCATGCCGCAGACCCGTTTCGTTCTGCGCAAAGCCCTGGAACTGCAGCTTCCCGTTATCGTCTGCATCAACAAGTGCGACCGTCCCGAAGCGCGTCCGCTGGAAGTACAGGATGAAGTTCTGGAGCTGTTCTTAGAGCTGGATGCTACTGACGAGCAGCTGGATTGCCCCTTTGTTTACGCATCCGCGAAAAACGGCAGTGCGACGACGAACCTGACCGTTAAGAATAAGGATATGAAGCCTCTGTTCGACACGATCCTGGACTACATTCCCGCTCCTGAGGGCGATCCGGATGCTGGTCTGCAGCTGTTGATCAGTACCATTGACTACAACGAATACGTCGGCAGAATCGGCGTCGGCAAAGTGGATAATGGCAAGGTTTCCGTCAATCAGGAGGTTGTCATCGTCAACCATCACGATCCCGACTCCACCAAGCGCGTAAAGGTCAGCAAGCTTTACGAGTTTGACGGTCTGAATAAAGTAGAAGTCCGCGAGGCGGGTATCGGCTCCATCGTTGCAATTTCCGGTATTGCAGACCTGCACATCGGAGACACGCTCTGCTCTCCCGATGCGCCCAACGCAATTCCGTTCCAGAAAATTTCCGAGCCTACCATTGCAATGTACTTCATGGTAAACGACTCTCCCCTTGCCGGCAAAGAAGGAAAATTCATCACCAGCCGTCATTTGAGAGAGCGTCTGTTCCGCGAATTAAATACTGACGTTTCCCTTCGCGTGGAAGAAACAGATTCCACCGATAGCTTTAAGGTATCCGGACGCGGCGAGCTGCATCTGTCCGTCCTGATCGAGAACATGCGCCGTGAGGGCTATGAGTTTGCAGTCAGCAAGGCTGAGGTTCTGTACCATTATGATGAAAAGGGTCACAAGCTCGAGCCTATGGAACAGGTATATATCGATGTTCCGGAAGAGTTTGCCGGAAACGTTATCGAAAAGCTCGGTCAGAGAAAGGGCGAACTGGTCAACATGACCCCCGGCCACAGCGGCACGACCCGCCTGGAATTCATGATTCCTTCCCGCGGTCTGATCGGCTACCGTGGTGAGTTCATGACCGACACCAAGGGCAACGGTATCATGAACGCTATATTTGACAGCTATGCGCCTTACAAGGGCGATATCCAGTACCGCAAGCAGGGCTCCCTGATCGCATTCGAGGCAGGCGATGCCATCACCTACGGTCTGTTCAATGCACAGGAGCGCGGCACACTGTTTATCGGAGCCGGTGAAAAGGTTTACGCCGGAATGGTTATCGGTCAGACCGGTCGCAGTGAAGACATCGAAGTCAATGTCTGCAAGACCAAGAAGCTGACTAACACCCGTTCTTCCAGCGCCGACGATGCCCTGCGCCTTTCCCCTCCGCGCATTTTAAGCCTGGAGCAGGCACTGGACTTCATCGACACAGACGAGCTTCTGGAGGTAACTCCAAAGTCTCTCAGAATCCGTAAAAAAATCCTGGATCACACCATGCGCAAGCGTGCTGCAATCCAGAACAAGTAAGCAAAAAAGAGAGCCGCAAGGCTCTCTTTTTTGCGCTACTTTCAAATTTCCGTAAGAAAATTTGAAAGGTTCCTTTTTTAGGGCGCTACTTCTAAAAGTTCCTTTTTTACTACTATAAATCTATCTTTAACTGTTCCTTAATTCTTTCCTTTTCGGTTTGAAACAGCCCTTTTTTGATTTCATAAAACAATCTGCTATATGTATTTTCCCTATCTGATTTTTGCAGAATAAACATAATCTTGTCTGGTCTGGAGCAATATGCTGTGATCGGAGCGTTCAGTAAAGTGGTCGGAATCGCCGCTTTGGCTCTGTCCACTTTATCGCTTCCTTTTATTTTTATGCGCGCATCATACCCAATGACTCCGTTCGCATTTCCGGTAGCCATTTCAAAATCATTCTCGCGTGTTACTAAATCTTTTTCTCCAATTTTATAACATTTGCTGTTTCGTAAATCCAACATCTGCTCCAAAACAGCCAGCTTGGAATACATCGTTTTCCTGTCTCTCCGCGGAGTGCATGCCTTTTGTGTCACCATTCCATTCAGACATGCTTCATAAAATTCGACCGCATTGAACATTTCACTTTTCATTCCCGCCAGGTGCATGAAATTATGCTTTCCAAATCTGACCTCATAAAAATTATAACCTTCCGTTTTCTTTTCCCGAAACAGAAATAGCAGTGTCGTATCAGCATATTCGGAATATCGGACGGCACTGCGATGCAGGATCGCCAACACCTCTTCCGACGTCAATATTTTTTCGTTTTTTATGCCGTATTTCATTATTCTCCTTAACGTAAAAGAGAAACCTTTGTATCAAAGGTTTCTCCATTTTACCTGCAAAACTGGTTTCGTTCCGGTGCTTTGCCACCACTTTACGAGCCTTTCACCCGTCCGACCTTATTATTCTCTGGCTGAAGAGTAAATGCAAAGTTTTAACGTTGCCAGTGCAACGGAAGCAAACACCTTATGCTTCGTGTCCTGTTTCCAGGAAGAGAGTTTTCTCTTGGTATTTATATTATACACAAAACATCCTGGAATATCAACTGATTCCAAAATTTTTCATATTTTTATCCCCAGCAGAAATTTTTTAATCCTTCAAAATCAGCTCCACCGGGCAGTGATCCGATCCCAGAACCGTTGTGTCGATCTTCGCATCCTCCAGTCTGTCTTTCAAACTTTCTGACGTCATAAAATAATCAATTCTCCATCCAGCATTTTTGCTGCGCGCCTGGAAGCGGTACGACCACCAGGAATAGATGCCCTCCTGATCCGGATAAAAATACCGGAACGTATCGATAAAGCCATTCTCCTGCAGCTTTGTCATCTTTGAGCGCTCTTCATCCGTAAAGCCCGCGTTTTTACGGTTGGTTTTCGGGTTCTTTAAATCAATCTCCTTGTGCGCAACATTCAAGTCTCCGCAGAAAATCACCGGCTTGTTCTCTTCCAGCTTCTTCAAATACGCGAAAAAGTCGTCCTCCCATTTCATCCGATAATCCAGCCGAGCCAGACCGTCCTGGGAATTGGGTGTATACACTGTAACCACATAATAGTCCGGGTATTCCAGCGTGATTACTCTGCCCTCGTGATCGTGTTCCTCAATTCCGATGCCGTATGCGACCGACAGAGGTTTCTGCTTTGTAAAAATCGCCGTCCCGGAATAGCCCTTTTTCTCCGCATAATTCCAGAACTGTTCATAGCCCGGCAGCTTCATCTCGATCTGCCCCGCCTGAAGCTTCGTCTCCTGCAAACAGAAAATATCGGCGTCCGCCTCGTTGAAAAAATCCATAAAGCCCTTTGTCATACAGGCGCGAAGCCCATTCACATTCCATGAAATCAATTTCATCCCAATTCTCCATTTCTATTACAACTATGCTCAGCCGCCACGAAATACAGCTTCTCCACCTCTTCGATGCCAGCCTTCGCTGCGGTTGCCTCTGTAATTTCTTTTTTCAATCCGGGCACACACTCTGCCGCAAGCAGCACCGTCAGCTCCACCTGATCCGTGTAAACCGTGTCCTCCGCTTCCAGACCGTTCTGGCGCAGGATGTACTGAATCCTTCCGATTCCATTATAGTCTGTGCAGATTTTTAAACGGACGCCGTAACGCATCGTCCCGATTTTGGACGCGGCAATTCCTTCTTTTACAGCGCCGGAATAGGCGCGCACCAGTCCGCCGGTGCCCAGCAGCACGCCGCCGAAATACCGCGTCACAACGACTGCGACGTTTCTTACGCCCTCGCCTAAAAGCACCTCCAGCATCGGACGTCCCGCCGTCCCGGAGGGCTCGCCATCGTCGCTGCAGCGCGTCAGCTCCGCTTTCGTGCCGATGACAAACGCCGAGCAATTATGCCGGGCGTCCCAGTATTTTTTCTTCATCTCATCAATAAACGCAACCGCCTCTGCTTCGGATTCGACCGGACGGACGTTTGCGATAAAGCGCGATTTTTTTTCCACCAGCTCTGCCTGACCGCCCTCCAGCACCATCCGGTAAGGCTCCCTGACCGTTTCTTTTTCTTCCATAAAAATTCTCCATTCTACAGCTGCCCTGCGGTTTCTCATCTGTCCGCTGACAGGCGTTTCCCGCTTCCCAACCAGTATAACAGCATTTCTTTTTGTGAACAATATCTTAATATGGCAGAAAAACCTTTATTTACCTGCCCGATTTTGCTATAATCAGGGGAGGTAATGTCCAAAACCAAGGAGGTTTCATTGCATGAATTATGGCAAAAAGAGTGTAAAACAGAAAAAGAAAGCACTCCAGTCCACATCTTCGAAGCTCGGACGCAAATGCCTGCTCACCTTTTCCAAGGTGCTGCTTTTATGCGTCATTGCAATCGGAATTATCGGCATCTGCGCCGGACTGGGGGTTTTCAAGGGGATTATAGATTCTGCACCTACCATCACACTGGAGGATGCAACTCCCACCCGATACTCTTCCTTTATTTATGACAGCAAGGGAAACCAGATGGCGAAGCTGATCGCCGAGGACTCCAACCGTGTCCCCGTTACGATGGATCAGATTCCCACCGATCTGGCAAACGCCTTTGTCGCCATCGAGGATGAGCGTTTTTACCAGCACAACGGTATCGACATCATGGGGATTCTCCGTGCCGGCGTAACCGCCGTAAAGACCGGCTTCAAACGGCAGGAGGGTGCCAGCACCATCACCCAGCAGCTGATCAAAAATACCGTTCTGACGACCTGGACTCAGGAAAAGACGCTGGGCGAACGAATCAAGCGAAAAGTCCAGGAGCAGTATCTTGCGATTCAGCTGGAAAAAGATACCAACGACAAATCCAAGATCCTGGAACAATACATGAACACGATCAACCTGGGCCAGAACACGCTGGGCGTACAGGCTGCCTCCAAGCGTTATTTCAACAAAAACGTCTGGGAGTTAAGCCTTTCCGAATGCGCAACCATCGCCGGAATCACCCAGAACCCGTCCAAGTATAATCCGCTGACCCATCCTGACAAAAACCAGGATCGCCGTGAAAAGGTGCTGACCAACATGCTTGAGCAGGGCTATATCACACAGGCGCAGTACGACGAGGCGGAATCGGATACTGACAGCTTATACCGCAGAATCCAGACCGCCAACCTCGAAGTCGGCGGAGATTCTTCCGTAGACTCTTACTATGCGGATGCAGTCAAAGAAGCCGTAACCGAAGACCTGATCGCAGCCGGCTATACCGAAACCCAGGCTTACGTCATGGTTTATTCCGGCGGTCTGAGCATTTTCTCCGCCATGGATCCCGATATTCAGGCGATCTGTGACTCCGTTGCTTCTGACGAATCCCTCTATCCGGACGGCACGCGCTGGCTGCTAAGCTACCAGCTGACCTACCGCGATCCTGATTCTGAGGAGGAAGGCGGCATCGTCAACATCAGCTCGGAAAAGTACAAATCCTATTATCAGGAAAACGGCGACAAAAACTTCAACCTCCTGTACAGCTCTCAGGAAGAGGCGAATGAAGCGATCGAGGCTTATAAGGCTGCTACGATTCCCGACAGTGCGGAAATTATCGGCGAATCCATCACCCTGACGCCCCAGCCCCAGATTTCCTTAACGATTGAGGATCAGTCCACGGGCTATGTCGTTGCCATGATCGGCGGCCGCGGCACCAAGGAAGGAAACCTGACTCTGAACCGCTCCACCGATGCGGTCCGTCAGCCGGGTTCCACCTTTAAGATCGTCTCCACCTACGCGCCCGCGCTGGACAGCGCCGGCATGACTCTCGCGGATGTCGAGGTCGACGGTCCCTTCAACTATGACAATGGCAGACCGGTATCCAACTGGTATTCCAGCGGCTACCGCGGCATCTGTTCCCTGCGGGATGGTATCCGGGACTCCTTAAATATCGTTACGGTAAAGGTCCTGACGCAAATCACTCCCCGTCTTGGCTATGAATATTTACAGAAATTCGGCTTTACCACGCTGGTAGACGGCGTAGAGAAAAACGGCAAGATTTTCTCCGACGTCCAGCAGGCCCTCGCCCTTGGAGGTATCACATATGGTGTAAAAAACATCGAATTAAACGCCTCCTATGCCACCATCGCAAACGGCGGGCAGTATATCAGACCCAAGCTGTATACGATTGTAAAAGATCACGACGGCAACGTTATTTTGGATAACACCAGCACCGAGGGTACGCAGGTCATCAAGCCCTCCACCGCATTCCTCTTAACGAGCGCAATGCAGGATGTTGTCACCTCCGGTACCGGTACTGCTGTCAACTTCGGCGGCATGTCCATCGCCGGTAAAACCGGTACGACGTCCGATTATAACGATATCTGGTTCTCCGGCTACACACCGTACTACACCTGTACGACCTGGACAGGTTATGACAACAACACAAAGCTGCGCAAGGGCGAAGAACGAAGCCTTGCAAAGAAGCTCTGGAAAGCAGTCATGAGTCAGGTGCATGAAGGTCTGGAAAACAAATCCTTCTCCCAGCCTGCCGATATCGTCGCTCAGACTGTCTGCGCGCAGTCTGGCAAGCTGCCGACCGCACTCTGCGGTGAAACCTTAAAGACAGAATATTTTGCTGTAGATACGGTTCCGACCGAAACCTGTGACGTACACTATCAGGGTAGTGTCTGCGCCTACAGCGGTCTTCCCGCAGCAGATGCCTGCCCCTTTGCAACGGAGGGTACTCTGGAAATGCTTCCGGAAAACGAACGTATCCTGACCGGTCAGGTGACCTCCGAGGATTCCCAGAGGGTCTGCGAGCACAGCTCTGTCTTCATGGCAACCCCCGGTGCAGATCAGATCATCGAGCAGGAACGGCTCGAGCTTCAGCTGCGCAGCAACTCTGCACAGTACGAAGCTCTGCTCGTAAGCCTGCAGCAGCAGCTCCAGACCGCAGTAGAGGACAAGGCGATTGCAGATCAAGAACTTGCAGCGGCTGCCGATGACAATGCAAAAGCGGCTGCACAGAGCGCTGTCGATGAGGCACAGCACCGAATCGACAGCCTCAACGCACAGATCAATCAGTTAAATGCCGCACAAACCTCTGTCCAGACACAGTCTGCCGCAGCTGCACCGTCTTCCGACGGCAGCGCAGCCGACAATGTCCCTGTCGATGATGGAAATGCAAACTAACGCGCTTACAGCGCATATCTGGAACTAAAAATAGCATCTATTTCCTATCGAGCAAAAAGCTCCTGTTGGAAACCACACTTGCTTTCGTGGTATGATTCCAACAGGAGCTCTTTTTTACTTATTTTTATTCATGACAATAGAATGCTCACAGAGCGTGCATTCTATTGTTTCCCGCTGTTCTTCTGTGCCAATTCCCTTGCGGTCTGCGGATCGATGACGATCTCCACAAACCGCCGCAGGACGGTGGCAGCTTCCGCCCTGGGCGACTTTTCCATCTATTATGCTTCTTCCGGCACTGCACCGAAAACTGCGCTCAGGTATAAAAATCCAGTGTATCCCTCCTGATTCAGCAGCGTCTGCACCGCATAGCCAGCCGGAACTACTACTCTCCAACGCTTTCCAAGATACCGAAAACGCACAACAACCGTCAGATCATTTCGTTTGCTCAGTTCCTCCATCGTGCTACGGTCAAAGCTCATCCAGTTCTTTCCGTCTATTTCCACAACTGCTCCGGGCGCTGCATTTTTGATCTGGCTGCGCACCGCTTTCTGGAATTCGGCATAGCCGGAGCTTTTCTGTACTGTCGTCTGCTCTTCCGAACCGGAAGCACCCGGATTAGAAACGGCGCTGTTTTTCATTTCTTCCTTTATGATCCGTTTCAGCACTGCGGACAGATTCACACCGCCGCCGCGCGGAACGATCACCGACCAGGTTCCATCCGGCCGCTGAAGGACCTGTGCTTTTCCTCCGGAAATGGATTCCAGCTCGTACCCTTCTGCAATCTGAATCGTAATCCCAAGCTCCTGATTTTCCTGCGCGACATCATACTCCCCGTATTTGGAGGTTCCGTTTACCGAAAAGCTGCCGCCCTCCGAATTGTTCCACCGGATCATATACCGGATCGTAGCATAAATCTTTTCATTCAGCTCCCCGATTGTTTCATCCTCCGGATCGTTCCCATACAGCCCATTGTCATAACTGTTCCAGATAAAATCTTCATTCTTTGCGACCAGCTCTCCCACCACGATATCCGGCAGACTGTTCAGAATATCCTCCTGCGAAGCGCCCGGGGCTGCATTCACATAAATCGCGTTCGCCTCTCCGCCGGCTTTCGCTTTCTCAAGGATCAACGTTCCCTTCTGGCTTCCGGCATCCCAGCAATTGATGCCCACGGCAAAAAAGTTTCTTTCTGCTGTCGATACCGTCCCTTTTACGATGACAGTCGTGCCGGCCCCTGCAATAATAGCGGGATACACGTATTCATAGCCCTCCGGTGCTTCGTAGAACGTTCCACCGGTCACATTTCCATCGACGGTAACCGTTGCGTTTTCTTGCGCAAACACGCCAGGGCCGACCTTCGTCTCTGCATCTCCTTTCACGCTTACCGATGCGTTTCCAACCGCTACAATGCCACTTAATGTTCCGCTTACGGAACCGCCTACCGTTACGTCAGCCTCTCCCCTTGCAACGACCGCTTCTATCCCGGAGACATCGCCTCCGACTTTTATCGTGCCGGTTTCTCCATCAATGCCGACTGAGTTTTCACCGGTTGCAGTCACATCACCTTTTACATGAACCGTGCTGTCTCCGCATGCCGAAGCTCCTGTCATGTATTCCCCGGAAACTTTCACATTTCCGGCTGTCGCTTTCGACCCGCTTTCTGCAATCACGCCGGTCGATTCTTTTCCGCCAACCTCCGTATCCCCGACCGTCAGCTTGCTGCCGTTTGACGCCAGAACACCTGTCTGGCGGTTCAAATCCGTTGCTGTTACCGTTCCGTTTACCGTCACAGTCCCTTTTTTTGCAACGACCGTATTGATTCCGTTTCCTGTCACATTTCCGTTTACGGTTAACGTAGCACCGTCTGAAACCAGACCGTCCGAAACGTTTCCGTTCACCGTCAGGTCAGCGCCCTCGACTGCCACCGCTCCCGGCGACATCACGCCTCCCTGCATCTCTCCGCTTACATCTCCCTCTACGACCTTCACCTTGCCGCCGCCTGCAGAAGCAGGCTGCGCATACACCGTCATCGGCATAACCGAAGCAGCCGTAAGCGCTGCTGTGAGCATCCAGGCAAGATAATGTTTTCGTTTCATTCTCCTTCCTCCCTTCCAATATGGGCAAACCGTAATAATGCACAAATTTTATCGTCTCTATAAAAATATTATATTTGATTTTTTCACTTTCTGCAATATAATGTAAAATATGACGTGTATTTTGTTCTAAATAACGGTTCTGAAGGAGGATGCTTTATGCAAATTCAGGAGCTTGCCGACTACACCGCACAAATACTGTTGGATTATTACGAAAACAGGATTCAGCCTTTTCTGGATGCCTGCGATGAGGACGTTCTCTGGATCGGCCCTGCTGTCGGACAGGTGATCCGCACGAAAAAAGCGCTCGTCGCAGCCTTTGCAGCCGAAAAACACGAACTGCGTTTTGCCGTCCACAACCTGACAGCGACTTTACTTCCGACCGGAAGCAGTCATGTTATGAATATCCTTCTTTCCTTTCTCGTCGATACCTTCTGGCCGGATGGAAGCTCCGGCCGCGTCTATCAACGGATCGTCTTTACCTGGGTATTCCACAATAACACGCCCTACATCCGTCTGTGCCATATTTCGAACGCGATTGCCTATGACAAACGGGACCGTATTTATCCGGTTCACTACGAAGAAACCTACCGGGATCAACTGGTTCTTGCCGGAGAAACCCGCTCTGACAGGCTCCGCTTCCGCGGCACACAAAAGACGCTGATCTATTTGAACTGGAGCTCCATCCTATATGCGGAAACCCACGGACGCCATACGATCCTCCATACCACCGACCAGGTCTATGAATCCGTCGAACGCCTCTCCGCCCTCGCGGAACGCTACGGTGCGTTCTTTATCCGTTGCCACGAAAGCTACCTCATCAATCCCTCCTTCGTCCAGAAAATCAGCCGCTTTCAGGTGCAGATGACCGACGGGCGGATCATCCCGATCCCGGAGAAAAAATATACCGCAGTGAGGGATCTTCTGCTGCCCCGCCAATCTTTTTCCAGCCCCTACTTCACAACACCTTTTTTCAAAATGATATTGGCATACTGGGCTTTTTCTCCGGTCGCTACCACGCAGTACGCCTTTTTGGCGCGCTCGTAATAGGCAAACCGCTCGATCTTATGCACCTCTGTGTCCGGCTCATAATAGTTCAGGAGAGCCTTATAAGCCTCCCAGATCACCGGTACAACCGTATCTCCCGGCACGACCTCCATCAGGACGAAATGCTCGGGATCGTACTGATCCAACGGAAACAACGGCAAAATCGCCGCCAAAAGCTCTGCCGTACCGATTCCATCCGCCCGGATCACCCGTTGTCCGATGCTGCTGGACGGAAAGTTCGCATCCGCCAGCACGATCTCGTCTCCGTGTCCCATTTCATCAAGAACTTTTAACAGCTCCGGTGAAATCAGTGGTGAAATTCCCTTCAACATATCGAATATCCCCTTAAACTTATTCTGCAGCAGCGCGCCTGCCACGCCGTATTTTCGCCGCACGCGCTGTCATCACACCAGGCTGCAGCGCCATACCTCCACGCCGCTGTCCTGGAATACCTCTCTCAGACGCTTCTGCACCTGTTCCGCAGTCACGCCTTTTTTCAGGATAACCTGTAAAAAGCCTCCGCCGCCTGCGCCGCAGATCATCTTTCCGTCGATCAGATCCTCCACGGAACTAAAGATCATATCAATACAGGTATTAGTACAGCCGCCATCCAGCCGTCTGGAAAGCTCCCAGTGCTGGTTCAGGAGCTGTGCAAAGCCGTCTACATTTCCCTTTTCCAGCTCAAAGCGCATCAAAACCGCTATCCGCTGGATCTCATAAAGCACCTCCACCGTATCCGGGTTACCGCTCACATAGCGGCTTACAATATCGCGCAGCAGGTTTCTTGCAAGCCTGCGCTGTCCGGAATAAATCAGGCAGAATCGCTCGTTTAACTCCTGCAGCGTCTCTGTGCTGATGCTGCATGGACTGCAGCCGATTTCCTGTACAATCGCTGCATCGCTGGTCACCATTTTGATTCCAGGCGCAAGCCCGCCCACCTGGTCCTGCCAGCCGCCGCCCGTGGACATAATCTGCTCCATGCACAGGACCCGGTTGTACAGCTCCTCCTGAGACAGCTCCTTTCCGAGCATCCGGTAAATCGCCTTGACACATGCGCCCGCAAGAATCGAGGACGTACCGAGGCCGCTGCCTCTCGGGATATGAATCACCTGTGTGGACAAATAGAGCCCGCTGCCGAGATTTTTCGTCACCTCTTCGACAGAAATCTGCTCCCGGTACGGAATGATGCCGCAGGCGATCAGCGCCGCCTTATGCAGGGCAAAGGGATCGTAAGGATTACTGGAATCCTGTAGCTGACTGATTTCAGAAAATGCCTGCTCTGCGCCGCTGTCCGCGCTGGCCAGCACGATCTGATTGCCCGGAATCTTTTTCACAACTGCCTCGACAGGATTTTGTCCGTCCAGCTTCACCGCCGCATTCAGCACCGTTCCGCCGTGCTCCATGCAATATGGAGGCGTATCGCTCCAGCCGCCGCCCCAGTTGACGCGCACGGGCAGGCGTACCACCACTTCCTCCTGCTCCATTTTTGCCATCGGATCGTAGGAAAGCCCTGCCACCGCCCCGACAAGAATCGCGTTTCGGATCGTATCCAGGCACAGGTCAAGATACTTATCCTGCTTCGTCAGACAGGACAGCGCATAATAAATCCGGATTTTCCGGGAAAATTCAAACAGCTCCTGTTCGTCCAGCTTTTCCGCCAGACCGCAAAGCTGCCGGATTACGCGCGCATTGATCTCCCCGTTGAACACCTTCACCGCCTCATGGAGGTTATCCTTTTTATCGATGGCCTCCAACAGGGATTCGATTTTTACCTTATCCTCCAGCTTATCCTGCCAGGGCAGAATCGCCGTTACATCCGCCTGGTTGAAGCTGTCTTTTAAAGAAATCCCGTCTTCCAGTGTTGGAAAACCGTCTTCATATGCACGCAGTGTCGCAGATACTGCTTCCTGAATCGTATTTCGAATCGGATAAACTGCCGCCGTCCACAACGGTTCGCCGATCTTTTTTCCAAATAATGCCGCTTCCTTCGGATTGTCGCAAACGCCGTACATCCGGACAACAAACCTGCCGTCCTGCAGCTTTAGCCCATGCAGTACCGTATCCGCCGGAACGCTCTGTCCATCCAGCGTCACGCCGGAGATCACGCAGCGCTCCCCGACAACCGTACCATGATGCAAATAGCTGTCTTCGATATAGCTTCCCGCGCCAACGTCTGCACGCAGACTGATATAGCTGTTTCCAGCCCCATAGCTTTTTTCCTGACTGTTGGTGTTGATCCTCGCCTGCCAGCCCAGATGCGTAAATTGCTCCATCCCCTCCGTCATCAGATGCAGCAGCTCCCGGGTCGTCCCAAAATGGATAAATGCCGCCGGTGACATCCGGATCAGCTTCATCTGATAGGGATGCAGCGCCGCCCAGATTTTTTCCCGGCAGGCTCTCAGCTCCGGTGTAAACTCACCCTCGGGCGTCTCCTGATAATACTGCTCCAGGGTGGAATCCGACGCCAGTGGATACAGAAAGTCCGCATAAAACGAAAGCCGCGCCTGTTCGTTGACACAGGCGGCAAACTTTTCCTCTGTGTCGATCAGACTGTAAAGGGAATTGAGCAGGTCTACGCTCATCATAACCGCGCCGGTGTCGATATCCACATGCCCGTGCTCGTCCATCGCACCCATTTCGTGCAGCTGCTCTACGGTCTTTTTATGTAAAAATCCGCCGACATTTCCTTCCCTGTCCCGTCTGTATACACCATGGTTTTTGCCGATTTCTGCAGGCTCCTTGATCGACAGCGCCGCAGCGCCTTTTCCGTAAAAATCGATCTGCAGCGGGTTAAACAGCAGCAGCACATCCCCGGAGCAGACAAGCATTCCGGCGTTCATCCGCGCCGCAACACCGCACATGGCAATCATAAATTCGTCGAACAGCGTCGATCTGCGGCCGTTTGGAAGAATCCGCGGCACGGGGGAAAAGAGCTTGCCGCAGGCAGAATACTGGGGCACGCGCTTACTGTCCCCGCCGGAATGGATGACCAGAATGCGCTTGCCGTCAAAGGCGTGGCAAGCTGCTTCGCCGGGCTGCGCAGACACAAACTGACTACTCTCCACTGCGCCGTCACCCTGCACTGCGCTATGCAGCACGGCAGCCGGACTCTGCTTACCCGCCGCATGCTCCCGGATATAGCGCAGCACATTTAAAGTCGCGCCGCCGCTTCCGACACGCTTGCCGTCCGGATCAGGCAGCACCGCATAGTGTGTCTTTTCCGGGAGCATCTGATGCTTTAAGCGGTAGGAAATCTGCGCACGATATGCCTGAGCCTGGGCCTCGTTCGAAGCCGTCAGCACCACATAATCCCACAACGGCAGGTTCGGGTTGTGCAGAATTTCCTCATACTGTTTCGTACAGTCCCGATAAGACTGCTGTAAAAATAACGTCTGATAAGACAATCAAATACACATCCTCTCTTGTATTTCATGGCTGCAGATACCAAAATCCAGCTCCTTCTGCAGACCTCTCACTACTGGTAGGATAGCATATTCCGGGCGCTATTTCCACTGAAAAACGGCAATTCCGACAGCCGCTACAGCAAGTCCGATCGCCTTTCTCCACTCCCACGCTGCTTTTTCAACGCCGAATAGCCCAAACAGCTCCACAAGGTATGCCGCCGCGATCTGCGCCACCACGATAAACAGAACCGCCCTTGCAGGTCCAAGCATCGCCATCGCCTTAATCACTGTCCAGGTAATCCCGGCGCCGAGTACGCCGCCAAGCAGCAGATACTTCGGCTCGCTCCTAAACACGGCAAACAGATTCGACCGGTCCGCTGCAAGCCAAACTGCCAGGCACGACAGCAGCGCCGTCGCCTGCACAAACACATTCGCAGACCAGATGCTCGACGCTTTTGTGACCTGTGTATTGAAAATGCCCTGCACGCTCATCAGAACCCCGGATAAAACTGCAATCAAAAATCCAACCATCCTGCAAGCCTCCTTCTTCCGTCCGCCCTGACAGCGTCCGGTATGAAATACAGTATGCGTTATGGTTGGATTTTTATACACGTTCTTATTCTTCTTCGCTCTCGGCGTAATCGATTTGGGTCTCCGTAGGCACTTCGATATATTCTTCTTCCACGTACTGCGTGCCGGTTACCTGTGTCATGATTTTTTCCGAAAGGTCTTTTAAAACGTCCGAAACGTTTTCTCCCTCCCAGATTTTCGTCTCCGCGATCTCCATCTGTACCCAGAAGTTCGCAGTCGCCATCAGCTTCGGCACCGGAACCGTCTGGCTGTATTCCTGCCAGAACGCTGCCATCTCCTCCGTCTGCTGCGCTGCGCTCTTTTTGGCAGGCACAAGGGTACTGCGGTCAAACAGCTTATCCGCGCTGTCCGTGCAAAGCCATGCTGCGAAATTATCCGCCTCGTCCTGATGCTTACCGTAGCCGTTTACAACAATGCTTCCGGTCACGGAAATACCGCGGGAGCAAACCGTTTCACTGATATCCGGCAGGGACGCTACGCCGTATTCCCACGCAAAGCTTCCGTCTGCCTTCGCCTGCACAACCCGATCCAGAATATCGGTGGTCGCGATCGTATAAACCAGCTTTCCATCCAAAAAATCCTGCACAACCTGGTCGTAGCTCGAAGTCGCCGCATCGATCGAGAAAAACTGACTCAGCTTCTGGTACGTCGCAAGCCCGTAAACCGCATCCTGATTATAGATGTTGATCCGGGACGAATCATCCCCGCAGCTTCCGCCAACGGTGATATAATTTCCTGCAAAGAAATAATTATAGAAAAAATCAGATACATCCCATCGGAAAACCGATTCTACCGTTTCCGGCGCGTTGTACTCATCCGCAAAATTCCGGATATCTTCAATCGTTTTCGGAATCAGGGACACCTCGTCCGTTTCCAGCTCTGCCGCCGCCTGCTCCAGATACGTCTGGTTGTATACAAGCGCACTGGTTTCAAAATACAGCGGATAAGCAACCGCATGTCCCTGATAGGTCACAGCGTCCAGTGCAGTCTGCGGAAAATTTTCGGTATTCAGGACAGCATTCTGATCCTTCACATTTACCGCCAGCCCGGCAAGGTACGCTTTTTCCAGTCCGTCATTGCTGATCAGGTAAACATCCGGCATCGATTCCTCTGCGATGGAAGCGTCGTTTACTGCCTCGAGATATTCCAGACCGCTTTTCAAAACCGGAACAACACGCACGCCGATCGCATCCTGATATTCAAGCGCCATCGCGGAAAGATAATCCTCCAGTTTTTCCTCGGTATACCATACCGTCAGCGTCGGTTTGGACGACAAAATACCGTCCGTAGAAACGCCTGCCTTATCCATGGCAGAGACGCCCGCATAAATCAAAGCTCCCGCAGCACAGACACCGCAGACCGCCCCGATCAGTTTTGGGTAAAAAGACATGTTCCTCTCCATTTCTTTCTTTTTTGCCGCGCTGCCGTTTCCCGGCAGCTACGCGTTTTGCTCCTGAAACGTTTTCAGGCATGAATCCAGAATTTCGATCATTTCATCCACATCTGCGTCGGTGATGACAAGAGGCGGAACGAAGCGGATAATATTGATTCCCGCATTGATCAGAATCAGACCGTTTTCCAGCGCTGCGTTGATCACAGGCGCAACCGGACGGTCAAAGACAAGTCCCTGCATCAGTCCCATGCCTCTTCTGTCCGTGATAAAATCATATTTTGCTGCCAGGCTGTCCAGCTTTTCTTCCAGATAAGCCGACACCTCCCGCACATGCTCCAGAATGTTGTTTTCCTCAAACAGATCCAGCACCTTTGCCACAGCTGCACATGCCAGCGGGTTGCCGCCATAGGTCGTGCCGTGGTCGCCTGCCGTAAGTGAATGCTGTCCGACCTTTTCCGTCATTAAAAATGCACCTACCGGGACACCGCAGCCAAGGGCTTTTGCCGTCGTCATGATATCCGGCTTTACGCCGTATTTCTGCCACGCATACCAATAGCCGGTTCGTCCCATGCCGCACTGGATTTCATCCAGAATCAGCAGGATATCCTTTTCATCGCACAGCGCGCGCACTTTTTTCAGAAAGTCCTCCTGTACCGGATAAATTCCGCCTTCTCCCTGCACGGTTTCCAGCAAAATTGCGCACGTCTTGTCATTTACGCATGCCAGCACGCTGTCAAAATCGTTGAGATCGGCAAACCGGATATTGCCGATTCCGGGCTCAAATGCCTCTCTATAATGCGGATTGCCGGTTACCGACAGTGCTCCCATCGTCCGACCGTGGAACGAATGGTTCATGGCAATGATCTCATGATCTGTCGTGCCGTCTTTTAAATAAGCATATTTCCGCGCCGCCTTGATCGCGCCCTCAATTGCCTCCGCACCGCTGTTGGTGAAGAACACGCGGTCCATCCGGGAAACCTTTTTCAGATGTCTTGCCGCTTCCACCGCAGGAACATTGTAATAATAATTCGAGGTGTGGATGACCTTGTCGATCTGCGCCTTCAGCGCATCATTGTACTCGGCATTATGATAGCCGAGGGCAAACACCGCAATACCAGCCACAAAATCCAGATACCGTTTTCCTTCTATATCATATAAAGATACGCCGTCGCCGCGATCCAGAACGACCTGATACCGATTATAGGTATGCAGAAGATCCTGCTCGGCTTCGTCGATATACTGCTGCATCAATTCACCCATGTTTCCTCCATTCCGCAGGCACTTTGTGCCGAAGGTGCTTTGCACTGCTTTAAACCTACTCATCGTCTCCGACAATCGCCGTTCCGATCCCATGATCTGTAAAAATTTCCAAAAGCAGACAGTGGGGGATTCTGCCGTCCAGAATATGTACCCGGTTGACGCCGCCTTTGACCGCCGCCGTACAGTTGTTTAACTTCGGCAGCATGCCGCCGCCGATCTCACCGCTGCTGACAAGCGCTTCCGCGTCGCTTGCTGTAATGCGGGAGATGAAAGAGGATTTATCAGAAAAGTCCTTGTACAGACCTTCTACGTCCGTCAGGAACACGAGCTTGTCCGCGCCGACCGCCCTTGCGATCGCGCATGCTGCGTCATCTGCGTTGATATTATAGGTCTCGCAATTTTCATCCATGCCCACCGGAGCTACGATCGGAAGGTAATCGCGGTCGATCAGATCATATAAAATCTTGGGATTTACTTTGGTCACATCGCCGACAAAGCCGATATCCTTCCCATCGGAATATTTCTTTTCCACCTGCAGAAGACCGCCGTCCTTGCCGCTGATGCCAGCTGCGGGTACGCCAAGCTCCTGTACCATGGCAACCAGATTTTTGTTGACGCGCCCCAGCACCATTTCCGCGATTTCCATCGTTTCAGCGTCCGTCACGCGCAATCCGTTGACAAAAACAGGCTCCTTGCCGGCTTTTGCCACCCATTTGCTGATGGCCTTGCCGCCGCCGTGTACGATGATCGGCTTAAAACCTACCAGCTTTAACAGCGTCACGTCCTTGATGACGTTTTTCTGCAGCTCTTCATTGCTCATGGCGCTGCCGCCGTATTTTACCACGATAATTTTCCGGTTGAATTTCTGGATATAGGGGAGCGCTTCAATCAGCACCTCCGCTTTTTTCATGATCTGTTCCATTTCCGGTTTTTCCACTTTTTCCTCCCATTTCTGCGCACGTTTCCTTTTGCGGCGCTGTGAGACTGTTTTATCGTTCTAACGCCGGTTCGCGTCAGCTGCGGTAGTCCGCGTTAATCTTGACATAATCGTAGGTTAAGTCACAGCCCCAGGCTGTCGCTTCCGCCTCGCCCATCTTCATATCCACAAGCGCAGTCACCTCGGAGCAGGACAGGATCCGGGTCGCTTCTTCCTCGCTGTAATCTGCCGCCATACCATCCTTGAAGATCAGGATCTTTCCGGCGCTGCTTTCCAGATACAGTTCTATCGCCTCGGGATCGAATTTTGCCCCGGAATAGCCCAGCGCACACAGAATCCGTCCCCAGTTCGCATCGTGTCCAAACAAGGCTGCCTTTGTCAGGCTGGAGGTGATGACCGATTTTGCCAGGGTCTTTGCATCTTCCTTATTATCCGCATGAATGACCTTTACCTCGAACAGCGCGGTTGCGCCCTCGCCGTCGCCTGCGATCTTCTTCGCCAGCGTCTCATTGACATAATGAAGCGCTTCCACAAACGTATCGTAGTCCGCGCCCTTTTCCGTGATTTCATGGTTTCCCGCCTGGCCGTTTGCCAGCACAAGCAGCGTATCGTTCGTCGAGGTATCGCCGTCTACGGAAACCATGTTGAAGGTATCCTGCACGTCAGCGCTCAGTGCTTCCTGCAGAAGCTTTTTGGAGATATTCACATCCGTTGTCACAAATGCGAGCATTGTGCACATATTCGGATGAATCATGCCGGAGCCTTTGCACATGCCGCCGATGGTTACTTCTTTTCCACCAATCGTCACCTTTACTGCAACCTGCTTGTTGCGGGTATCCGTTGTCATAATCGCCTTTGCCGCATCGGTTCCTGCTTCTTCTCCGGGCTTGATCGCCTTTGCCAGCATACGCACACCTTCGGTCATTTTTTCCATCGGAAGCTGCATACCGATGACGCCGGTCGAACAAATCAGGACGCTCTGAGGAGAAATCTCCAGCGCATCTGCTGCCGCTCCTGCCGTCTCCCTGCAATATTCATAGCCGAGCTTTCCGGTACATGCATTTGCGATACCGGAGTTTACAACGATCGCCTGAGCTTCCCACTCGCTCTCTACGACTTCCTTATCCCATAAAACAGGAGCAGCTTTTACTACATTCGTCGTAAACACGCCCGCTGCGCGACACGGCGTTTTGGAATACACCATTGCCATATCTTTTCTGTTCTGATACTTGATCCCGGCCTCTACGCCGGCTGCCATAAATCCCTTTGCCGCGGTTACGCCGCCTGTAATGATCTCCATATGTTCCTCCTGCCTTTCTTTTTATGTCAGATTGAGCAGTATCTTTTGCCCGCTCAAGCGTTGAAATTTTCGATATTTTTCTGATTTAAAACAAAATCGTAATAGTTTAAATCTTCGCGCTTCGTCCAGCCGATCTGCTTCCAGAAGGCGTTGCCGATATCATTTTTCGTAAACGCGATCAGGGACACCTTATTGATGCCCTCATGCTGCAGCGCATTCATACAGTGCACCACCATCGCCCTGCCGATCCCGTGCATCCGGTAATCCTCATGCACACAGACGTGATACAGACAGCCCCTGCGCCCGTCATGCCCGCACAAAATCGCGCCGACCACTCTGCCGTCCATCTCAGCGACTACGCTGATTCCGGGATTTCGCTTCAAAAACCGCTCCACCCCTTCTCTGGAATCGTCGATCGTCCGGATCGAAAACCCGTGAATCGTCATCCAAAGGGCGTATACCTGATCATAATCCTCTATTTGCATGCTGCGCACTGTAACCATTGTTATTTATCCTTTCCTGCCGGGGCCAACATAAGGCAAAAGCGCCTCGCCCCAGCTTTTTATCAGCCGTTCAGGCGACCATGCCGCATTCGCCGGCGACGTGGAGGGAAGCTTCCCCGCTTCCCGCTGACATGCCTTCTCACAATACCTGTGATATAACTCCCATGACTTTGCGCCGTTGCAAAACACCGCCTCAATCCTGGAATCCTGCAAAAGCCCGGCCACATCGTTTGCTGCCACATCCCGGATGGAGCTGTCCGAAGACCCTACAATCCGACAGGAAGCGATCACATCCCACACAGCAATCCCATTTGCCAGCAAAAAAGCCTTTTTCTCCTCCACCGACACCGGAACCTCCGCCTGACACACCCCCGCTAAAACCTTCCAAAACCGGTTCTGCGGATGCCCGTAATAAAAATGATTCTCCCTCGACTTCACCGACGGCAGACTTCCTAAAATCAACACCCTGGAATGCCCGTCCACAACCGGCGAAAAAGGATGCACCACCAACTCCTGCCCAACAGCCATCCAAAACACCTCAATCCTTCAAAGCCACTAAATTTCTCTAACCTTGAATTTTACAAACAACTCCACGGAAAATCAAGACTTTTTTGCCCCAACAGGGCGAAGTCGCCTACGGCGACCAGCCCACACAAACTCAGCCCTACCTCCCGGGCCGCTGTTGCCGCAGGCAACCAGGCCTCACCGCCGAAGTAGGCGCAGTCGGCGCAGCCGACCAGCCCCCAACAAACTCAGCCCTACCTCACAGGCCGCTGTTGCCGCAGGCAACCAGGCCTCACCGCGCAGACTGATTGCCAGCCCCGGCTGCCGACTGCAATTGCGTCCCCTTGATTTGCAAGCGAAACTTTTGCAAAAACGCACAGGCTTCCGGCACCGAACGTCCGACTGTCCGAAGCAGGCATGCACAACCGCCAAAGCAGCCAAAAACCTACCACCATGCCTGCAAGTTTCGGACGTGAGGTGCGCCCTTAGGAAGCCGACGCGCTTTTGCATAAAAGTTTCAGCGCACAAATCCCGGGGACGCAATGCAGTCGGCTGCCGGGGCGGTCAAAGTCTGCCGGGAATCCACCATCCCTTACGGGAACATCGGCACAAGATCCAGCCCCTCGGACTCCTCCAGCCCAAACATCAGATTCATATTCTGCACTGCCTGTCCTGCTGCGCCTTTCACCAGATTATCCATGGCACCCATCATAATCACACGCTTCGTCCGCGGATCGACCTTAACGTTCACATCTACAAAATTGCTGCCCTCTACCCACTTCGTTTCCGGGCACACACCCTCCGGCAGCACGCGCACAAACTTCTCATCCTGATAATATTTGTCATAGGCTGCCCGAATCATTGCAGCATCCGGCAGTCCAAGGCTTCCGTCCGGCTTTTTCACTTCTTTTAAGGAAGCATAAGCCGTCACCAGAATTCCACGGTTCATCGGAACCAGATGCGGCGTAAAGTTCAGCACAACCGGACAGCCTGCCGCATAGGACAGCTGCTCCTCGATCTCCGGCGTATGACGATGGCTCGCAACACCGTATGCCTTGATATTTTCATTCACCTCACAGTACAGGTTTGCAACCTTTGCACTGCGCCCTGCCCCGGAGGTACCGCTCTTTGCATCAATAATCAGCGTATCCATATCGATCAGTCCCTCTGCTGCCAGCGGAAAGATCGAAGTAATGGAGCAGGTGGGATAACAGCCCGGATTTGCTACCAGACGAGCCTGTTTGATCGCCTCACGGTTTCTTTCACACAGACCGTAAACCGCTTCCGGAATAAACTGCGGAGATTTATGTTCGATTCCATACCACTTTTCATAAGTAGCAACGTCCTTGATCCGAAAATCCGCACTCAGATCGATCACCTTTGTATTGGAAAGGATTTCCTCATCCAGAACTCCTGCCAGGAAGCCCTGGGGCGTCGCGGTAAAGATCACATCGACCTCTTTTGCCAGCTGCTTTAAATTATCATCCTTACAAACATCCTCTACAATCTGAAACATATTCTGATAAACAGACGCATATTTCTGATCCACATAGCTTCTGGATCCGTACCATTTGATTTCTGCCTCTTTATGCCCGTATAAAAGACGGACCAGCTCCCCGCCGGCATAGCCGGTCGCTCCGATAATTCCAACCTGAATCATTTTCTTTTCCTCCTTAGCATTGCATAATCATACCGCATCCATGTATAATATTCAAGTATTTTTGGAATATATTCCATTTTTTCTGAATAAAATATTTATAATTTGCATAAATTTACACTTGTATTTCTTCGCATCCGGGTGTATAGTAATTTCAGTCGGTCGGGAACGGATGCTTTCATCCTTATCTTGACACAGCTTGAAAGAAAAATCAAACACAGCATATGGAGGAGTAATTATCATGAAAGAAAAAGTTATTTTAGCGTATTCCGGCGGTCTGGATACCACAGCCATCATTCCGTGGCTGAAAGAGAATTTCGACTACGAAGTTATCTGCGTCTGCATCGACTGCGGACAGGAAGAAGAGCTGGACGGTCTGGAAGAAAGAGCAATCTCCTGCGGTGCTTCCAAATTATATATCCTCGATGTAAATGACGAACTGTGCGACGAATACATCGTTCCCTGCGTACAGGCACATGCTGTGTACGAAAACAAATACCTGCTGGGCACCTCTATGGCGCGTCCGCTGATCGCAAAGAAGCTGGTTGAGGTTGCCCGCAAAGAGGGCGCTACCGCAATCTGCCACGGCGCTACCGGCAAGGGCAACGACCAGATCCGTTTCGAGCTCGGCATCAAAGCCCTGGCTCCTGATTTAAAGATCATTGCTGCATGGAGAAACGATAAGTGGACCATGGATTCCCGGGAATCCGAAATCGAATACTGCCAGGCTCACGGCATTCACCTTCCTTTCTCTGCAGATTCCAGCTACAGCCGCGACCGTAACATCTGGCACATCAGCCATGAAGGTCTGGAGCTGGAGGATCCCGCAAACGAGCCCAACTACGGACATCTGCTTGTTTTAGGCTGCACTCCCGAGGAAGCTCCCGACGAGGCAGAATATGTTACCATGACCTTTGAAAAAGGCGTTCCGAAGAGCGTAAACGGTGTAGAGATGAAGGTTTCCGACATCATCCGCACTCTGAACAAGCTGGGCGCAAAGCACGGCATCGGCATCGTCGATATCGTAGAGAACCGTGTTGTTGGCATGAAATCCCGCGGCGTTTATGAGACTCCCGGCGGAACGATCCTGATGGAGGCACATCAGCAGCTGGAAGAGCTGATCCTCGACCGCGATACCTATGCAGAAAAGATCGATATGGGCAACAAGATGGCTCAGATTGTATACGAAGGCAAATGGTTCACTCCTCTGCGCGAGGCAGTTCAGGCATTCGTAGAAAAGACTCAGGAATATGTAACCGGCGAAGTAAAATTCAAGCTCTACAAGGGCAATATCATCAAAGCCGGCACAACTTCTCCTTACTCTCTCTACAATGAAAGCCTTGCTTCCTTCACAACCGGCGATCTGTATGACCACCACGATGCAGAAGGCTTCATCAACCTGTTCGGACTTTCCAGCAAGGTTCGTGCAATGAAGATGCAGGAAGTAGAAAAGAACAACAACTAATCACTAATCGAGTAGGAGGCGGTGACTAACCGCCGTCCTCTCACAGCACCGTACGTACCGTTCGGTATACGGCGCTTTCAATAGTTGACGTGCACAGACTGATAGGCTGTGGCTAAATCATAAAAGCCACTGTTTATCAGTCTTTCTTTTGTCATGGCCTTCTTGACTGTCGTCAGATTGGCACAATACCAGTGTCCCCTTCGACAGTTTGCCGCCATGTTCGCATAGTATTCATGGACTCCCATTTTTATCAGATTTCTCTTCTTTGTTCTGGGCAATTTCCATTGTTTCCATATACACATACGTATTCTGTGATAAAGCCATCCGTTGATGTCATCTATGTTGTTCTTCATACTTGCGATTCCGTAGTAGTTAAGCCATCCCCTCGCATACACCTTGATTTTCTCAAGGCTTGGCTTGATTGACTGACATCGCTTACGGGAAGATAACTCCTTCAGTCTAGACTTAAACTTCTTCCATGACTTCGGATGAACTCGGACATAAATGCCTTTTCCGTTCCTTCCCAATGCAAAGCCAAGGAATTTAAAATTTCGGATTGCAAACACGCTGACAGTACGGCTCTTTTCTCGGTTGACTGTAAGTTTCAGCCTCTCCTCAAGATATTTTGTACTGCTTTCCAAGAGTCTCTCTGATGCCCGCTTGCTCTTTGCAAGAAGCACGATGTCATCGGCATATCTTATACATGGGACATCTCTTTTCAGGAATTCTTGGTCGAACTCATTGAGGTAGACATTTGCCAGCAATGGTGATAGATTTCCACCTTGTGGTGAGCCTTCCTCTGTGTCAATGACTACTCCGTTTTCCATTACACCGCTTTTCAGATAGCGCTTTATCAACTGTACTACACGTTCATCTTTTACATTCTTTCGGAGAAGATTGATGAGAATTTCGTGATTAAGAGTGTCGAAGTACTTTGACAGGTCAAGGACTACAGCAAATGTATAGCCTTGTTCTGCGTACTTCTTAACCTTAAGTATTGCATCTTTTGCACTTCTGTTCGGACGATAGCCATAGCTGCCTTCTGCAAACAGCGGTTCATAGATTGGCACTAACTGTTGGGTTATTGCCTGTTGAAGTGTGCGGTCTATCACTGTTGGTATGCCAAGCTTTCGCACACCACCATCTGGTTTGGGAATCTCAACTCGTCTTACTGGAGACGGAGTATACTTTCCACGATAAATGCGGTCGGTTATCTCTTGTTGATGTTCCTTTAAATATGGAAGAGCCTCCTCAATGGTCATGCCATCAATTCCTGGCGCTCCCTTGTTTGCCTTAACTCTCTTATACGCTCTGTTAAAGTTGTCTTTATACAGTATCGCTTCCAAAAGTCTCGGCTGTGCACTGTCTCTTTCTTTCCATATCCGATTGAATGACCTAGACGCTTTCACATACCCTTCATGTTCCGCATTATCTCTTTGCGAACAGCCATTGTTTTCAATGTTTTCTGCCATAGACGGTCATTCCTCCTTTCTCGGTCATACTCAAGACTCCTACTGATTCGGTCCTTCACCTCGAACGGAACTTGTTCCGTTTGGCTACTATGGCCTCTGCTGACTTCTGTGCGTTCAGCATTGCTTTATGCAATGGTTACCTCTTTCAAGGCGTACCGCACAGACCTCCCTAGGTACCACACGTTTCTTCCTCTCCATCCATCTGCCTCATTTATCATGCATGATTCCGTGTAGTTATTGGGCTTCAACTTGAATAGCAGTCTTACCCTCATGCATGACCTCATATGAGATTCCTGTTCGTCAGACCAGAGATTTGCCCGTGGGTTAGTAGGTTCCCCACATCCAGCTTCCTTCAGATTCCATCTCACGATGGACACCCTTGCTTTCGGCTATATCCTTCCCACTACCGGGCGGATTCGGGACTTTAACCCGTTAGAAACGTGCGCCGCTAGGCGCACTACGCTAATAAAGGGCTTCCGTGCTTTTGGCACGGAAGCCCTTTTTGTTACAGTTCACTCGTATCTTTTTTTGCCCCGGCTTCTTGCAATCTTTTTTTCGATCTCCTATAATAAATCCTATAATAAATACGAAGTGATTTAATTTTTAAAAATACAGGGAGTTTTTGAATGGATGTTTTACTGATTTTGGCAATTTATCTGCTGATTGTAAATCTTGCAGGATTTGCTGCAATGGGAATTGATAAAAACCGCGCACGCCGCAAGGCATGGCGCATTCCGGAATCGACGCTGTTTCTGCTCGCCATCATCGGCGGCAGCATCGGAAGCATCGCCGGGATGTATACATTCCATCACAAGACACTGCATCCACAGTTCGTCTGGGGAATGCCCGCTATTTTAATCCTACAGATCGCTGCGGTTTTGTACATCCTGTTCGGTCCTGTTTCCATTTCCCTCTTATAACAGGCCGGCGCTTACAGGCATCCTGTAAAACGCAGCTAAAAAATTTACAGTTCACTCGCACCATTCGCAAAATCGCATCTTTGAATGCTATTTACAAAAGATCAGGAGGTATCATTATGCACTTGGCAATCTGTGATGATCATATGGCGGACCGAAAACAAATGGAACGCCTTCTCGGACGGGAATCTGACCGCCGCATGAATACAACCGGTGTCCTGTATGTGGACTCTTTCGGCAGTAAGGAATCTATCCTCGTAACGCCTATGATCTATGATGCAATTTTTATGGATATGACAGAAGACGGCTGCGATGCGATCGAGCTTTCCCACATGCTTCGGGCCGATGGCACAGATGTCCCCATCGTTTTTTGCTGCGATAAGGTAGACTACCGCAAATCGAAAAATCTTCCCGATAATGCGCTTTTTCTGGACAAGCCCATTGTCGTTTCCGAGCTTACCGAAACCATCGACCATCTGCTGTCCATTAAAAACAGCAAGGTAAAAAAACTCGAATTCCGCAACCAGACCGACACCATTTACCTGACGGAGGACCAAATTTCCTACGCTTGGCCGAAAAACAACCGTCAAGTCTGCATTCACACTGCCGACGGCAGAGACTACACAACCGATATGTCCCTTGCTTCGTTTTGCGGCACTTTAAACAAATATGATAACTTTGTCCTGCTTGCCAGTAATACGGTGCTCAACATGCGGCAGATCCGATCCATCTCCATGCTTAAGGTAACGATGCAGGACGGCAAATCCTTCCGCCTGGGCTTTGGAGAAGCGAAGATTCTGCGTAAATCGGTAGATGCCTGTATGAAAAAACCAGCGCAGGGAGAAAAGGCGTAGCAAACAAAAGAAACGGCCTCAGCTGACAAAAAGGCGAACAAATCAGCTGAGGCCGCACCTCTATTCTTCTAAAGATCTCATTCATTCCCTTTTTCCATCGGGCTGTAGCGCATCCGCACACGGATTCCCTGACTGTAATTGCCAAAGCCGCTGCCAAAGAGCGTCATGCCGCCCACATGGGCAGCATCCTCCTGTACGGCAAATTTTAACCGGATCTGGCTTTTATAATCGAGCTGCAGCTGAGTTGTGGAAACGTCTGAAATTTTCATTCCATCAATATACGTCCCGTTCTGATCGATAACAAGCATTTTTAACAGTCCGTACTGATTCCATCCGGAAAACCACCAGTTAGGTGTAAACAGCCCGTGCCTGTCCCCAAAGTCTCCCGGAGATGTCCACACTCCAACCGGCGTGTCATTTAATAAAAAGGTAATATCAGAGGGCCAGTCGTTATTAAAGCCCGGTGCCTCACTGGAAATCTCCATGGTGAAGGTAAGCTCATCTATCTTTTGTCCTGCCGGAAGGATATTCGGGACCAGATATTCCACATAGCCTTTCGAAAGCCATAAAATTCCAGCTTCCGCGCGATCCGGATGGGCAAAATAGCGGGGATCGTCCACTTCACCGATCATCTTTTTCGTCGTGGAAATGCCGCAGGTAGGAAATACCTGATAGTCCGAATACTGCCCCACCGGAATTTCCGCCCGGAAAATACTGCCTTCGCCTGTCTCCTCCTGCGTCCCGATCTCCACCAGGATTCGGGTTTCCAAAACGCTGCACACCTTCTGGTTTCCATGTCCGACACTGTCCTGGGTCACACGGATCAGCCCGGCCTCCTCCAGCTTTCGGATATGGCTGGTCAGCGCGCCGTTGGTGATCTGCAGCCTGGCCGCGATCTCATTCATATTCATTTCTTTTTCTTTTAACAGCAGTAAAATGATGTTCACCCGGATATCCGAGCCAAGCACCTTGAACAGCTCCACGCCCTCTTCCAGATTTCTGATATGCAGCATCCGTCTCCCCCCTTTTTCCTGGTTTATCCAGCTACGATGTCCTGCTTTTCCTGACTGCGATACCCGGCTTCTTCCGTCCGCGCTCCTGTCACGGTCGATCCATGCTGCCACAACGTCAGCCATCCGCAGGGTCTACTTTTCCCAGTGGCGATACGGACAGCGATTCTTTTTCACCGCAGCCCGCAGCTCCACATAACAGCCACATGCCAGACAGGTACCGGCTTCCAGATAGTCGCACGCCTTACATACTTCCAGCCGTTTTTCATACACCTGCTGCGCCGTTTTTACGTCCGGGTCGAGCTGTACAATATAGCGGTGCAGCTGTTTCATATAAGCTTCTTCGTCAAGCTCCCGCAGCAGGCATTTCAAGCAAGGCTTCTTCTGTGTGTCCATTTTCAGGAAATCCGCAGGCAGATGACGCTGCACGCAGGAATTTCCAGACTCAGGGTACCGTCCTTTTCCGCCACACCCTCAAAGGGTTCTTCCTTCACAGCATCCGGCTCCTCGAACGTGTTATGCGCATTCATTGCGCCGGTCAGGATCTTTGCAGAAACAGTGCGGTTCTTCTTTTCCGTCAGCGCGATTTCCACAGGATAGCTCTGCTCTGCGGACAGATTCGCCAACGTAACCGTGATCGTGCCATCTTTCTGCACGGATACGGATTCCTGCAGCGCCGGAATGGAAAATTCGCCGTTTTGGATCGTGTCGACGCCGGTTAAGTCGCTGTGCAAAAGCTCTGCATCCTGATGATATTTATACATATGGAAAATATGATACGTAGGCGTCAGAATCATCTTTTCGCCTTCTGTCAAAATCACGGACTGCAGCACATTGATAAGCTGCGCAATGCACGCCATCTTCACGCGGTCACAATGCTTGTTGAAAATATTAAGCGTCACGGCAGCTACAAGCGCATCCCGCATCGTGTTCTGCTGATACAAAAATCCAGGATTGGTTCCCGGCTCTACTTCGTGCCAGTTGCCCCATTCGTCCACTATCAGACCGATTTTTTTCTCCGGATCGTACTGATCCAGAATCGCGCCGTGCTTTTTGATCAGATCATCCATGTGAAGCGCCTTGCCAAGTGCCTGATACCAGCCGTCAGTTGTAAACTCCGTTGCAAAACCCTTGTTCATCCAGCTTTCCCCGGGAACCGTATAATAATGCATGGACAGACCGTCCATAAATCCATGAGCATCCTCGGGCGCAGGACTTGCAAAGCAGGTTTCCAACACCTTCTTCGTCCAGTTGTCATCCCCTGCGTTCGGGCCGCCACAGATTTTCTGAATCGGGGCGCTGTCCTGATAATGGCGCACATAGGTCTGATATCTGCGGTACAGGTTTCCATAATATTCCGGTGTCATGTTTCCGCCGCAACCCCAATTTTCGTTGCCGACGCCAAAATAGTCCACCTTCCACGCCTTCTCGTGTCCGTTTTTCTTCCGCAGATCTGCCATTGGAGAAACGCCTTCAAAGGTCATATATTCTACCCATTCGGACATTTCCTGTACGGTTCCGCTTCCGACGTTGCCGTTGACATAGGTTTTGCAGCCCAGCTGGCGGCACAGCTCAAAAAATTCGTGCGTACCGAAGCTGTTGTCCTCGACAACGCCGCCCCAGTGCGTGTTAATCATCTTTTTGCGGTTTTCTTTCGGCCCGATACCGTCTTTCCAGTGATACTCGTCCGCAAAGCATCCGCCCGGCCAGCGCAGCACCGGAATCTGCATCTCTTTCAGCGCTTCCACAACATCCGTCCGCATGCCGTTGACATTGGGAATCCCGGAATCCTCCTTTACATACAGCCCCTCGTAAATACATCTGCCAAGATGTTCGGAAAAATGTCCATAAATTTCCGGATTGATGTGTCCTTCTGTTTTGTTCTCGTTGATAACAAGCTTTGCCATGTTGTTCCTCCTGTTCTAGTGTTTCTCCTGTCCATAATAGGCGTTTGCGCCGTGTTTTCTGTAATAATGCTTATCCTGAAGCTCCTGTGGTGCCGGCTTTACCTGCGGATTGATCGATTCTGTCCGGTATGCCATTTTTGCAACCTCTTCCAGCACGACCGCATTGTGTACCGCTTCTCTGGCATCCTTTCCCCAGGTAAAGGGGCCGTGGTTTTTGCACAGAACTGCCGGAACTGCCATCGGATCTTTTCCCATCCGGACAAATTCCTCCACGATCAGCCTGCCGGTATTCTGCTCATAGGCTTCTGCAATCTCCTCCGGGGTCAGACAGCGCACGCACGGAATTTCCCCATACATGTAATCCGCATGCGTCGTTCCATAGCATGGAATCCCACGTCCTGCCTGGGCCCAGCTGGTCGCATAGGAGGAATGAGTATGTACGATTCCGCCGATCTTCGGAAACGCCCGGTACAGCTCCAGATGCGTTGCCGTATCCGAGGACGGACGGTAACTTCCTTCTATTTTATTACCGTCCAGATCCATCACAACCATATCCTCCGGGGTCAGCTGATCATACTCCACACCGCTTGGCTTAATGACAAACAGTCCGCTTTCTCTGTCGATTCCGCTGACGTTGCCCCAGGTAAAGGTCACCAGACCATACCGGGGCAAATCCATGTTCGCTTCATATACTGCTTTTTTGAGTTCTTCCAGCATCGTTTTCTCCCTGTTTTCTGCCGCTATTTTGCGGCATCTGCAATTTGCAGCATTGCACCTGTATCTTTTCAGAACGCCTGTACCGCAGCTTTTTCCGCTGCAAGGCATGCCTGATACTGCTTCGTATACGTCTCAAAGCCTGCGACATCCGCCAGATCCGGCTCCATGGTCTCTGACTTTCTCTCAGCAAATACCCGGCTGTCCAGATAATCCCCAAGGCTCTGTCCGTCTTTTTTGGAAAGCATGTATGCCGCCAGAAGCGCCATGCCCCAGGCGCCGCCCTCTCCCGCCGTCTCCATCACGGAAATCGGCGCGTTCATGGCTGCCGCCAGAATACTCTGTCCGACGCCCTTTGTTTTAAACAGTCCGCCGTGTCCGGTGATGGAATCGATTTTCACGTCCTCTTCTTTTAATAAAATGTCCAGGCCGATCTTTAACGTCGCCAGTGACGCATATAAATGTGACCGCATAAAGTTCGCAAGTCCCAAATGACTGTCCGGTCTGCGCAAAAACATCGGACGGCCCTCTTCCAGACCGGTCACCGGTTCCCCGGAATAATAATTGCAGGCGATCATGCCGCCGCAATCCTTATCGCCCTCCATCGCCTTTTGATAAAGTGTGGAAAAAAGTTTATTTTTATCTGCTTTAATGTCAAAACATTCTGCAAACTCCGCAAACAGCCCGACCCATGCGTTCAGATCTGACGTGCAGTTGTTACAATGCACCATCGCAACAGGATCACCCGCCGGCGTCGTCACCATATCAATTTCCCGGTGCATGGCAGAAAGCGGCTTTTCCAGAACAATCATCGCAAACACGCTCGTCCCTGCGGACACATTGCCGGTGCGCTTTTCCACGCTCTTTGTCGCGGTCATTCCGGTTCCGGCGTCTCCCTCCGGCGGACACAGGGGAACCCCCGGCTGCAGACACCCGGAACGATCCAGAAGTCTTGCGCCCTCTTTCGTCAGCGTGCCTGCCATTTCTCCGGCACGCAGCACCTTCGGTAATATTTCCCGCAGCTTCCAGGGAAATCCTTTGTCCGCCACGAGCGCATCAAATTTCTGCATCATTTCTGCATCATAATCGCCGGCTGCAGAGTCGATGGGGAACATCCCGGATGCCTCTCCGATTCCGACAACGCGCTGTTCGGTCAGCTTCCAGTGGATGTAACCGGCGAGGGTGCTTAAATAGTCGATTTTTTCCACATGCTCCTCGCCCTTTAAAATCGCCTGATACAGATGTGCGATGCTCCACCGCTGCGGAATGTTGAAGGCAAAACATTCCGACAGCACAGCAGCCGCTTCCTCCGTCATCGTGTTGCGCCATGTCCTAAACGGCACTAACAGCTTTTCCTCCCGGTCAAATGCCATATATCCGTGCATCATTCCGGAAAATCCGATGGCTCCCAGGCGGGTCAGCTGGATCTGATAGGTGTTTTTCACATCTTTCGCAAGTTTGTCGTAGCTGTCCTGCAGCCCTTCCCAAATCTCCTCCAGACGGTAGGTCCAGACACCGTTTTCCAGACGATTCTCCCATTCATGGTCACCCGCTGCAATGGGATTATGGTTTTCGTCGATCAGCACCGCCTTGATCCTGGTCGAACCGAATTCGATCCCCAATACCCCGCGCCCCTCCTGAATACAGGAAATGATTTTTTCTCGTTTCGTCACATCCGCATCCGTTACTGAAAACTTATAAAAAGTTATAAACTTCTATGTTTCATTCCTACTTCAACGAGTATGCTTTTGATGATATAAATATCTATCTACTCACAAGTTCTTGTACTCTCCATAGGCGTAAATTCCGGACTAACGTATCCGTACATATTTGCATTAACGTTTCAGTGTTAGCTTGCAAATCGTTCTCCATAAGCCTTGAGATTTATAGATGCCTGGAAATCTCTGTCAATCATATTCCCACACTCACATCTATAAACTCTGTCAGATAATTTCAAATCTTTTTTGATGTTTCCACAACAGCTGCAAAGCTTTGATGATGGATAAAACCGATCAGCCACAATAAGCTGGATCCCTTTATCGCTGCACTTATATTCAAGCTGTTTTCTAAACCCAAAAAATCCCTGTGCCTGAACTGCTTTGGATAAATGTCTGTTTTTCATCATTCCGCTGACATTCAGATCTTCAATACATATAAATCTTGGTTTTCGATTTACGATCTCCGATATGGTCTGATTTAAATAATTTTTACGGATGTTTGTTAATCTGTGATTTCGTTTTAATAAAAGTTTTTCCTTTTTGATTACATTATTTGTTTTACAGTAACTTTCTCCTTTCTTATTTTTCTCGTAAGAACGAGAGATACTACGCTGTAATCTGCGTTTTTGTTTTTCTAATTTCTTTACTTTCTGACTCTTATTGATGTTCTTATACTTAACAGCATCAGAGCAGACAGCTAAGTCTTTGATTCCTAAGTCTATGCCGACTCCATCCTCATTCAGCGTTTCCCTGCAATCAGGAAATTCCACACATACACTGATCCACCAGTTCACCCCATCAAAGGATATTCTCGGATTCCTATATTTAGCATCTGTCGGAATACGTCCATGTTCTGCAAGTCTTACCCAATTCCTTTTTTGCTTATTTGCCTTCCTGCTGGAAGAAAAGCCTTCAAATTTAACGTGGGTATTACTGAATTGTATCTTAACGTTGTCCTGATAGAATTTCGGCATGGATCTCTTTCTGGACTTGAATCTTGGGAATTTTTGCAAACCCTTGAAAAAGTTCTGATACGCAGTACAGGCATCTTTAATTGCCTGCTTGGTTACATTGTTAGAAATATTCAATAACCATGCGTATTCCTCAGAATGTCTAAGCCTTGTAAATTCTTTTCTGAGTTCTGAATCCGAAATGAATTTGCCGCCTTTTTCATAAGTTTCTTTTTCCCTGGCCAAAGCCCAGTTATAAGCAAATCTTGAAGCACCTGCGTACTGAAACAGCTTAGTTTTTTGTACATTATTTGGGATCAACATTACTTTTATGGCTTTTACCATCGGTCTCCTCCTGCATCAATTCTCGGATAAATTTCTTCGCTTTGTTCGCTCGTTTTCCTTGTAATTTGCAGCTGAATACTGTGATTATTTGAACCAGATCTTCAACAAATTCCTTCCGTTCAGATTTTTCAGTATTATCCATCTGTCATTCTAAATTTGTTTATGGCTGGAAACGCGACAATATCCAATTGTAATGCGGTTTTTAGGCTTTACATTTATTACCTGGTTGAGTTGCTCATCAGAATAATATTTACTCAAAGTATCAACTTCTTTCAATAATATTCTGCTCTAATATCTCAGAAAACTCAACATCTACTTATATGATTTTATAATTTATATTTAACTGTTGATAACCTCCTTATTCCGGGAATTTCTATTCCGATTTTCTGCCATTTTTGTATGTTTTCGATAATTTTATAGTAAAAGATCGCAATTTAATTGTCAATCTGTTCTTTAGGATTTTATAGAATATTTTATTTTTTTATGAACCACAACCTTTTCATTTTCAACTGCGCCTTTTTCCTGTTCCAGCTGCCTCGTTTTGCGTACAACCGGAAAAACACCGATCCTTCCAGTGATGAATAAAAAACAATAAAAAACAAAAAAGCGGCCGCACATTACCGCACAGCCGCCTTTCATTTCTCTTCTTTTCGTATTTCCTGTCCGTCAGATCGTCACGATAACGCCGCCGTCATTGGCATACATGCTGCTGACGCCCGCAGTATCCATAATCACAACATCCTTTACAGAAACCTTGGAGGTCACCATCCGCTTCACGCTTTCTGCACGCTCCGGGCAATTACAATGGGTGATCATCAGGGTCTTTTCCTCCGGTCTTGCCACATTGCGCACCACTGCGTCCGCCATCTTCTGCAGACCCTTACGGATGCCGATGCCCTGCCCGATCTGCTCGATCCTGCCGTCCATCGTGCCTGCCATAACGGGCTTGATGCTCAGGGTAGATGCAACCAGTGCCTTGATACCGCTGAGTCTGCCGTTTTTACGCAGAGTTTCCAGATTATCCAGGACAAAATACGTATTCATCTCACTGCGGAACGCTTCCAGACGGCTTACCACCTCTTCAAAGGGAAGTCCCTGTTCCTCCAGGGAAGCTGCCAGCAGCGCAAGCTGTGTCTCTCCGCAGGAAGCCGAACAGGAATCCATGACGTAAATCTGTTTGGACTCGTCCTCTTCCAGATACATCTGCCTTCCGACCATGGCACTGTTATAGCTTCCGCTCAAATTGCCGGACAGCGTTACCACATAAATATGCTCTGCCTCCGATTCAAACGCCTGCCGATAGCTCTCCGGCGACGGACAGGAGGAACGCGGGCACTGGGGACATGAGGCAACCTGCTCCAGAAATTCCTTCTGATTAAAATGCTCATCGTCCATAATCCGGTAATCGCCGACCTCCAGACCAAGCGGTACGATTTCAAAATGCGGATCCTTCTTATATTTCTCCGGCAGCTCACAACAGCTGTCCACAACGATTTTATAACTCATGTTTTCCTCCATACCGCAGGCGCTTTGCGCCTGCCGCACCACGGCTTCTCGTATATTCTCAAAACCAATCCATGTAGTTTTCATTACTACATATGATAACACGTTCTGACTGTTCCTGTAAAGGGTATTTCCAAAAAACCCCATCTCTGATATACTGATACCACAGTTCACTCGTGGATTTTTGAAGGAAGATTTCGTGCTCGCACGAAAATCTGACTGAAAAAAGCTACGAAGGGAGCGCCGCTTCATGAGCAAAAGGAGCTGCGCAGCAGCGGGAAGCGTCGCAGACGCGTTTTTGCGAATGGCGCGGGTGAACTGTTTCACAACCGACCGGCACGCATATCACAAAAACCGCGCAGCAGCACAAAGCGTCGCAGACGCGTTTTTGCGAATGGCGCGGGTGAACTGTTTCACAACTGACCGGCACGCATATCACAAAAAACCGCGCAGCAGCACAAAGCGCCCGCGGAATGGAGGATTGATTATATGACCGCTTTTCAGATTCTTGAAATGAAGCATTTTATGGCGAAGCTTTTGACAGAGGATTGCTTTGACTCTTTTCTGCTGGAGAAGGCTTCGGTTTCCTGCGCCGTTTCCTATGAAATCGACGGGCGCGTCAATCCCGAATTTTATCAGGACGATGAAACGCCGGACGCCGGCTACCTGTTTCTGCCCTGGAAATTCATCCGTCCGGTTCTGTTTCAGATGATCCGCGGCAAACACACGCCTCTTTCCTTCAAATTCGTCCTGCATCTCATGCCCCAGTATGTCCCCGGCGTCATGAAGGGCGCAGATCCGTCTTTAAAACCGGAACAGGTTCAGGCGCTGGTCCTGACCATAAAATATGACGGCTCCGCCATCCGCCTGACGACCGGAACCGCCTTTTCTTCCTTTGTCTTCGATAAAACACTGGACGCGCAGTGGGACAAAACCATGCGCCAGTTTCTTTCCCGCAAGGAAATCGCCTGCAGGGAATAATACTTTTATCTTTTCATTTTAGGTTTAAAAACAAGGCTCGCCAGATATCCGAAAATCAGCGCCGCCGCAGTTCCGGCAGCCCCTGCCTGAAAGCCTCCCGTAAACAATCCGAGAAATCCGTCTTGTTCCACCGCTTCTTTTACGCCCTTCATCAACGTATGCCCAAAGCCAAGCAGCGGCACGCTCGCCCCTGCCCCGGCAAAATCGACAAAGGGCTGATACCAGCCAAGTGCGCTCAGCACTGCGCCCGAGCAGACCAAAAGCACCATAATCCGCCCCGGCATCAGCTTCGTCTTTTCCATCAAAATCTGCACCAGCGCGCAAATCAGACCACCTACCCAGAATGCATTCAAATAGTCCATCGCCCACACGCCCCTTTCCTTTTCCCGGCAGTTTCTTTCCAAAAAGCACCGCCGTTTTTGTCAGGATGCGCAGCAGATTCCTGTTTTATACACTCTGAATAATGTCTTGCACGCTTTTTAGACCGTCACTCTGCGTCCACCGTCACCAAAACATCCCCGTACAGCACACCGTCATAATAATCCAGCAGCAGCTTCACCACACCGTCATACGCTTTCATGCCTTCTTCCACTCCGTTTAATTTCAGAGAAGCCGTTGTCGCCGCGTTGGAAACCTTTTTCGCTGTTTTGGTACTGACAACCGCCTTTTTCTCGACAGTCTGCCATGCTTCCTGGGTCAAAAACATGTTATCCGCATAAACCTGTGCAGAAATCTGCGGATGCTTCGCGTATTCTTTCCGGCTCTTTTGAATGCTCTCACGAAATTCTTTTTCCACATAATTGAGTACGCCCATATAGCCGCTGTAGCGGAAAAATGCATCGTCTGAGTTGATACAGGCAAGATATCCGATCAGATTCGCCTCATCCTCCTGCATAAAGCCCTTTAAATGTGCAAATTCATGACAGATCACTGAGGGCTTATTTACAATATACATCGTTCCGTTGTAGTTTGCTTCCATGGAAAATGGGAAATAGTACCCCATCCTATAGGTCTGACTGAGCAGCTCCGAAAAATAAATCTCCTTCGGCTGCGGATAATAGCCCTGCAGGCGTCCATAATCTGTGCCGACCTGCTGCATCGCCTCTACAGCCGCCTGATTCGTGTCTCCCTTATAAATCAGATAGCCGTCTGCATCCCGCTCCATCTGCTCTGCAAGCTCGTTGGCATTGACCACAATATAATCCCGCAGCACAGCAAGCTCTGCCTTGGAGTAGTTCTCACTGCGCACCTGCTCCATATACCGATCCTCAAACGCCGAAGAATGATACAGCAAAAAACAATTACAGGTCATAACCCAGACGAGTGCCAGAAAAATCCAGGAAAATGCGCAGGAAAAGCTGTGAAACAATTTTTTGCTCCACGCTTTTTTTACAGTCAAACGCAAAAATCCTACAGCTGCAAACGCTGTCAGGAACAAAATCCCCAGCACGATCATGCTCTCTCCGACGCTGAACGGAAAAACCGACATCACCCGCGTGGAAATGCTGCTCCATACCGGAAAAACCGATTCCGCATAAAAATCGCAGAAGCTGCTGCTTTTCCACGCCAACACATTTAACGCCAACGCTGCCAGAAACAAAATGCCCCATACCTTTTTTTTCAACTGATCATCCCCTAATCGTCAACCTGTCCTTGTACCTTCCTACTATCCAGTATATCCGGTTGCCGCCGATAAGAAGCTGAACGATTTGTAAACGATTATGAACATTTTGTGACAAAAAAGAATCGGTTGTTCACCGATTCTTCTCTCTTTTTCACAGTACTTTTTTATCATTTCATTTTTTATTTGTGCTATTTGTTGTTTTCTCTCTGCATCATGAAGTTCGGATACAGCAAATGTTCTACTTCCGCAAAAATCTGATACATTCCATCCGCATGGTCTGCCAGCCTGCGAAGTCCCTCCAGCGCCGGATTATTCCGTCCTGCCAGATCATCCAGCGAACATTCCAGTGCATTTGCAATCTTCAGAATACTGATAAAGGATGGTCTGCCGATTTTTCCTGCCATCAGATGCTTTACGGTTTCATAAGGAAGATCCGCTTTATCCGCCAGCGTCTTCATCGACCAGTTCCGGCGGATCATCTGATACCCGATATTTTCAATCAGCTGATCTGTGACCTGTGCATAATACCCATTCTCCTCTAGCGTATGCTTCTGTTCCATAAAAAATCCCCCCGGCTGACAGCCAAAAAACAAAGCCCTAAACGAGCTGCTACAATAGAATGCACGCTCTGCGAGCATTTTATTGTCATGAATAAAACAAGAAAAAGCCAGAAAAGATATCGTCTTCTCTGACTTTCCCGCAATACCAGGGGCAGTAGGAATCGAACCCACATCGACGGTTTTGGAGACCGCTGTTCTACCTTTGAACTATGCCCCTATCGAACTGACAAGTGATATTATAGCACGATACTTTCTAATTTTGCAAGCCTTTTTTTTTACTTTTTTATACAAATCTCTTTTTTCTCCGTTCTCTGCGCTTTTCCATCGAAAGGGGTGCAAATATCGTTTTTCTCCCAATAAATCCGATGATCCTTGTCATATAAATTCCGGTGATGCTTCCTGCCGTATCGATCGCCACGTCCCGAAGCGCCGGCGAGCGTCCTGCCACAAACATCTGATGGTACTCATCCAGACCGGCAAACCCGGCACAGAACAATCCGGCAGCGAGCACGAGCCAAAAGCCCCGCAGCCGATAAACATATAAGGGCAGGGAAAGTGTCAGTCCCAACAAAAAATATTCGCTAAAATGTGCCATCTTCCTTACGAGAAAATGAATCTCATCTACATACACTCCCACCTGCGCAGTATCCAGATTGCCGGAGGTCAGCTTTCCCAGCAGGAGCACCACCTTTTCACTGACCAGCATACTCAGCTGTCCGGATTCGTCCGCCGTCTGGGCGGAAAAGGAAAAGATCATATACATCACGCACAGCGCCGGTACAAAGGATAAGGGCTTTAATAAAAAACGAAACATCTTCTTTATGGTCAACCAGAAATATTTCATGTTCACTCCATTCTGCAGATCACAGACAGCTTATCGTATCCTTTAGGGAGCCTTTGCTCCGAGCTTACCGCCTGTCCTTTTTGTGCCTGCCTTTTGTCCGTTTAATATAGTCTATATTTCCATTTCTTGCAAGAAAGAAACCCTTAATTTTTTATGAACAACTCAAACGGTACGAATAAACTGTAACAGAAAAACCTAATTTGTGAAGTTTTTTCAAATTAAGTGTTGACTTCTGTCCGATTATGCTGTATCATATCATTTGTCCGGTTGAGAAATACGGCACATCGGGGTGTGGCTCAGGTGGTAGAGCGCTTCGTTAGGGACGAAGAGGCCGCAAGTTCAAGTCTTGTCACTCCGACTGATTAAAAACCGTTGAGTTTTGCGACTCAGCGGTTTTTTGTTGTATTTACGCGGTTTTCTGGACTTTTAATATTTTCTTCTTATACTGTTTAGCGTATTTATATATGCTTTTTTATATTATTTTGTATCCCCATGCAACACGAAATGCAACACGAGTTTTCTATTATTTCTTGCTCTTTTCGCATTTTTTATTTTCATTTATATTTCGTTCAAAAGTAGATATTGCCATGATTTAAGGCACAAAAAAAGACCGGAACACCCCTCAAGTGCCCGGTCCCTCCGTTACTCCACTATTCTCACTTCATGAATAATCCCGTTAATTCCCATTGCTTCAAACTGCTGCCGGAGAATCTCCGCCTGCTCGCGTGTCCAAACATCTGCCACCGATACTGTATAGATCACGCCCGGCTCCACCGCAGGCTGCGACCACAGCATCGGATCCTCATAGGCTATGTCAAGGTCTACATCGCCTTTGATGCCCGGGATCTCGCCGCAACTCGTGTACTGCCACCCAGATATATCACCGTCAACATCAGGCTTGTATTTCTGATCCGGCTCATCATCAAACCGCATTGTACGATAGCCGCGATAATAACGTGCTATCCACAACCGCGTCCCGGCAAACGCATTAAAGTCAAACCAGCGCTCCTTATACACATACAACCCAACATACAGTCCAAAACCGTACCCTGCTGCCGTGATAACCTCCTGCGCCGCACGGATACACTCCGTCAGCTTTGCAGCACCCAGCGGCCGCAGCACGTCCTTGTCCTCTACATCCCACCAGACCATACCGGTCAGATGATGTGACCTCAACAGTTCCACGACCTGCTGTGCTTCCTGTCGCGCTGCGTCCTGTGTAGCTGCGTAGGTATACTTATATACAGACACAGGTATATTGTGCTTCCGACATCCCTCCAGATTTGTAGCAAACTGATGGTCTGCCTTGCCTGATCGGCGCACACTACGCAAGACCGCAAAATCTACGTCCTCGGGGATCTGTGCCCAGTTGATCGTGCCCTGGTTATCTGATACGTCAATTCCTTTCCACATAAGCATTACCTCACCACAAAATTCTCCCATTTTTTGTAAGCGTCCACATAGGTTTCCTGCTTGTCACCGTTATGGGTGATCTCATAATACATACCGTCAGAAACATTTGTGCTCAGCAGTGCCTTGTGGTTCTGAAGCGTCTTGCAGTACCAAACCACGAATACGTCATCCCCTGTAATCTGTTTCTGGTCAGTTTTGTCCGCGTGGCTGTTGAAATAATCCACTACAACCTGTTTACTTTTTTCTAAAAACTCTTTGCTTCCCATACTCTTAGTCCTCCGTATAATCTTCGATCACATCAATCCCATACTCAATGGCACAGGTATTTTCAATGCGGCAGCCTCTTGCGTTTTCCCATCCTTTTGCAAAATACACAATGTCCGCAGTCGAAAGCAATTCCAAAGATTTTCCCAAAAACCACAAAGGTCTCGCATCCGCAGGCGCGCTCTGGAAAAACGAATCAATAACCTCTATTTCTTCGTCTTCTACAAAATTTCTCTTTGCGCTGGCGATTGCCTTTTCCCTCTCTTTTAAAATTTCCTCATCTGTTTTGCCTTTCATCGGCTGTGAAATAAAAAGTTTTTTCATGCTCTGCTCTCCTTATTATTTTTATAGGGCGACCGAAGCCGCCCCAGAATCACGCTTAACCCTGCGTGGGAGATTATCGGATCACTGTATCCTTTCTTCCGTTCCATCGCCCTGAGAATCAATCTTATTCTTCAACACAGAGACATATTTCATCAGCCATTCCGGCACTGGTGCTCCCATGCGTCCTGCATTTTCGATTATGGATAATAATTCGTTAAGGACGTACCATACTGCTACCAACAGTCCAAAAAATGCCTTTGTCGCTACTTCAAATCCTGCCTCCGCTGCCACTCTGAGAATCAGATAATCAACAACCATCGCCACAGCAATCACGCACAGGTAGCCTACTTTTTTGATGATGCCCTCCGCACCGCGCCGGGAACACCATCCATACGTCGGGTCATCCGGATGGTCAAGGGCCTCCCTCTTGCTGGCCAGCATCCCTGTGATGTAATCCATAACCATCATTCCCATCAGCACGCCCATGACTGGGAGCAAAATGCCCATTTTTGCCGACAGCCATGCAATAAACGCTGCTACCGTCCCTTGAATTACAATGTATACCTGTTTCATGTGTTCCTCACTTTCTCCCTCGTTTTGGAGGGTAAAAAATTAAGACCCTTGCGGATCTTATTAACATAGTTTTTTTATTCCTTGCTCAACTAAGTAGTGATTTGGGCGGCTGCTCTCTGGAGCAGGACGGAGTCGATTTTTACATTGTAGGTGCTGATGCAGTGCGAAAAAAATTGGGTGAAACGCCAGAGTATTCGGTTCTTGACTGTGGCGGAGTAGACTTTAAAGAACACGAATTTGGACAATGGCATCACGGATATCATTTTACAAAAGTATCTGAAATTCCTAATTTTGGATCTATGGTTCATGGAAAAGATTTCTTCATTGAAGTGTACAATGGAGGAACGAACCAATTAAACGCCGGTATCGGTGTTTCCTATGTAAAACATAGCAACTCCGAACTTGTAATGACATCCGTTAATGGTTTAAAAGGTCTTTATGTCAAAGTTTATTATATTAACAACAGGGCAATACCAGCACCGTCTTCTTTTCTTAAATCAATCGATTTCACGATTGCATCTGGAACTGCCACCAAAAATATTTTATTGGCTGATATCCCTGATGCTGGAGAGATTGTTTGCGCTGGTCTTGTATCAAGAGGGTGGGAAGGATGGAACGCTCTTAACGTGACATATACAACAGAATCCGTAACAATCACCTTTAGCACCTCAAACAATAGCGGAAATGCGTATGGATCGGAGATTGTAAGAGTCTGGTATCGCTAATATTACTTAATCATAAGTTTGTAAACATGTCCGTCACCAGTTCCTCCGTGCCTAAAATTAACTTTTCCGTTCAAAACAGGGTTCGCGATTAGCGCGAAAGAATAGCTTCCACCCGGCTTATTACATACAATGGATGGGCCACTAACCCCGCTAAGTTCGATCGATACCACGCTACCAGCCGTAACCGCGAATAGTGCAAGATAAGAGTAAGCCGCATCTTCCGCGGTCATTGTATAATAATGTAAAACGTTCGGGTTTCCAGCAGCTACAACATACGGAATCGAAATTCCGTGTTCGTAATCAAAGTCCGGATCACCTTTAAAAGGGGTTACTGTATCCGCACCTCCCGCTTTGTATCCCCAGTTGCCATCCGCGTCTTGTCCAAAAGACAGACCACCCAAATCACTACTTAATACTCTCGCCCGCCCCTGCCACCGTTGCACCGGTGCAACTTACACCTACAACCTCTCTTAGACCGTCTTGCGGCGGTCTCAAAAAATCCATATGATGTGCTCACATCATGTTGCCATAAAGCGACGATGTGATGCCCGTACCTGTTCCTTTGTTACTGTACAATAGATTCGCGTCGTCTCGATTTTGACATGCCCCAAAAGCTCTTGCACCTGCTCGATCGGCATGCCCATGCGGAGCAGATCTGTTGCCGATGTCCGCCGGAACCTGTGCGGATGCACTTTGCTTACCCCCGCTGCACTCCCGATCTTTTTTAGGATATTTCTGACTCCGGATTTTGTCAGGCGTTCGTGCGGTGCGCGCGTTCCTACAAACAAGGCCGGATTGCCATCTGTCCTACTTTCCAGATACTGCTTCAGGTGCAAATGTGCCCGAGCGTTAAGATACACCTCCCGCTCTTTATTGCCTTTTCCCAATACCATGACGTCATCAGACTCCCAGCAAATATCGTCCCGATTCAGCTGGCATAATTCTGACACCCTGACCGCACTTGAATATAAAAATTCGACTATGGCCAGATCGCGCTCTTGCTCACAGGCACAGCGCACCTTTTCCAGCTCTTCCGGAGACAACGGCTTTTTAACATCCTGCTTATACTTAATCGGTTCCAGCCCGTCCACCGGATTACGAAAGATTACTTTGCGACGCTGCAGCCATCGGAAAAAGCTGTTAAATACCAGGCGCATATTGTCCAGATATCTGTTCGATACCTTGCGTAACGCACGATACTTGTACATGTACGAAATCAGGTCGTCGTCCTCTATATCTTGCACATTCTTTGCAACATACGAGAGCATTCGGCTTAAATGCAAATTGTACTGCTCTATCGTTCCCGTGGACTTCCCGTTTTGTCGGAAACCATCCAGATACATTTGCAGCTAATTTAACCAGTTCTGATCCGTTCGCATCAGAGTGGTTTCTTTCTTGCGAATGTCGTATCCGCACAGTTGCACACGCACAACCTCTTTCAGCCTCATTAACTGTTCCTGCGTCAAAATCGCCGTCATTTCCCGCAAAATATCCATTACGATTTGTTCTTTCATGGCGCACCTCCTGCCACAAGAATAGCAGAACGTAGCTTCTAAAACAGCCTGTAATGTGGCTTTTCTTCCTTGAACAGCCAATATCTAAGGTAATCGTCCAAAATCACAGCCATACCTGAAACAAGTACCCACAACAGCGAAAACGGCAAACATATCTGCCCCAAAAGATTGAGTGGCAGATGGGAATAGTCCCAGACATTCCAGCCAAGCCACAAGTTTACGATACAACCGGAAACAAATTCGATCCCGGTAACCACAAAGCTCCCGATAATGCACTGTTTCCAGAAAGCCATTTCCCACGGAATAACCTCGTTTATAAGTCCAATCAGGTAAAAGCATAATCCACCAACAATAAACATTGTCCAGTGGCTACGACCGCGGGTTACAATTTCCAGAAGCGTATAGATCAGACCGCCGATCATCCACAAGATTAGCGGTCTTACCATTCTCATGTATTCTGAGCCGCAAGCATCGCTTTCAGCGGCGCACTCTGGTACTGCTCCGGAATGTCAGTTCCGTACTGGATCGCCGCCACAGCAACTTTATCTTCGATACTGCGGATGTAAATTCTTAGATCGCGGAAATAAGTCACATGCCATGTCACAAATTCCATAGCCGCGGTTACAATCAGAAGCATATCCGCATTGCTGTAAAATTTGCAGTGTTCCTTTTCATCACTGGTGTGCCAAGGGATATTTTCTGCGCCGGCTGCTACCTGCGTCTGCAACCCCATCAAGCTGGTCTGATCCTGCCCGGTAAGCGTAAAGTGTTCGGTTGTTCCGTCGCTAAGAGTAACATCCAGCCCGCTTGCAATAATGCTCTGCTGCAGCGTATTCATTTCTGTCACTTTCGCCTCCTGTACTTCCTCTAATGTAGGTACATATTCAAAAGTCGCATGATACACAGTGCTCTCCTTTACCGCTCCGGATTCCGGGATTTCCGGAACCCATCCCACGAATACATAATTCTGTTCCGGTTTCGGTGTAGGTATATCCAAATCCGCATAATCCTGCACCACTTGATCTGTCTCGCCGTCTAAACTTCCGCCTGCTTCCGCCCGGAAAGAAATAATCTTCTCCGGCTCCGTGTACACACTTCCATCGTTCGACAGTTCATAGCCGTTTTTTTCCGGACAATTTCGATATACCGTAGTATATGCGCCATATTCTCCGATAAGTAATTCCCCTTTGTCATCCAGATAAGTGTCAAAGCCGCTTGTATTTGTGGATATAGCTTCGCCAAGAGGAAAGGCAAGCGAAACAATATTTCCTTTCGGTTCGATGAGGCATTTTACAAAGTCTTTTGAATTTCGGAATTTAATATATGCCATATCATTTTCCTTTCATAGCAAAAAGAACCCTACTGGGTTCGTTTACGGGTTACTTCATTAAGTAGTGATTTGAAAGTTGTAAAAGAGCATTCTGTCTGGGAACAGATCGGCACATTGTCCGGAACTGCGCAGAAAACTTTTGACTTTTCGCAATATGAAGAAATTTGTCTTGTTACAACCTGCTCCGGAAATGCAAAATTGTTTTATACAGTTAAAATTCCAGTAATTGTATTGAATGAAGACAAAATACATGTGTGCAACGGCGGATATACCACTGGAACTGGAGCAGAGTGCGAATGGGAAATCTCAAAAACGTCTTGCAGGTTGCTGGCTTGTTATGTTGGAGGGACAAATTACACTGGATCTGCAACGACAATATATGCTAGATAAGCATCGTGGTTATGTCAAAAATAAGCTATTACAACTCTCGTGGTTTTGTTTCCTACACCAGACTTGAAAGGCAAGTAGTTAATAGTTACCACATCTTTAGTATAAACAGGAAATACGTCTGATTTATAGCGATACATAATTATTTGAGGTGTGGCATAAGCACATATTTTGACTTATTCATTGTACAAGTTAAATTTACATCCGCCAAATCCACTATTATTATTTTGAGACTGCTTGGTGTGAATTAATACATATTTAACATTTGTTATATCAAACACGGTATCATTTCTATCGCCGATTTGATATTTTGTCTCCAGTTCATTCCCCCAATTATTAACATCGAACCGCGGAGAATTATATACCCACCAATAGTTTGCATTGCAATCCGTCACTTTTAGACGGTTATAACCCGGATTTTCAAATACAAGATTGGTACTCGTATAGTAATTCGTTGTCGGCATTTGAGAAAATTTCATGTTTAACAACGGGGTACTACTAAAAGGGAATACTGTATCCGCACCAGCCTTTGTCTTATATCCCGTAATTTTACCCGTACTTTTATCAATTACAAATTCCGGGGCAGCGCCCAAATCACTAATTAACTGAGCAACTGGTTTCGCGCCTGGCACGAAACCGTTCTGGTTTACTGCCGCCAGCGTTTTGTAATCATCAATCACCCGCGCTTGATCGACGCTCTCGTTGATCGCTTTATTCATCTCGTTCACCTGTGCCTGCCCGAAAGTATTTCCAAGCTGGTCGTAGGTGGTCGCATCCTCAAATGTGTATGTACCATCATCGTTCTGCGTAATGATCCATCTTCTTTTCCCGTTCATGGATTCATTCAGAATATCATCCATAAAGTTCGTAGGCAGTACCTGTTTTGCCATTTTATTTCAGTCCTCCTTTTTCCTTTCCCAACGTGTAAGGGAGCCGGTACATCGTCGGCTCGCTGGTAAGTTCTTTCACTGTCACCGTGATCAGGAACTTTTCCGATGTGCCAACAGGATTTTTCGACACAGTAACTTTTGTGATTGCGATTCCCACAGACACACCTCCTTACAATACAGCAATATGCACTTCCTCTACAAATGTCTCATTTGTAATGTGATATGTAATAGTCAGCTTATACCGTCCTTTTTGCATTGGCGCTATAAGTGCATCTAAAACATGTTCATCAATAACCACATTGCCGCTGTCTTCCGGATCGTTTGCGCCATCCTTCGTAAGGACATACGACGCGCTCGATATGTCAAAATCTTCCTTTTTTCGCGAGACTACAAGCAGCCGGATATGCTTGCTTTCTCCATAATCAAATGTCGCCGTCATGCGCATGCCCTCTCGGAAACTACTTTGCAACAGCTGCACGCTGTACGGGAACGGTTCCAGTTTTACCGCAAGCGCGCCGAGGTCAACTGTCAGGATATATTTTGTACAAAACGTCTCATTTCCCGCTTCATCGACTGCTGTCAGCTCCACAGCGTAGGCACCGCTTTTTACGCGGGGGATTGCAGTTACCCACAATCCTCCCGCTTTGCGTTCAAAAATGATAGTCTCGCCGTTTACTTTTCCTGTCAGCTTTACGACCATATCATTTTCCTTAGTCCGTTACGGATACGGAAATGATATAGGTCTTGCCTGCATCTACGGGGTTCGGAGTAATTGTAACCGCAGAAATAGCAGGTGCGACTGTATCCAGATACAGGTTTCTGGTAATCGTTGTGGTAACGCCGGATGCGCTTGTGGACACAAACGTGACAACGTTCTTGCCTTCCGCTGCCAGATCGAAAGTTCCGGAGAATTTGCCGTCCGCAATTGTTACATTCTGTGCAGTTCCGTTGCCCACCTTTACGGTCAGCTTCGCGCCGTTTGTAGTACCTGCGAAGCTTACGGTCTTCGCCTTGAAGTAAGCGCCTTCTGCAGGGCTGGTGATCGCAAGGTTCGGAGCTGTAGCCAGCACGTTAAAGGTCAGGGTCTTTGCACCTGCTGCGTTACCGTCATTATCGGATGCGGTTACTTTTACAGTATGTGCTCCATCGACAAGGGCTGTTGTAACAGTATAGGTAAAGGTATAACCGTTTGAAATTGCCGAATTGGTAAGTCCTGTAACTTCCTTGTCGTCGATGTACAGTTTCACAGTACTTGCTGCCACACCGGAATCTTCATCTGTTACGTTAAACGTAATTGTGGGCTTGTTGTTTGCAGTAAGCTCACCGGATGTAGGTGATGTAATCGCAATGATCGGCGCAACCTTTTCTTTTACGGTCAGGCGCAGATTTGATCCAAGCGTGCTGTGTTTATCATTCACCGTGGTTGTATTTCCAGCCAAGTCCTCCGCGGTTACAGACACCGGATAATAATGTCCTGTCTGCTTATAACTGGATTTTGCCGGGGCTGTGATCGTCGCCTCATACTTTCCTGTCGAACTGTTCAGCGTAAGGACTGTTGTTACGCCGTTAATGACGGCTTTTACCTGTTTTACTCCCATTTATTTAACTCCTTTCAAACTGCCCAAGCGTACACTCAGGCGTGGTAATGTTTTTTTATGGTTCTGACCAATTTCATATAGTCGCAACGTTGCAGATTCGATTCTGTTCAGTTCGCTGCTGTCGATAAATGGTCCATTGTCAAAAAATGTTTTTGTTGTCCCTATAACTTTGTTATAGGATGTCTGGTTTATTGCATCGAGGTTTCGTTCAAACACATTAAATTCCCGTGCATAATACCAGCTGGAATAGTTCTTTTCTTCGCCCATGCTTTCCAGCGTAAGCGGGGCGTAAATCTCATTCACCAGTTCTCCCAGCACTGCCAGATTGTTCCGGATACGATTGTAGGATTCCGGGTTCAGTCTGTCTTTTGTCGGGTCCCAGTCCGTTTTCGGTTCTATCCAGCCCATTTGTTCCTCCTGGCTTTCATTTTCCCTTCCCAGCTTCCTTTATAAGTAAGCTGTACTTCATGTGCGCGGATCAGCGCAGTGTCCAGATTCTCCCGCTGCAGATAAAACAGATCGTTTGCGTCTACACGCGGGTCACCGCGGTACTTAAATTCATACTGCAGGTTGTTCCGGTAATATCCCGCGATCCACTCTTCCAGATCAGCAGCGTGCAAGTCGGTGCTAACAAGCTGGTTTTTCCATTCTTTTTCTGCCCCAATCGTATCGTGCTGCACCCTGTAATTTCCTTCATAGACCGTGTATTTATGCCCTTTCAGGGTGTATTTCACGGTCGTAGACTGGCTCACGCCTGAAAACCGTAACTTTACATAATAGCTATAGCTTTCTGCAATTTCGCAGCTGATTTCCTCCTGATCCAGCTCAACCGCATAGCCGTATGCCGGATCATTCATGGTGATTTCCAGCTCCTGCCCGTCCGCATCCACGATGATGTCACCGCTACTCAGGTCTTCCACTGTCTCCGTCTCTGCGTAAACCCATTTCTTTATGGTCAACGCTTTTAATCTGGTGTCCACCGTTCCAATCGGCGTATTTCCCAGTAGCTCCCTGTCATCCAGGACATAATCCGTAACGTTTCCGAGCTGCAGCTTGTCCAGCGTCACACGGCTACCCGGAATAGACTTCGTAAAAGTAATTTCCATCCGGTCAAAAAGCTGCAGCTCTTCGTCCAGCACTGCATTCAGGTCAGGGGTTACCACGGTATAAACATCTACCGTTTCGCCGTTGTAAAAGGTTCGCACAACAACCTCCTGTGGTGCGACTGACCTAAAATTCAGCTGCAGCCCATAGCAGGTATACCCAGCTTCCAGCACAACATCTATTTTCGGCGGTGGGTCAAAAGTGCCGTCTGCACCAGCTACAGAATCGCTCACATACCCGATCGAAAGATATTCTGTATTCTCCGGCAGGAAGTACATGCTGCCGTCCGTCGTAGAAAAGTCTCTGCTTCCCATTGCATACGCGTCTACAGGATCGTCCATGAGGATATTCTCCACCCGGCTGAACGCCGTTTGATTCTCCGAATTTGCATTCACATCAGGCAAAAAGGAAGACCGGAGGGTTATCTTTTTCCTCCGGTCTTGCGTCATAATGCAACGTCCCGCATTTGCGATCATCTGCAGCGCTTCTGTATGTTTTACAATGGGGATTGGATTTTGAACCGTTACCTTTTTCAAATACGGGTCGATAAAATATTCTCGCGGGTCTACTTCTGCATCCGTGAGCACGTCCTCTGCCAGCGCGTACAGGCTAATCCCGTTCGGGTGATAAGTGCCCTTGTGGTATTTCCCGGTCATATTGTCAAATCGGTCTGTCGCCGTGAACTTTGCCTTTTGATCGTCCGCCGACCATTTTTTAAGGTATCCGTTAAACGGGTCGAGCCATTCGATTTTGCCGTCGTTATTTACATCATATCCAAAATACGCCCGAATCTCCTGCCCGGTTTCCAGAAACCGCACAGCACTTTCTGGGTTGTCCGCGTTGTAATAACGATCCAGATTCCCGATCGTCACAGTCATGTCCTGCGACGGAAGTTTTTCCGAAATCGGGGATACAACGTCCTTATAAGTAAACGCTTGCACTTCCTTGTCCGTATACACATTCGCAATCCCGCAGATAAATTCTTTTACACGCAGCCGCCCAGCGCCGTTGACCATTTTGGTAGGCGTAATGATCAGATACGTTGTCCCGTAAAATACATCTTCGGTTACCCATCGACTTTTCTCATTTCCAGTGTACGCATGCGTCCCATGATCGTTTGTGACTGTAAAATCAACCGGATAGCATTCTCCGAAGTCTATCGTAAGCCCTTTAATATCCAGTCCCTCATGCTCAAACACTACATATAAGGTCCCAGATAAATCCTGCGTCACGATGCCCTGATTAAAAAAATCAGCGGTCGGTGATTCCGGCAGAAAGTACATGCTGCCGTCCGTCTTTGCGAAATCCTGTTCAGCGGTGGCATAAATATGGTCTACCGGGTAGGAATCGAACGGTTTATTCGCATCCGCAAAATATACGAAATTATTCCGAATATCCTGCGCAGATACAAGCTTTTGTGCATCTTCGTTTATGATCCCGAGATATACCTTTATATAGCCGATATTCCGCCATATCTGTTTCATGGAGGTCTTATATTCTTTTGATACATGCTGCATTCCTCACACCCCGCAATCAATAATATTCACTTTGCAGTTCCGGTATCGTGTCGGTTTGTCCTCATCATCGATCCAGTACGGCTCCGCGCTGCGATCCCCCGGATACATCTTTAAGGTTATCCAGTCCTGTGTGATGGGATCCGGAAAGGTTACCGGCACACCAAAGCCTTCGCGGAACTTTTTTAAGATAAACGACCACTGTTCTGCCGACAGCATGGGCCACTTCAAATTATTGATTTTATACTGATCTCGGCTGATTCGCTGCCCGACAACCTCCGCCTTTGTGTCCCTGGCAGAGTTTACAGGAGTTGTGACAATTACGTTCAGTCCTCTTTCCGGGTAAGGAAATTCCTCTCCGTCTACATAGATGTATGCCACAAATTACTCACCTACTTTCAAAAAGCGGGACGCTTTCGCGCCCCGTTATGTGAATACAACCCCGTTTCTTGCTTCTCTTTCCCGCATGGCTTTAATGCCCTCTGCGGTATCAAAGACAATTTCAGGGTCCCGATCGTTGATCTTTTCCAGCAGTTCGATCACCCGCACCAGCAGTTCTGCCAATACTTCGTTACCGTTTGCAACGCCCGCCGTAATACCATCGACAATTTGATCGCTGTTTGCGACCGCCGGTCTTCTTCCGATGCGCCCAACCATTTCGGGTCCCGCTTCGTTTGCAATAAACAGGCTGCCTCGATCCGGAAAACCGCCATCTTCAAATCTCGGAATGCGACCAAAAGAAACGTTTCTGACCTGAAAATCAAAGTCAAGCATCTTTCCAAGCGGGGATTCGTTTAACTTAGACAGCAAATCATTTATGCCATCCAGCGCAGTATTCAACATGCTTTCCAGCGAAGAAATTACATTGTTCAGTACATCAACTACCTTGTTTGCAAGTCCCTTAAAGCCCTCGTAAATTCCATTTTTCAGGTTTTCCCCGAGCTTTTGCCAACGTTCTTTTGTAAACCACGGTGCAACATGCTCGTCCCACCATTTCTGGATGTCCGTTTTCCACTGCAGAACAGTTTCGTCCCATTTCTTTTTGAAAGACGTTTTTATGTTTTCCAGCATCATCTTCCATTTTTCAGTGTCAAACCAAGGTTTTACATGTTCGTCCCACCATGTAACGATAGCGGTATTCGACCACCAGTCTACAAGTTCATCCCACTTGGTCTCAAAACTTATTCTGATGTTTTCCAACAATTCCGACCATTTTTCTTCGGAGAACCACGGTGTTACGTTTTCTTCCCACCATGTATAAATTGCTGTGTTTTGCCACCAGTCCACAATTTCAGCCCATTTGGTTTCAAAACTGGTCTTCACATTTGTAAAAAGCTCTGTCCACTTTTCTTCTGTGAACCACGGTGCAACTTCGCTTTCATACCAGTTCGAGAATTTATCGCCAAGATCATTAAACCATTGATCCCACTCTGCCTGATCCGCTTCCCGGCTTGCGCGGTTGTTCGCCTGCCATTCCAGAAACTTATTTTTCCACTCTTCGACCCAGCTAAAATCAGCATTTTCATACGGATTATAAGCGTCGTTCTCGCCCTGAATGTTTCCAACTCCGGTCGAGTCATGCCCGTAAATCGCCCAAGGACTGTTTGCACGTTCCTGCCGATTCTTTGAATGGAATGCTTTCCAGCCGTTTTCTTGAATGTACTCAATATCTTTTTTCCAGTTCTCGTATGCTTCCACACCGATCATGGTTACGGTAATGCCCAGCGTAATCCAACCGAGCCCTTTTAGCACAGGCAAGGTTCCCTGTAAGAATTTGATTGCATTGTACGCAGCAGAACCTACCTTAAAAGCAAGCACAGATGCCTTAAATGCAATAAATGCTTTCGCAAGATTTTCGATTCCTCTCGCAACGTCTTCCGGCTGGATTTTATCCATCCAGTCCGCCAGATGGTCCAGAAAATTGTTCAGTGTTTCGCTATTCAGAAAATTCGCTGTCAGGTTGGACAGCTTTTCCAGAAAGATCAGCAGTCCTTCGCCAACTGTTTCTGCAAATGGTTCCAGTCGATCCCAGAAATCAGATAAATTTTGCCGGATTTGCGCCCAGTTTACTTTATCGTTAAATTCTTTCAGGATCCGAAGAAGATCAGGCAGCCCTTTTTCAATCGTCCATTCCCCCAGCGGCAAAAGCACCTGCACATAGAAATCCGATATCACACCGGACAATGCGCCAAACACGGGAATCAAAGACTTTGTGTACTGTGCGATCATCTCCATCAATGGCTTAAAGTTCAAGCCTGCCGACCATTCCACGGTAGCGTCTGCAGCCTGCCGGATATTGTAAATAATTACCGCAAAAATATCGCGGATGTTTTCCAGCGTTCTCAGTCCTGCGTTGTTTGCGTTCCACGCTTCGCGGAAATTTTTCGCCAGATTTCCGACCACCAGACCGATATCCCCGATAATATGCAGGATATCCGCAAACATGGCGATTGTGGCTTCCTGGTTCCACATCGTCAGAAAATCTCGTCCGATGTCCTGCACCAGCTTTTTGACCTCATCCAACGCATACTTCCAGGAATCCATTACGAACTGACCTTCCCGGTTCCATGCTTCTTTCAGAGGTGCAAATAATTTCGAAAAGAAATCTTTGATCTTGCCCGCCATGTCTTTGTACTTGTTTTCGATTGGAACTTCTTCGAACATGTCGCCCGGATTCAGCCCGCCGGATGCTCCAGAACCAGATTGCTTCTGGATCACATTCAGCTCGTCGATTCCGAGTGTGGCATCTTTCGCAGCTGCACCCGTCTTTTTCAGGCTCGCTGCATAGTCTTTATAGGCATTCGTTGCCTTTATGACAGTGCCTTTTCCGGTCAGTGCTGCGAACAGCTGTCCGATCGCCGTTACCGCCATCGTTGCAAGTTCGATGATCTTAATCAGAGCCGGGGCAAGCGCTTCCAGCAAAGGTGCTGCTGCCGCTGCGACCGCATTTTGCAACTGCCCCAATGCAGACCACAAACCGGATAACGCCACGTTGGCTTCGTTGCTGTACTGTGCAAGATTTTGAAATCCACTTCCCAATCCGCTAAACACGCCAGAAAATGCCCGCGACAGGATGGAAAACCGAAGCAGATTCGTGATCCTGCTCACATGCCTGGATAAGTTTCCCGTACTTGCACTGCAGCTATCAATCCGGCGTTTGGTCTTGGTAAATCCGCCGATAATTCCGCTGATTTTTGCATCCACTCTGGACAACAACCCAGATACTTTCTGCAACCCGTTCCGCCATTTTTCGAAGCCGTTGCCTTTTTCAGTCGCTTTTCCGGCAGCATCCAGCTGTTCCTGCGTCTGTGCTGCCTCGCCGGTCAGTCGTTCCAACTTCTCGTTGGCAAGCTGCAGTTCCCCGTTCAGCTTTTGCACTTCTGCGGTGCTTTCCGGATTCATCCGGGCAGTTTCGAGACGATTCTGTAAAGACAGTACCTTATCTTCCAGTTCATCGTATTCCGGATTCAGGGCGTCAATTTGTTTTTCGACTTCCTGTAATCCATATGGGGTAAGCCCCATAGCCTCCTGATCTCGTAAATCAGAGAGCTTATCCAGTAGCGGCTGCATCTGTTTGTCTACCGCTGCAAACTCTTTTTCTGCCGCCTTCAACTGCGCTTCCAGATTTGCAATGGTTGCATTTCTGGCGTTTCCAGACTGTAAATCAAGCAGCTTCCGCCGCAGGTTGTCGATTTTAAAGCCCTGCTGGTCGACCGCTTCCTGCTGCCGCTTTAACTTCGCGGTAAGGTTGTCTACTGTCTTCCCAGCGTTCCCCGTGTTCGCCTTCCCGACGATGCTGTTCACGCGGGACATACAGCGGTCAACGATCGCTTCTGCTTTCTGGGTTTTCTGAGCAACTGCATCCATTTCTTTTTTGTATTTGGTTGCACTCGCCTCGATAATTACCTGCAGGCGTTCCAGTGTCGTCCCTGACATCAGCTTTCCTCCTTTCCGCTGTGCGCCTGCTGCCAGAGTCGGTTATGCTCCTCCGCAAATCTGCGCATTCTTTCGTTTCGTTTTATCAATTCTCGATCTACTTTTTCTGTTTCCGGGAATAATGTAGGGTAAAAATGTTGTACTGTACGGAAATCGCTGTCTTTTTCTCCCCACACCGCATCCCTGATCTGCAACGCTAATACCTGAAGGCTCAAAGCCCGCACCTTAAATGCTTCGTCTTTTTCTTTCTGCCGTCGATCTTCGCGTCTGCGATAGGAATCGAACAGATCAACTACCTCAGCAAGACTGCATTCCCAGAAAAAAGACGGGCTGTATCCCATGTCCAGAAACTTCGGATACAACTCGTCCAGTAACTCGCTTACAGTTCTTTGCGCATTTCCGCCAGTGACTCGGACATTTCCGCTGCCACCGATTTCGATAAAAAACCGCTCACCAGGAATACATCCAGGTATACGTTGGTAAAGAAGCTCAGCAGGTCGCCGCCTTCCTGCTCGTATTTGTCATACAGGGACTCCATATCCTTTGCAGATACCTTATGCGTCCACGGCTTCATCGCCGTGTGTGCAACATCCAACATAACGGTCAGCGGTGGCATCCCACCCTTGAACGACATCAGCTCCATGATGGAGCCTTTATATTTCGCTTCCAGCTCTTTGACACCTGCAGTCTGCAGCTTTAACCTGTAAGTCTCTCCACCGACCTCCCAGATTGCAAAAGGATTTCTCTGCGGCGCTTTCTTTTCTTCCTGCACCGCAGCATTTTCTGTAGGCTGATAAGTTTCATTCTGCATAGGCATCTGCGAACCAGGTGTTGTATTTCCAAAAAAGTCCATTTATGTTGCCCTCCTTTACGCCGGATCGGTGAATGTAAGTTCGCTCTGCAGTGCCATCGTTACATCAAACTCAATAACGCCGTTGACGCCGCCGCCTGTTCTTTTCACAGAGGGCTGTGCCGCAAACTCAATTTTCGTTCCATCCGGATCAGTTTCCTCAAAATAATAGGTTTTCTTCGATGCTTCCATTTCGCGGAATTTGCGGTAAGAGCTTTCCGCCGAGCTGTTGTCGTACTTGAACTTATAGACCATATCGCCCGGATCACCGATGCCCATTTCATACTGTTTTACCTTGTCCTTTAAGGTAGTGTTTTCTACTTTTTCAGGATCAGAACCAATTTCAGGGATTTCCTTTAATCCTGCAAGGTCTGTATAGCTTGCTCCCTCTTTGGTTTCTTTGTAGCCTAAAGCTGCTCCATTTGCCAGCATTTCACATTCCTCCTTTAATAATTGTTACCGTTCCAATACACAATATCGGAATCCATGTCAATGATACCTTCATAACGCATCTGTTTATGTCGCATGCCGGATGGATCCGGGACATCGCTGCAGCCGGTTCGCACCAGCCCAAGCGCGGCAATGGCAGCATCTACAGCCTGCGCCATCCCCGATGTGCTCCCGCTATTCCAGATATCAATCCGGTAACGAACAGATGCTTTATCTTCCTTGTTTGCGGTACGCTCATATACCCTGTTTTCCTCTTCGGTGTACTGGATCGCCGGAAGATCCACCCAAGATGTCGGGTATACATCTGACACGTTGTCGCACACCGCCTGCAGCGCCGCAAACACTTCGTCTTTTACATTTTTCACAGTTTCCTTACCTCTTTTCTCAGATCGGCGGACAGGTGCCGGATAATCTCGCCCTCGTTGTTTTTCAACGCCGGGTACATAAACGGGCGCGCTGCCTGCCCTCTGGTGTAATATCCGATTACCTTGTCGCCGTCTCTGGCAATTCCAAAGCCATAGGACTGCGCCGCTTCCACGGACATTGCATCCGCCGGTATCACCCAACCGCGCTGTTTGTACACCGGATGCACATCAGGAGATATTCCGGCGTGGTGGGCTTCTCCGTTTGGACCCGTACCAAACTCCACATATGGCGCATACTCTTTGTTGGTGTAGCAGATCGCAACCATCCGATCAGAGTATATTTCCATTTGTGTCAGGATGCTCTGCCGCAGCTCACCGCCGCCGCTTCCAAAACGCCTTACCGGTGCTTCCTCTTTTGCTGAAGCCTGCACAAGTGCAATCTGTCTACCGATGCTTCCACGCAACCCGGCTGGAAGCCTGGATAACTCAGACATCTGCCTGCTCAGATCCTCAAATTCCACCTTCAAATCTGCGTTCCACCTCCAACACAAGATGTCCATAAGGATAAACCGCCACGACTTTATAATCCGGTTCCTGATCCGGCGCGGAATAAATACAGATACCGTCGTTCACGGACACGGAGAAGCCGTCATCAAACTCGTACCGTACTTCTCCGTTCTCCATAATCTCCCGATAGTCTCCATCAAGGCGTAAATTCCGGATGTTCGGCAAACGGATTCCGTAACGTTCCGCCTGCAGCTTTCCGCCACCTGCCCACATTTCCGCAAAAAAAGAAGACGGCGTGCCATATTCGATCGTGGTCACGCCCTCCTTATCTTTTACCGGAATCGCACGCCTGTGATTGCATTCAATCAGTCTGTTCCGTCTCAGTCTCATAGACCCGTCCTCCTACTCTTGCCAGCCTGTACCGGTTCAGGATGTCATATATTTGCTTCGGTGCATTATCGAAGCTGTAGGATTCGCCGGATGCGCTCCGGCTGCTCTCACCTTCTGTCCCGAGCCGGTTATATGCAATCAGCGCCAGTTCACGGACGGTATTATCAAGCTGCGGGATCATCCGTGTTCTGTTCGTGTAGGACAGGACAAACTGTTCTGCATCCTCCAGCAGTACGGTCAAAATAACGCCGTCCTTTTCTCCGGTAAGAACCTGCAGTTTTTCGATGTTGTCCATCAGATCACATCCTTTAATACTGCCAGAAGTTCCTCTTTATTCAGTCCAGAGGTTCCATCCAGCCCTTTCCTTTTTGCCAGCGCACGCAACGCGGAAACACTCATTTCTTCCAGCGCTTCCGTCTGCTCTTCGCTTTCTTCCTGCGGTACAGGGTCCATTTCCTCGTATCCTTCCGCTTTCAGTTTCCGGATTCTTGCAGGATCATCGGTTTCCCGCTCCACATTTTTAAAGATCAGCCGCATATCAGCCCTCCGCGTCTTTGATGTTCAGGAAGATACTGTCCAGTTTGTTGTCCAGCACCCAGATGTCATGGAATCGTCTGTAATCCATCTGCCATGCGTTCAGTTTCTGGTTTGTCATAGGATCAAAGATTCTCATCACATCCTGTTTGGTAACTGCAATCGGCGTAGTTCTGGGGCAGAGAAAGAAGTTCAGGTCTTTTGCAGCATCACCTTTCTTGTAACCGCCAATTTCCTGCCCGACAGTCTTACCGTCCAGAATCTTAATAGCGCTGTACATCCGGTTGGATGGTGTGGAAATGATCGGCACGCCATCCACAGAAGGTACCTGCGTATCAATGCCGCCCTTAGCAAATGTCACCGACGTAATCTTTCCTGCAAGTTCCAACTCAAGCTCCATAATAAAGTCAGGGGTTGCGTGGCATACCAAAGGACCATTATACAGGTCTCTTACTGCCTTAATGCCCTCTTTCAGTTTTCTCAGCGCAGAAGTGCTTGCAGCGCCCGGGGTATAGCCGTATTCGATCATGCCCGCTTTCTTTGCGGTAATTGTTTCTGTTGCAATTTTAGAAATACGATATGCGTCGATTTCCGGAATTACAAAAGTTCTCTGAAATTCCCCCATAACTGCGGCTGCAGTGGTCACAAAATTGTTTTCGTCGACATCCATCGGGTCAAGCTGGAACATTCTTCCTCTGTCCTGCGTCATTTTCCTGGTTTCGTATTCCAGAGTAACGCCGCCCTGCTGGTAGCCGTTGTCTCTGTCGTAATCCGCAAGCCCCTGCACAGACATCTTCGGAATCTTGATCTCCGCGCCGCCGCTGTACTTAACCTGTCCTGCGTTTCCGTCCATCCATCCGGTTACAGCTTCTCTCACTGCAGCTTTATCCAGAGTCTTCTGGAACAGTGTTGCAGTCGCTAATGTGTTAATTGCCATTCTTTATTTCCCTTTCCTTTCCGGGTTAGTACCCCATCATAATTTTTTCAACCTGCGCAGCCAGATCATCGCCCTGATCACCTGCCTTTTTCGGCGGTTTCCCGCCTTTCAGCTTTTCTTCTACCGCAGCTTCCACGGCTTCCTGAAACGCTTTTTCGACCGCTGCCATAGAGGATTTACAGCTTTCCGCATCCGTATAGTTCAAAATTTCCGCCAGACCAAGTGGCAGCTTTTTCTCGGTAAGGGTATTTTTTGCTTCTGCCATAAGCTCCCGTTTGGTAATGCTTGCTTCCCGGTCTGCAAGCTCCTTTTCGTGCTTCTGTGCCAGATACTGTGCTTTTTCCTCTTTTGTCATTTTGGAGAGCTTTTCTGCTTCGGACAGCTTATCGTTCGTCAGCAGTTCCCATTTCTCACGGGCTTTTCCGACTGCTGTTTCAACCGCCTTATTCACTCTGCGGTCAAACTCTGCCTGATTTCCATTTTTCAGGAAATCGTCAAAGCTCTGCCCATTGCTCCCGCTTCCTCCATCGCCTGTGCCACTTCCATCCGATCCGCTTCCGGAACCACCGCCGTTTCCGTCTCCGGCACCAGCACCGTCTCCCTCCGCAAAAAACTGGATATTCAGTGGGTATTTGCATACTGCTTTTGCAAATCTGTTTTTCATGTCTTTTCCTTTCTGCCCAGCCTATTCGTATTCACGCCCGGGCCATTCAGTTTATGGAATCTGCTTCTTTAACGTCTGGCAGAAAAAGACGCAAAAATAAGACGCTTCACCCTGCGTCCCAGAGGGAGATGTTTGGATCACCTATTCCTTTCCCCTGCCTGCTGCCTTCTCAGTTTCCTTTACCGCCTCAGCAACGCCGTCATGGATCAGATGCTCTGCTCTTTCTTTATCTACTTCCAGAACAGTTCCGACTTCAATGATCTCTTTCAGCCTGATGTCGCTGTAACGTTTGATACATTTCACTTTCACCGCTCTCACCTCCCTCCGTTGCGCTGGCGCAATTATTCTTCGTAAATGACATCTAATCCATAGGCTACTGCTGCATCATGCTCTAATCTGCATCCTCTGGCATTTTCCCATCCTTTACAGAAATATGCAGCATGGCACAAGCTCATATTCTCCAAGGATTTTGCAAGAAAGCATAAAGGAATCTGCACGACTCCGCGTTCTTCCATTTTTTCTTTGCTATACCATTCATCTGTAAAAAGGGTATTTACAATTTCATATCCCTTTTCTTTTAATGCATTGATTGCTTTTTCTCTGGTTGCAATAATTTCTGCGTCAGTCTTTCCAGCCATTGGCTGTGATAACATTGCCTTCATGTTCTTCTCCTCCTACATTTTAAAACACTGATTTTCAAATTTCTTATAAGCATCCAAATATAGTTCCTTTTTATCGCCGTTGTATGTCAGTTCGTAGTACATGCCATCCGGAACTGTAGTGCTAAGCAGTGCTTTGTTGTTCTGTAATGCCTTGCAACTCCACACTAAATAAACGTCATTTACATGTATCTGTTGCCGATCTGTCTTATCCATATGTGCATTGGTGTACTCAGCTACCTTTGCTTTACACAGTCTTAAAAATTCTTCATTTTCCATGTTGCTCTTCCTCTCTTTCTTAAAAATGGGTATAAAAATACCACCGGTCTTTTGACTGGTGGTATTTACTCCTTATGATTTTTGCATTCCATACAAATCCGCTTGTAGTCCGGTATACATACAACTTCCTTTGGTACTCCCCAGTCAGGAAGCAGCCCCTCGACATTCATATGGATATCGTAGCAGATCGTATCATCAATCTGCTTTTTCAGGATTGGGCACACAATCGTTCTTTCCTGCATACTTTTCTACAACCTCCCTGATTTTTAAAGTATTTCCATCAAATTCTCTACTTGAAAAAGATGTCCTGATGCTCTTGTTTTCTACATCCACATACGTTGCCCCGTCTTTGCTGTAATAATTTACAAACCTGCCATTCCATCGGGTAAGCGACACATCAGATTCCCTTATAAATCGTTCCGCCTCTTCACGGCTGACCATGTGGGAACGCTCTGTATTAATGTGATCCGCATCATAGGTATATCCAGAAACATCGAGCTTTTCAGGGTTTACTTTTGCAACTCCTTTTATTCCGGCTTCTTTCAGCGCTGTTTGGACATCGTAATCCTGCCGGGTGTTCCCCGGATGTTTTTTCAGGTACGCCTTTAAGGATTTAAGCTCTTTCCATTTCTCAGGTTCATTATACTTCAAATTCTGGAAATCATCCAGATTTTTCGGTATGTCGTCGCCGATGATTGCCCGATACCGTTCGAGCTGCTTCCGGTCAGAATATCGGTTTCTGATCTTCTTTTCATTCAGCTCCGCTTCCGGATTTCCGACTACATAGGTCTGATACCATTGATCGTATGTCATGCCGGCAGGCACATGGATTTCTTTTCCGGTCACCGGATCGATTGCCCTGCGGGTAAGCCGGGCTAAATCTTCGTCGCTCAGTGCCGCTGTAGTAGTTGACCTGCACCACGGATGCATCGGCGGAGCGTTTACGCCTGTCTGCTGATCCGCAACCCTGAATACTTTGCCGTCCAGCTCCCGGCAAATTTTTGATGTCCGTAAATCCAGCGTTGCCAGATACCGATAATACTCAATTTCGGAGTCCTCATAGCTTAACATGTCCATCTGGGTACATAGATAACAGGATTCTGTCCGGATCAGTCGTCTTGCATAGCTTGCGCCCACAGCAAAGCGCTGCGCAAATACCTCTGCCGCTTCCCGGTCTGTCCTTCCCGTTACCAGGCTTAACAGTAATTCCTGTTTCAGGTCGTCAGCAAGCTTCTGGGTGTTGCCCCATATGCGTTCGGAGTAGTTTGCACCGTTCCACCGGCTGTTAATAACACGCTCTATCATCTTCGGGGAGATATACCCAAAGGAATAGGCAAGACCGGTCTGCCCCTGCAGATCGAACACAGAATGATAATATGCGTCTGCTGCCAGCTCTAAATACCATGCTTCGTGCTCGATCTGCTCCTGCTTATAAATGCTCTGCATAACCTTATCCAGATTGCCATACATCCGCTGCAGCCGTTCCAGTCTTGCCCGGTATGCCGGAGCTTCCAGCTCTCCAAGGAGCTGTTTGCGCTTTTCGCTGTTCCCGTCCTCCGTCGCCTGCCGCAACAGCTGTTTTAATTCGTCGATATCTCCCGGCGTTCTGATCTGGTTCAGCAGCCGCCTTGCATCCACTTCGCTCAGCCCGTTCTGCTTCCGGTATCGTTCAAAGATTGTATCCATCTTTCCGGCAAAATACCGGGATGCCTGCAGATACAGCTTTGCGATACTACCCGCCCGCTCTTCCGTTCCAGCCATATACTCAAACATCTGCTGCGCTTTCCGACGTTCCCAGTAATCACTCATCTACATCATCCTTTGGCGGTGTGCCCGGCGGCGTATTGCTGCCCAGTCCAAACATGGCTTGCTGCTTTTCCAGATTCTCCTGCTCTTCTTTTTCCACAGCTTTCAGCTCTTCGTCCACATCATCCACAAAAGGAACCTGAGACAGCAACGTTTTCCGGCTTACCTTCCCCCACAGGTTACTTACGATCTGACTAATTTCCAGCAGATTTTTCGGCATCGCGCGGGTAAAGGTCGGCGTAATACCTGTAATATCTACCGCAATCCCCTTTTTAGAGAGAAAATTGGCAAAAATACGGAGCCGCTTGCGCAGCCCCTTGCGGTAATACCTCGTTTTAATCTTCGTAATGTTTTCCATTCCAAGGAGTTTAAACTCCATCGCTACTCCCGACACATTGCCGCCAAACGATTCATCGGACATGCACGGAATATGGGAAAATTTGTGGATGTCCTGCTCGATTGCCTTTTTCAGGATCTCAACACCGGATTCATCAAACGTCCGCGTGATGTATTCCGCCCTCGCATCTGCAGGCATTTCCAGCAGCCTATCTTCTTTTAACCGCTGCGGCGCTGTCCTACCGTCTGCATCTTTTCCCGCTTCGTCCCCCAGCATAAAGCCATATAGGGCAAGGATCGCATCTACAAACTGCTCTTTATCCGTCACACGGTCGGACATCAGAGCGTTGTACGCGTCGATAAGCGGGATCTGCAGCTCATAGTCCCCAATACCAAGCTTGTTGTTCTGATATGCAACAATCGGCACTTCATCCATGTAGTGTGGTTCTGGCTCTTCCAGCAGTGCCTGTGGTCCCTCGATATCCTCGATGTCCAGCACATACCGGAAATTCTTCGTAACGACGGTGGCGACGTATATAATTTTTGTATCGTGCCCGTCGTCCTTGCGAATGGAATAGTACACAGCAAACAGCTCGTTTTCTTCGATGCTGTCGTCGTATACCATAAAGGTATTTTCCGGGGACAGATTCTTGATAATCAGATCGGTTTCGCCCTCTTTTGCGTAAATATACTCAAAAGCGAGCCCGTAAATAGACAAATCCAGACCATTATCCCCGTCCGCCTCGTCTGCCCCGGCAAGTTCCAACGGCTCCGTCAATGCAGCAATGTCTGCGCTGCTTTTGTAGGATACCGGATTCCCAATAAAATAACTGGATGCCGTGTCAGCAATGTCCTTTGCATGGTTACACACCAGCTTATTTTTGCGCTCCGCTTCATCCAGTATCTTATGCTCGCCTTCATAATACTTTTTCTTTTTTGCAAGCTTCTCTCTAAACTTCTGATGCTTCATAATCAGCAGCCGGATTGCCTGCTTGTCTGGTGCTGTTTCGTCCCACTTGTCCGCGGGCATTGTAAACTTATACATCCATATCACCTCGCTTTAATCAAAGCCGTATTTTGCTTTATTTTTCACACGCCCTGTCCGCTTACTCAGAATTGTATACACAAAATATCTTACTGCGTCCATCGCGTGGTCATTTTCTTTTACCGGTCTGTCCTCGCCCTGCTGTGCTGCTTTTTCATCCCAGATGTAGGATCCAAATTCCATGATCGTATTGATGCAGGTATCGCAAAATACCAGCAAGCCCATGTTAAGCATGGAGGCAACCTCTCGTATGCCATCCTCCACATCGTTGTCTGCTTTCAGGACACGATATCCACGTTTCCTCAGTTCCGCGATAAAAGAAGCGGCTGCCGGGTCTACAATCACTGCTCTGATCGGGACGCCATCCAGCCACTTTTCAAAATCATCTGCATATTCTCCATCTGTTTTCTGTTTCCCTTTCGCACGCCCGGAATAATAATATTCCCGAACGCAGTACCATTTCCCGTTGTTGCCCTTGTTCCATAGTAAAAAAACAGTTGCGTTTTGCGTACCATAGTCGCAGCTTACATATCGCCCGCCGTCTTTCAGACACCGGAAGAAATCTGTTATCTTCTGTACATGCTTATCAGCGTCAAACATGTCATAGATAATTCCTTCCGCCATTGCCCACAAGCCTAAAATGTAGCGTTTGAAAAACACGCCGGTGTACATACTGCGGTACCTGGCTTTGATCTCTTCTGACAGGCTCAAATTGTCGTCCATCGTAAAGTGGACATACAAGATATTTTTTAGCCCTGCTTCCAGCCCTTTTGCTGCGGCTTCCGCCCTGACCTTCGCTGTCTTCTCTTTTCCGAGGTATCCGGTCGATTTATTGATCCAGTTTATTTTAAACCAGTGATACGGACCGTCTGGGTTACAGTTAAACCAGTATTTTGACCCTTGTACAGAGCAGCGTCCGGTTGCCTGATTTACAAAGCTTTCCGGCATTAACGCCACTTCATCAAAAAAAACACCCGCCAGCGTAATGCCCTGAATCAGGTCTTGTGATCGTTCATCCTTGCCGCCGAAAATATAAAAATAGTTCTCCACAGCCCCGCGTCTGATAATCACCAGGTTATCCGCCCTGTGATCTGAGACCTGATACCCGCGGCTTTTCAGCATCAGCTTCAACCAAAACAGAACGTTTCGTCTGAATGAACCGATCGTCTTGCCACACATGGCAAAATTCTGTCCGTTAAACGTATCCATTGCCCAGATCGCAAAGGACAGCGACATGCTCACTGTCTTGCCGGATCTGATTGCGCCATCTGCAATGATCCCGTCATAACCCTTTACCGGGGAATCCGGGCACCACCAATTCAGGATTTTTCGCTGCTTTTGCGAAAACGGCTTGAATTGGAAAAAACGCTTAATCTGCCTCATCCGACCAGTCCTCCCCTGCGGTTCCATTCAGTGCCGCAAGGAAACCATCGTCTGCTGCCGCATCCTCATCTTCTGCGACATTTGTCTTCGCTTTCAGGACAGCGATCCGGGCGCGCTGCTCTTCCGTTGCCAGATCCATATGATCCGTCAGCCAATTCATTGCCTTCATCCGGTCCATCAGTTTCACACTTGCACCATCTTTCCCTTGCTTGACTTCGGCAATAAGCGTCCCATCCACATCCGTTGATTCCCTGAATTTTACCACGTTTATTTCTTTTGTCAGCGGAATTTTTTCTCCCGTCTTTTCATCCGTCACCGTGATCGGCCCAAACGCCCCCATTACTGGAACGGTTTCACGCCCAAACGAAACATAATCCGTCATATCCGCAAATGCAATATCCATATACTTCTGAAAAATATCATGCTCATCCAAAAGCTCGCGGTTCAGACGGTTCTGTTTCAGCTTCATAATCTCATCCCGGATACAAGGATTTACAAGGAGACGGTATCCTTCCGAATTTGCGACATCATAGCTGCTGCCATATGCTTTCTTATATGCTTTTGTAGCGTTGAAGCACCGAACATAATATAAGCAGAAAAGCCTTTGTTTATCTGTTAAATCAGCATTTTCCAATACTTGACCAACATCTTCCGCAACGGCTCTTTTACTCTTTTCTTTGGTTGCAACCTTTTTCCCTTTTGGTTGCAACTTTTTTTCTTCAAGGTTGCAACCTTTTTTCCAGTATCTCGACGCCCAGGACTTGACCGTCGAAAGACTTACCCCATACTTTTCAGCGATCTCCTTATACTTCATTCCTTCCTGATAATCCCGAAAAGCCTGTTCTCTTACTTTCTCACTTTTCACCTCACCACCTCTCAATTCATTTACAAATAAAATCCTTCCGGACTTTTGACAGCCCTTAACAGCATTCCGCTAGGAGGATCAAGGAGAAACCAATGTTGGCACGTTGGCCAGTGGACCATGCAGGAATCGAACCTGCGACCGACCGGTTATGAGCCGGATGATCTGACCTGCTGAGCTAAGGGTCCGTTGTTGTTTTTTTTGGAAAAGAAAAGAAGCAGGGATTAATCCTGCTCCTTCAACATACTTGTTAATAAATCAGTGAACTATATGTTTATTCCTCTATTTTATACCAAATATCTCCCAGTTTCGCATCTACAGGCTCTTCTTTCTGAATATATACATTAGGCTTATTTAGAGTCTCTTGAGTAACAACGTCTCTTGCCACTTCTTTTACCTCAGAATGTGATAATCCGTAATTATTAATCGTTTCTGCTACTTGGGAATTTTCAAGTTCTGAATTTTTGATAATAATTTTAGCTTTTTCTTCTCTTTTTCTGTTCTTTTTTCTTCTAACAAATCCAAATATTGCGGCTCCCGCAACAGTAATTATGCCGATCAGGGCATCGATTCCCTCTATTGTCACCCCATACTTATCGAAGAACAAGTTTATATTTTTTAAAAAATCCACTTTTAATCCCTCCCACACAATACATTTTTCTTCATCATACACCATAAACCGGCAAAAATCTATATTACCAAATATGGTATCATAAAAAGCACCCAACCGCATTTCTACAGTCAAGTGCTTCTCAAAGATGTATGTGGGGGAAGTAGTGGCTTATCCACTACTGTCAGTTTATACTATAACATTTTAAAACCGAACAATGCGAACAAAGTGAACAAACTTTTATTTTTCTGCCATAAATCTCTGAAATTCCAATCTCACACTATCCCCCGTTGCCTTCCGCCCCATCTTCACAGCCACCTCCTCCCATGTCAGCTCTTCGAGGAATTTCCATCGGATGATCCGCTGCATCCGCGCCGGGATCGTCAGCATCCACTCTTCCACGTTCAGCTTAATCTTCTCTGCGTTCGCTTTCCGGCGCTCCAGCAAGCCTTCGTCCCACCGAAGCGCACTGTCGTCTGCATAGGTAAATGTCGTCCCTTCGATCTTGAAATGCTGCGGCTGGTACGGGAAATCCGGATTGCTCCCGCTTACATTCGTCTGGATGATTGTCTTGCGCTTTTTCTTTAATGCCCGGATGTCCCGTTCTGTCTCCTGGACCAGCGCACATGCATCTATGTAGTCGTTTAGGATGTTTTTATCCATCGGTGCCACCTTCTTTCTCATCCATTTGCTTACTTAAATATCAGGTTTTCTTTCCATTCTGCTCTTTCCGGCTTATTCGCCTAAATACTCATTTAATCCAAATCAAACCTATCTTTCGTGTACTGCACATAATCCTCCTCGCTAAGGTACAGGTACAACCTCAACGACCTCGATCCATCCTCGTACACCTTCCCTACCGCAATGATCCGGCTGGATTCATCGCAGGCGTAAACATCTTTTTCTAAAAATTTTTTCTCCCTGCGTTCCCCGTCCATCTCGTATATAACAATCGCTCCACCGTCCACAGCCATATAATTTATTACCGGACAAATTATGGTAATGTCCCTTCCATAATCGTAGCACCCGCTTAAAAATACTGTCATTGCCATCGCAACCGCTATTGCTCTTATCTTTTTCATAAGCTTCCGCCTCCCATAAATGTCCTCATCATTTGTTTTTTCCACCCTGCAAGTTCCTCCGTTGTCTCCAATCCTTCACAGGTTCCTCGTTCGCCTGCTGCCATGTTTGATATATCTCCACCTGTTATCGGATTCCACGCTCTATCATCTATATAGACATCTGCTCCCACCTTCCGGCAGTCCCCTCCGAAAAATTCAATTCTTTCCGGAAGATTTTCATTCACGGCGTCAAATTTCAAACCATGTCCCTGACACCACTCTACTGCCTTCTGAAGCGGCTCCCCGCTCCGGCAGGTCCACAGGATTACTTTATCTCCCTGCTGCCTGCGTCCGACCAGATAACCGATCAGCTCCTGATTCGGTTCCCCGATTTCCGGCCACCTGTTTTCACACAGCGTCCCGTCGAAATCTACAGCATATGCCTTGCTCATTTTCTTTTGTTCCATCTTTTTCCAAGATCTCCTATCTCATAAACATCATGTTCCCACCGCCGTCCAGCCCATAGTTCGCGATTGACCAGAACAGAAGCATAAAATACAATATCATCATAACTGTGACAATCAGTATCACTTTCCATGTTTTCATTATCGCCCCCATCCGTACCCGTAGATATCCGGGTACATCCCGTTTTCCATCATTGATTCCATGTACCTCTCATACGCCTGTCCATCATCGTGTCCGATAAACCACGCCGCTTTGCCGCATAAAGTCCAAAGTAAAGCTCCTGTCACGATTGCTGCCAGAATCACGACCAACACATCTTTCAGATTCATGTGCGTTTCGCCTCCCCTGCCAGCACGACCTGGTACATTCCCTGCCATTTCATCCGCTCCCGCGCATAGCGGTTCACCCTTGCTTTCGGCAGCCCTATGAGCGTTTCAATTTCTGATGCCCGGTATATTCCCATATACCGCCCTCTCTTATAGATCTTATATGCACATGCTGTCCCCCTCATCTCCTCCGCTCCTTTCCAAATTCCAGTGCAGGGAAGCGCCGCTTACTTTCTTTTACGTCCACTTCTTTCCCGCTGCTATCGCGCATCCCTGCTGCCTCCTGTACTCCTTTTCTCTTCTCCGTCCCATAAATCTCCGCATTTGTGATGCAACATCTGGTTCCCTTCGCGTTCTCGACGAGAACATGGTGCGGGTATTGTTTGATCACTGTTGCCCGGCGTTGCGGCGCAGTCTTTTGGTTTTCATCCTTCTGTGCCCATGCTTCTCGAATCATAATCTTATCTCCCGGTTTCAATTTTTTTACTGGTAACATCCTGTGCTTCCTCCTTTGTTTCCCAAAACACAAATCCTTCCGGCGGTACCGTCCTGCTGCCTGGCTGTACTTTTTCAATCTCTTTCCCGGCATCACCCCAATCTGCAGACAAATGCTTTTTTTCATTTACGCTGTCTTTCCGATATGTGACCTTTTCCCGCGTCCATCCGGGATACATCCGCCGCATCCGCTTTTCAAGCATCCTTATCATTTCCTTCCGGTTATCAAGATTCCCGTTATCGAGCATCTGATGGTGCCAGACGCACCCAAGCACTCCATTCTGCTCCACTCCCATCCCCAGCTGAGAACGCGGGACGATATGCATGATCTGCAGTGCCGTCCGGCAGTAGGCCGGGTCTTCCGGCGGCTCATATCCGGCCGCGCAGAAGACGCAGGTTTCATTATCACGCTTATGTATCGCTTTCCGGTCTTTCGCTGTAAATTCCAGCTGCCGCGTCAGCTTCTTTTTCACTCTCTTCTTCATCCTTTCTGTCCTCTTCTGTTTCTTTTCCCATCTGGTCGATGCTCATCTGTCCCGGTATCTCTTCCGGCGGCGCGGGAAGGATCTCAAACTGCAGCGCCACATATCCTGGCACCAGCCCACCGTGGTCGTTTATCAGGTGCGTTATCCTGATATCTATCTCTGCGCCGGTCTGCTCCCCATCCTTCTGATGCTGCAGTCGCACTGTATTCCCGACCCGGTACGGGTCATGAATGCGGAGGATTAAAAAACGCTGCCCTTTCCGGATGTCCGTCATCACGTTCGTTCCCATCGGATAGGTATAGACTGCGTCCTCCGGCGGCAGTTCTATGGGGCGAGGTTCCTTTTTCTCCGGTTCCTTCCACGAAATCCCGTCTCCTTTGGACGTTCCGTGTGGCAACAGCTCCGGTCCGATCTCTTCCGGAACACCTGCTGCCTGCTCTGCCTCTTCCTGCCTCATCTCTTCCCGCTCTTCGTTTTCCGGAATATTCTTTTCCGCGCCCTGGCTTCCCGGTTTCGGTTCTGCCGCTTTCGTTACTTTTGACTTCGGATCGAGTTGCACCGGTGCAACTGAGCTGTTTTTGCCGTAAGTCTTTGCCCAGCTTTCTTCCGGCGTGTCTCCCTCCATCAGGAGGCCTATTGCTTCCATCATGTCATCCCAGGAATATTTTTCTTTTTCCCCGGACCGGACATTGATCAGCGCAATGTCCTGATCTGCGCCGTGCAGGGTAATCATCAGGCGTCCGATCCCAGCCACCCTGACGCTGTGCATTCCTTCGCCCGCAGGTGCCAGAATGTCCATGATCTCCCGCGGAAGCTCCGGCCACTTCTCCTGCTGCCACCCATTCCATATCTGCCACACATTCCATATCTTCCGGTGCAGCTCTGGAATGTCATGCCCCAGCTGGTACATCGCCCTTTTCAGGCTGTTGTCCAAAAGCTCTGTGTCAAAGTCCTGCTGCTCCATCATCACTTCAAGGTCCGTGACTTTCTTTTCCTCTTCCACTTCGTCCTTGATCTTCTGGATATCCGACTTGCTGTAATCCGGCGTCAACTCTTCTGTGATTTCTTCCGGGAGCAGTAGCATAACGGATAACTTCGCGCGCCCCATTCCCCGGTACTGGTCTTTCAGTCGGTCTGAATAGCCGTCTTCTGCGAATCTGTCATTGATCGCAATAAATCGGGATACCGCCGACTTGTCCAGACCATATTCTGCGGCGGCAAAATCCGTTACACTCTTGTAGCCTGACTCCTGCAGCACCTGTGTGTCCCGTGCAATCTTTAAGTAATAGCCGATCTGTACAAAGCCTTCCTCAACCCGCTCCACTACTGCATCCATTGATGCCTTAAAATCCACATAACTGTTCTGGATTTCCGTTTTTTTATAATTCAAAATCTCCATCATACTGCCTCCTGAAGTTCTACTTTCTCTTCTCCCAATGTTCCACTTTTTAACCGGTCTATATAGTCATTCAGCCATTTTTGCATCCGCTGCTCATCTGGCTTTCTGTCATGTGCGCCGTACCACTGCCGGATCCGATGCTGTTTTGCATCGATCTCCACTGTGATATATGGGATTTCCGGTGCTTCCTGCTGCCGCAGGAATAAAATATAGCTCTCGCCCTCATTGTGCTTTCGGAGATAATTGTCCCCGCCCACGCAATGATGCAGCAGCCTGCCTTCTGTCACGATCTCTTCCGCCGACCTGGCGGGGCGGATCAGGAACGCTTCGTCATCCCAGAAATACTGTCTTCTTAGCTTCCTGTAATTGATCCGGATATTCGGGAACCGGATCGCAACCTCCGTCATCCGCTTATCCACTTCTTTCTGGTTCTGTTCTGTAATCATTGCCGTATGCGCTTCCTCTAGATTCCTGGGTTGCAGATAAACGGTGTTTGTCATGTCATATCCCAGTGCCTGCCTCATGGTCAGGTAGTCAACATACGTTGTTGCTGTATTTCGAAGCATGTTCACAGCGCAGCTGAGGCCTGTCCCGTAAACGCACCCGGAATATTTCTGCACCCGGTTCAACAGCTGCCGGAGACTCATATAATTCAATGCGATTTCCAGCTGTCCACGCCCCAGCTGTGTTTCTGTCAGCTGTTCTATCTCTTCCTCCGTCCACGCTGCGTTCATCCGTTTTTCCAACTGCAGCGTTTCCAGTGTCGGGATATCTCCGTGTTTTCTGATCAAAAGCCTGATATGCTCTTTCCGGATTCCGAGAAACTGATCCAGCCGCTTTGCAGACTCATTATTCACAATGCCGTATTCACAGCGAATCAGCTTTTTTACTACTTCCGTCAGTCCCATTTTGACCAGCATTTCCAGCTGCGGCGTCTGTATGTACCGTCTAAAATAATCTGCCGGGTTAAACTCGCTGACCTGGGAAGCATATTCCCGGATCGCACTGTACTGGAAGATCGTCCCCTGCAGCTGCCCGTATGTCTCTGCCATAACCGGCGCGGCTTCAATGTTTATATTCACATTTCCATACAGGTTGCAGTCATCCCAGAAGTCCTTTCCATCGACATAACTGTGCTTGTGATAATCCGTCTGAATTTTTTCTCCCGGATAAAAATAGGTCCTTGCAATTTCCACTCTGGAGAGCTCTTCGCTCGCGTTGTGCATTTCCAATCCCTTTTCCCCGGCGATCAGCCCCAGCCGCCAGACTTTAGACACCTGAATGTATCTCAATACCATTCCAACCTCTTTGTATTTCTGTCCGAGGAACAGATGAATTTTTCTTTCCTGCTCTCCGTGGACCTTTCCCTGGCACTTGTACTCCCCGCGTGTCCCGCACATCGGACACGTTCCGAAATCTCCTTGCCTTGGTTCTTCTTCCAGATGCTCAAACTGGGATTCGTAGGAGATCCCGCTTTTCCATCGGATGTCCGCGACACCCCCGCATTTACTGCATGCGATCTGGGCGCGGCATCCACGCTTTTTGTAGTACAAATAATGTCTTTCGCGGAAATACAACCGTTCTGCCCGATCCAGAATCAACTGCTCCGGGAGCGGTCCTGTGTGCTCCGCCCGATCTTTCAATGCCCGCTGTCTGCGCTCATACTTCCTGTTCTCGGCTTCTCGCCGTTTTGTCAGTACGATATTGTTTTCATGTGTATAGATGTATTCCCACCACCTATCTTTCGGCCAGATGGGTTCTGTACAAAATTTCCTGATCCTTCCCAGATCTGCTTCGTCCAGAAGGGTATTCTTTGCTACAGCCGTCTTGTAAAAATCCTTCCGGTCTTCCGGCTCATTCCAAATCAGCCTTCTGTCATAATAGTGGTCCACCTCAATTTTTTGCTTCGTCCACTCATCGGCTTCCGGAAAATAGTTTCCAAAGTCCTTTTTCGTCAGCACGATCCGAACCAGCGGGATTTCTTTTGCATCCCCGCGATTCCTGTATACCTCCAGAAGCAGGTGCTGCTCCCCTGCGATCTCTTGCAGTGCCGTTACGCCAACATACTTTGCGGTGCGCTTTCGAACTACTTTCGGCAGTGTCAGATACGGGATTTTCTCAATCGCTTTTCTTTTCATGCTGTCCGCCTACTTTCCCAGATAATATTCTGTGATGATCCGGCGTGCCGTCGCCATTCCGGGAATTCCGAGTGTGCAACGGCCGGCAGTGACACCTGCTGCCTTTAAAATCTCCTTATCCACCGGGTGCTGGTTTCCAAACGACCATTTCAGCAGCGCAGCGATACACCCCTTTAGGCTCTTCTCTTTCTTTCGCACTGCTTCCGCCGTCTCCGGGTGCTCCGCGCACTGGATACGGATATAGGTCAGCCAGTCCTCCATGATCTCCTGCGGCTCCAGCTCTGCTGCTTCTACCTTTAATTTTCCAAGCGCTGCCATGATGGGTGTGCACAGCTCCGGCGCTGCGCCGTCTATGTAGTCCTCTGCATCCTCCCGGTCAATTCCGTTTTCTTCTGCGATGCCATAGATTGCATCGATATCTCCTTCCGCCAGTTGTGCGGCGGCGGCACGGTTCAATTCTTCCGCAGAGTCAAATTCTCCGAATTTTTCAAACAACATTCCGATCCCTCCTTGCGGGGCAGTCTGCCCCGCTGTGTATTCCGTGATATATATTGCATGGTCGTCATCATCAACGGGTTTCTTGAGGTGTTTCAACCATTTTTTTCAGTTTCTCCTGCATCCAGAGCTGGTATGAGTGCCCGCCAGCCCGCATAAAGACCAAATGCGGAGCCATTTTCAGCACAATCTCCTGCCATAAATCCTTGTGCTTTATATCCTGCCCTTTTGCCGTCTTCCAGCCCCGCTCCTGCCACTCCTCCAGCCATCCGTTTTCAATGGTGCTCCGTATCTGGCTGCTGCCCGCATGGGCATTAATCACACAAGGCAGCCGCAGTCGGTCCAACGCCGCAGACAACGCCTGCATAATCAGCACGTTTTCCTTCTCCGCCTCCCAGTCCCCAACCTTCCATAGGGTCACAGGGTCGCCCCGCCGGGTAACAAATTCCAGAAGGTACATCCACCTGCCTCCCTGCTGCCTGGGACCGTGTACTGTTGTCTCTATGTACAGGTTGACCTGCGGGTACCGGTTGACCTGCGGGCTACTTTCCATGGTGTTTCCCTCCTTTCTTCCGCTTCCGGCTGTATCCGGGCAGCATGACCAGCGTATAGCAAAAGGTCTCGTGCCCGTCATAGCCGCTGATGCCCCGGCGCACACTATCCCGGTCTAAGTAATACCCTTTTGGGATTCTAATCTGCCCCAGCTCCCGGCTCTTGATCATCTTCGGTTTCCCGATTGTCGGCTTTTTTAATCCCTGTGACGGATACCAGAGCTTTTTCGTCTCCTTTTCTTCTGTCTCCATCGTCCTTTTTGCATATTTGACAAAATACTCCGCAATCTTCCGGTAATTTCCATCGGTGTAGAGCGGGTCTACATGGATTCCGCCCTGCTGCCAGCACTCCCGCAAAAGCTTTAGGTCTGTTTCCTGCATGACCAGGTGGTGGTGCCACGCTCCCTTCTTGCCGACTTCCATTACGCGAATGTACTTCGGCGGCGGCATCCCCAGCTTTTTTAAGCGGCGTTTTAAACGGTCGTAGAAATTTTTGAAATCCTTCTGCATCCTGTCAGAACCTTCCGGCCGGTTCTCTTTTTTATAATCCAGCGTCACCAGTAGGTCCCCATCTTTAAAATTTTCTGCCATCAGCCATCCCAGCATCTGTGTTGCCCGCCTGAGGTTACCTTCCTTCTGCGCCGGTGTCGTCCCGTTCTTTCTTTTCTCCCTCGGCCCTTTCCTCCCCGTCCGGCGCTGCCCCTGCAACACTGTCACCGTCCGTCCAGCTTTGATCCGTTTCTCCACTACCGCCATATCATCTGTGCCCCTATCGTTAATATCCTTTACCAAGCTTTTAAGCGGATTTTCCCGCTTTTTTCTTGATTTTTTCGTCACAGAGTGATATATTTTGAGTAGGTTATTTTCGTCTCTGGACGATTAGGACATGCGCGCCAACGCATGTCCTTCTTTTTTATGTATTTCTTTTATGTATTTCTGACTGACGCTTCATAAAGCGCTTTCTGCACCAACTCTTCCGGAAAGGCTCCATTTCTCAAGATCTCTCCCTTTCCGCCACGCACTCCGAACAGCTCCTCTTTGATATCCTCTGACAGCTCCATTGTCACAGCAACGCTGCGTGCCACTTCATACCGCGCTTTCGCCTTGCCGTACTGCCGCTGCTTCATCAGGTCCTGGAACTCTTGCGCCATCCCTCGCAGTTTTTCCTCAGCTTCTTTTTCTGTCAACATCTTCCTCTGCCCTGCTTTTTATAATCTCCTCTACCAGTTCCCGAATTTTCTTCTCCACAGGGCTTTCTTCATAATCAGATGACGCATGTCGAATTCCCACCTTTACCGCATGCATAATCTCTTCTTTCGCACTTTCCACATTACTTCCATTTTCCACTAACGCTTCCATTATTGCTTGTACAGCTACAGCAAGGTCAGTCAGCACCATCGACCTTTTCCCTTCCACTTTTACACTTCCCATATGTGATTTAATCATTGCATTCTCTCCATTCCCGCCTTATACTAAAGGCGTAATATTTTTTCTTTGGCGCTGGTACTTTGGTCGGTTCAGCGCCGCTTTCTTTTCCGGCTTCTTAATTCTTCCTCGCGTGCCGCGCACAGCACTGTTGCCACAAAGCAGCCGCCGGCAGCAACTGTCAGTACCGTTGGCGTGATCATCATGCCAAACGTCTCCCACATAATCAGCGCTGCCGTAATCAACACCGATCCGGTCATCAGACACACATCAGACTTGTCCATCTTTACTTTCACCTCCTGTTCTCCAACTCGAATATTGCCCACCTCAGCGCCGAAGCCGCTTCGGTATCCTTTTTCCGCTCTTTTTCTTCCAGCAGCTCATAAAGCTTGTCGATCTTTCTCTGTTCATCCATGAGTTTCTCATCTCCCGAGCATCTGCAATAATTCATCATCTGTAAAATGCAGCACCTTATCCAGCGCCCATATTTCGCCCAGCCGGATTGTTTCGCCCTCTGCCTTTCTTTTTGTGAGGGTATTTATATTGATTATGTTCCGGCGGTCAAGATCTCTTCCCGTCAGCCCGCTGCGGGCCAACCCGATGTTGATAACCCGCCGGACGGCTTCTTTGCGGTCCGCATAAAGACCGATTGCTTTTGTTTTTGGCATGACGTTACCTCCCGCTTTTCTTTCCATTTGTTATTTCGGTTGTATTGATAACCGATACTCCCACTACGTTGCTGTCGCCAAATATAGAAAAGGAGTTTCAAAAGCCGTCTCTTTTATTGGTGAATCTCTTCGCCAACTTCTCGTTGATGTAGTGAGCGAAACAGCCAAAAAAGCTCTGTTTCCTTAATTTCTTTCCGCAATATTGACAGTAATGGTCTGTTTTCAGAACAACTCCCTTGCAATAAGCACAGTGATAAACTTTTTCTTGGTCAGAAATTCTATCATTGTGCTTTTGGGCATTCTTTGAAGCATATCCCATCTTCTCTCCACCTCCTTTGGAATCAATCCGATCTTGCCTTTCCGTAGCAGCAAGGCTTATACTTATGTCGAGCCCCAGAACACTTGGAGGAAAATAATATGCTCAATCAATCAAGCGTCCCTTTCGAGGATATTCTTCTTACGCCGCGTGAAAAATGGATACTATTTTCGCTGAGGTTTTATAAATCCCGTAAAGGAGATGTATTCTCTTTGCAACTATGGAAACTTAAAGAATACGATCTCATTTCACAAAATTATAAAAACACTCGGGATAAAGAAGGATGCCCTATTTCGAATGGAACATACTCTCTTACCGACAGGGCTGTTCGATTCAGAATTTACAGGTATAAACAATTCGTCCATCGTTACTTGACGCCTATTGTCGTAGCATTTCTAACATCCATAGCAACAAATTTGTTAAAAGAGCTGTGGTTGCCGGAATTGCTAAATTTCTTAAAGGGTCTTCCTTGATATCTGGCACTACATATTTTCTTATGAAATGTACCATCAAGATTGTTACCGCCACTCCTGTAACTACTTTCATCTGTTCCCTCCTTTGGAATCAATTTTAGATCACTTTTCGTGATCTATTTCATTAAAAAAAATGAATGGAACGCTCTTTTTATAGTACCTTGCTAATTTCATTTTCACAGGGTCACGCGGAATCCTTTTTCCAGCCTCATACATTGACAAGGCAGATTTACTAATTCCAAGAGCTTCCGAAACCTCTTCCTGCGTTCGTTTCCCTCTTAATCTGATAAGCTTCTCGCCCATTGCCTTTGTGTCAATCTGCAACATCATCATCTCCTTTCAATCACGTTTCGTGATCTGTTTGTAATATACACGATTCGTGATCGTTTGTCAATCACGTTTTGTAAATTATTTATTGATTTTTGTTCACGTTATGTGTATATTATAAATAGATAAGCAAAGTGAGGTACTCAAATGGGAAATTTCAATGATATGCTCAAATATCTGCGTGTGCGTGAAAAAATGTCACAGGCTGAACTTGCTGATAAGTTGGGGGTCTCTAAATCAACCGTCGGTATGTACGAACTTGGGAAAAGAGAGCCTGATTTTGAAACGCTTGAAGCGATCGCTGATTTATTTAATGTAGATATGAACTTTTTACTTGGCAAAGTTGGAAGTGAACTATCTCCAAAAGACGAAAGGGACATCGCTAAAGACCTTAATAGAATCATGACGGAAATCAAAAAAGGTAACAATGGACCACTTTATTACAATGGAATAGAAATGGACGACGCTTCGATAAACCTGCTACAAAACGCTATCGAATATGCATTGCGCGAAACCAAAAAAGAAAACAAAGTGAAATATAATCCGAATAAGAACAAAAAGTAGGTGATACGGTTTGGAAACTATGGATCACAAAATTTTTCGGCTAATCCGGTATTATGAACGTTTAACCGGCAGCCGTGACCCAGTTAAAATTGCACAGGCTGCAGATATTCGAATTGTAATTCTACCTCTCGGTAAAATCGCAGGCAACTACAAACTTATAAATCGAAAGCGTTGGATTTTTATAAATGATAACATCCCTGTCGATAGCCCGTTATTCGAAGTAGTTGCTGCACATGAATTAGGGCACGCCCTCTTACATCGAAAAGAAAACTGTGCGTTTATAAAAAATAAGACACTACTGTTAACATCCGGAATAGAACAGGAAGCAAATAAATTTGCTGCCTATTTACTCATATCTGATGATATGCTTCAGAGCTATTCAGGATATACGCAAAGCCAATTTTGTACTTGCACCGGATATCCGAAAGAACTGATTGAACTAAGAATGAAATAAAAAGGCAAAGGATGTGCGCGAATGTCATTAGAAAATAACTGTCAATCAACATTTTCTTTAGATGCTTTCAGTGATATAGAATATCGAGCACTAAATAGATTAAATAAAAGTAATATTGACGACCAATTTTTTGGAGAACTTTCTGTTCGTATTGATCGAAAAGCATTTTGTGACTTTTGTTTATCAAAGCACTTAATACGTTTCTCATCCCCCGCAGAAGACGAGAAACTAACCACCATAAAAGAATGTAAAAAATTTCTGCAATCTGAATCTTTAAAAACATCTGGCTCTAAAACTGAATTAGTTAATCGAATAAATGAACGTTTTTCTTATTTTTTTGGTGCTAAACATTTTGTTCTTACAGAATACGGACATACCTTTTTGCAAGCTTATTGGGATCGCAGAGCACAGGATAATATATTGTCCTCCGAAGAAGATCTCCAAAAAAAATTAACAAAATACGAAATAACTAAGGTAGAATATAATTCTTTTCGAAATGGTATTACCACTTTTATCCCATCTACCAATGATGTAATATGGGGTATTTTAAATCAACGTACACTGACATATTTTTTTTCAAAAAATTATCCTGCATTGCGCAATAATTATCTATCTATAGCATTATTACTTTTTGAAGAAAAAAATCACGATGCACTGCAATATTTTTTAATAACTATTTGTTTCGATGTAAATGGATACTCATTACCATCTGGTAAACCACATTTAGTTTCTTGGATTGCTGAGATAGTGTATTCGCTTCGTGAAGAATACAGCACTGTTATTGCATCAGTCGCATATTCTCAATGCATAATTGCAAAAATTATATCTGAACATGATTTTATATCTATGATTGAAGAAATAACAATTGCTCCATGTCGTCCAACGTATATTGATTGCTCAAATATTTTAGGACACTATTTTCCTGAATTGGATACAGATTATTCAAGTTCAAAAGAAACTGCTAATGTTCTTCAAACAAATACATCACTAAGTTCCCGAATATTCGAGAAATGCAAGTTTATTCTTTTTTCGTTTCGTGCGAAACTAAAACAACTATTATACAAATAGCGGCTTTGAAAGGAGGATCATTTATGCCTTTACCGAAACAACACACCTACACATCTGAAGACTACTGGAACTTACCAGACAGTCAGCGTGCAGAGCTGATCGATGGACAGCTCTACAACATGGCTCCCCCCAATCGGATGCACCAGGAAATTTTATCCGCCCTGCACTGGAAAATCCGCTCTTACATCGCGGAACACGGCGGCTCTTGCAAGGTCTATCCCGCCCCATTTGCCGTCAATCTGGATGCAGACGATAAAGACTGGGTTGAACCGGATATCTCCGTTATCTGTGACCACAACAAGCTCACAGATCGGGGCTGCACCGGTGCTCCGGACTGGATCGTGGAAATTGTATCGCCGTCCAGCCGCCGGATGGATTACTCCATCAAAAACACGATCTATTCCGGTGCAGGCGTCCGGGAATACTGGATCGTCGATCCTGCAAAGCAACGTACCACCGTGTACCATTACGAAGAAGATGCAGCTCCGATGATCTATCTGTTCGATCAGCCGGTTTCCGCCGGAATTTATACCGATCTGATGATCTGCATCGCTGATCTGCTGAATAATTGAAAGGACTTGAACATTTTGTTAACATCAACAAAATGATAGAAAAAGCCCCGGTGCTACCAACACCGAGGCATTCTCAGAAAACTACGCAGACCGGATGGTCAGTATAATCTTCTCACACAAAAGAAATTATACCACAAACCTCCGGCACCTGCATAGGTGTATTTTTTATACCCAAAAAGGAGGATTAACTATGGCAACAGCAAAAAAACTCCCGTCTGGATCGTGGAGATGTCAAGTCTATGATTATACCGACGCAAATGGGAAGCGACACTATACGTCTTTTACCGCACCAACAAAAAAGGAAGCTGAATATAAGGCAGCTCAATTTATGGTGGAAAAACAATCTTCTTTTAAAGGAGATATGACTTTCAAAGAAGCGCTGACTGCGTATATTGACCAGCGCCGCCCCGTATTATCCCCGGGTTCAATCAGGGAATACGTCCGCTGTATAAAAAATTACGATGATATTAACAATATCCGAATCTCACAGATTACGCAGGATCTGATTCAGCAACATGTCAATTCTTTCAGCAAAGACCATGCCCCTAAAAGCGTCCGGGATAATCACGCTTTGATTACTGCTGTCCTAAGCAAGTACCGCCCTAATTTTGCCCTAAACACAACCTTGCCGCAAAAACGCAGACCAAATCTTTACGTTCCGACGGACGAAGATATTAAAAAGGTCATGAACGCTGCCGCAGGCTCAAAAATGGAAATTCCAATCTTGCTTGCGGCATTCGGGCCGATGCGCCGCGGGGAAATATGTGCCCTCGAATATGATGATATATCCGGAACACGCGTCCATGTACAACGCAGCATGGTAATGGATGAAAACAGACAATATGTAATTAAACAGCCAAAGTCATATGCTGGCGATCGCTTCATCGATTATCCTGAATTTATCATAGATAAAATACCGAAAGCCCCTGGCAGGATAACAGACCTAAATCCAAACATGATCACCCAGCGCTTCAATCATGTTCTGAAACATGCTGGTGTGCCACACTTTCGTTTCCATGACTGCCGTCATTACTGCGCATCCATCATGCACGCGATCGGAGTTCCCGATGCTTACATAATGGAGCGCGGTGGTTGGGGAAGCGACGCAGTCTTAAAAAATGTCTATCGACATACCATAGACGATAAGCGCAGTCAGATGACGAATAAAACAAACAGCTATTTCGAAAGCATGCAACACGAAATGCAACACGATTCAAATATATCCCAGTAAATACAGGTGTTTTACACAACTCCCTGCAAGTTCAAGTCTTGTCACTCCGATTATCAGAAAGAACCTTGAGAGATCGAGGTTCTTTTTTTCATGCCAATAGAATGTTCGCATGGCGTGCATTCTATTATTCATGGCAATAGAATGCTCACATGGGGTGCATTCTATTGTATTTCCCTGAAATCCTCAAAACATTCTGATTCAAAAAGCATCCGCAGAAATCAGCGACCCTGACAGCCTGTCGCCGCTGATTTCTGCGGATGCTTCTTTTCTCCATCTCTCTGTCTGTTCATCCAACCAGGCTGCACCGGACCGTCACACGCTTTCTTCCTCCATAGGTACAGGTAAACAACGTCAGATCCCAGTCACCGGACAGCATCTCGTCTACTGCATAGGGATTTAAGGTTTCTACCTTTTCTACCTCATATTCGTATACGTCGCCCGAAACCGCTGTAAACTTCACCGTTGCACCCTCCGGCAAAAGTCCGATATTGCCAAAATGCCGTTTATAATTATGGGCGGCAATAATCAGGGAATTTTCCTCTGCACTTCCGGTATAGCGGCAGGGTGCTTTTTTCAAGGACGGATAGCTCCAGGGATCCGCCACCGGCAGCGTAAGCTGCAGGGACGGAATTTCCAGCTCGCCAATCCAGCAAAGCCCGTCTGCCTCCACAAAGGCCATCCCGCTGTTCTCATCCACAGGAAGCGCCTCCGACTCCTGCTCCACAGCAGTCAGCTCTTCTTCATAGGCCTCTAAAGACGCCTCCACCGCAGCTTCGGCACGGCTGCTATCCCAGATATTATACGCGGAGATCCCCACTGCTCCTGCTGCCAGAAGGATCCCAAGCCCCATCAGAACCTTGGAACAGTCTTTTTTTTTTCGACCGATCCACCATCCAAGAAACAGCAATCCTGCTCCTACTGTGGAAAGTGCCAGGATCGGCCAGCGCAGCTGTCCTGTCTGAGGCAGCTTCTCCGGTGTTTTCTGCTCCGAAGTGATTCCCGGTGTAACGATGGTCTCTGTCTTTTTCGGCGGCTTTTTCACCTCCGGCGTAGAGGGTTCCTCGGATTCTTCCGGCGGATACACCGGATCCGGAATTCTTTCGGCCTTCGGATTCACCGACATGTCATATAGCAACTGGGCGTTCAGATTCGTCGGGATCGAAACCAGAGACGGATCGGTTCTGTATTTCTGCATCTGACCCGGAACCAGCAAATACAGACCGGTCTGCAGCCCTGTCCAGCTGATCTTTCCGTTTGCATCTGTTCTTTTCGTATCCCCGGAAATGTGATTTGCTCTCTGATACTCCAAAAGCGCTGCCGAAGCATCCTTAGACTGCTGTGCCGTCAGGTTTTTCAGCTGCACGCTGCAGCCCTCAAAGCCGCCTGTCAGCTCCAGCACCGTATATCCTCCCCGATCCACCATTGCTGCAACCTGATACAGGGTAAACTCTGCATTTGCAACGGGCTCGTCTCGCATGGTGTCAAAAAGGATTTCGATGGAGCCTTTTTTGTCCGTATCCACGTCCTGCATCAAATTGGACGAGCTGCTCTGACTCTGCTGTGCACAGACGTCCTGCTTCCAGCCGCTGCAAAGGGACAATACCATGGCCAGCGCAAGCAGCCAGCCCTTCACCCCTTGTCTGATCCGGATTTTTCTTCCTTTCATTTTCTTCCTCACTTTCTGCTGCAGCTGCAGCCTACCTTTCTCCTGCCGGATACGCTCCTGCACCCCACCGACAATGAAATTTCCTGTTCTCTATCTATCACAATCTCCAACCATCTATCGCAATCTACTGCACCCGCTCCCCATGGATCAAAAGACGATGGGAATTGACTCCATAGGGCGTACAGGTAACCAGTGTGACCTGATCCTTGTCAGACTCTGCTGTCAAACCGTTTAACTCCTCCGGAAGCACCACATCTGTCTGGGTCACTTCATAGACCAGCACACGATCCAGCACCGTGATCTGAAAGGTATCTCCCACCTCCAGCTGATCCAGATCGGTAAACAGCTTTGCCGAGGGAAGCCCCCGATGACCAAACAGAATCGCATGAGTTGTTTCGCCTCCAACCGGCAGGGAGGTTCCCTCCAGATGACCAACTCCAGATTCCAACGCCTCCTCCGATACTCCGTGATAAATGGGAAGCTTCAGCTTTATTTTTTCAATTTCCAGATATCCCATCACACCGCTGTCCTCTGCCAAAAGCAGCTCATCATAGGATTTTCCGTCGATCAAAAGCGCCTCCTTTTCCGCCTCTCCCAGCATATCGAAGCTGATGCCAAGCTCTGCCAGCTTTTGATTATACCGGTCGGCTTCTGCCAGCAGGGCAGCCCGCCTTTTTTGCTCCATCTGCGCCTGTGCTTCCTGATAGGCTGCGATCTGCCTGCGCTGTTTTGCCTGTTCAATCCAGTTGCTGACGGAGGGATATAACAGGACACCCAGCCCTGCCAGACCAAGAAGGATGGCAAGGACTGCCAAAATTTTTCGTTTCATGCACTTCTCCCTTCCGCTTTACCAAAAACAAAAGATCAGGCTTCCCACCAGACGCTTTGCCGGTGACAGCTCCTTTGATACAGCTCCTGCAAGCTTTTCATAACAATCCAGTACAAACTGACACTCTTTCTTTGTCAGCCCCTGATCACTATAACATGCCTTCAGCACGATATTTGCCAGCTTCTGCGCTGTCTTCTCCGAAAATACCGGATATTTCTTTCCAAGCTGCTTTGCAAAGCGCTCCTCCTGACAGCTGCATACACTTTTTTTGTTGAATTTCTGCAGAGCGGCAAAGCTTCGATAAATCCTTTGGATCTGCTCTCCCAGCGTTTCTCCTTTTCTGCCTCTTCTCCGTCGTTTACAGAGGATATGCCGCCGGATGACTGCTGCGATCCCACAGGCAGCTATCGTCAAGGCCACCGCCACCAGTGCTTTTTTCACCACTTGGAATATTCTGCTGCCGATTCCGGGGGTCTCAGCCTCTGGCGTGTCCTCCTGATAAAAGGCTTCCTCCGGGGTGTCCGGACTGTCTGCTTCCTTCTGACTCGAGGCTCCATCACTTTCTGTTACCAGGGCTGCAAAGCCCGGTGTCGCCTCCACTACGGTCCATCCGATTCCTTCCCGGTAGACCTCTGCCCAGGCATGGGCGTTGTCATCCTCCAAAACTGCCTGATAGCTGCCGTCCTCCTGTCCTTTAAAGAGACTTGCCGGCGCTGCATAGCCCACCACATATCGTGCCGGCATACCGCAGGCACGCAGCAGCATGGTGGCCGCCGCTGCAAAATGAACGGAATTTCCTTCTTTGGATTCCTTTAAAAACCATTCTACAAAGTCCTTCCCCTCGGGCACAGCCTCCGGTTCCCGGACAAATTCATAATTTCCTGCCAGCTCAGAAACCACTGCGGTTTTGATCTTTTCCCAGTTTTTTTCTGCTTCCTTTGGATCTGCACTTTCCTTTGTTTCCAGCTCCAGGTCAAATTTCTCCTGCAAATAACTGAGATTTTCCGGCAGGCTGCTGTAATGTGCCTGCACATAGGCGGCATAGGCGCTTTCCGCCTGATCCAAAGTGCTTTCCTGCTGCTTTGTTTCGTTCCAGTCCTCTAATGTTTCCTCCAGCTGCTTTCTGGGATAACAGGAAAAAATATCCTGCTGGACGCTCTGACCTGCCAGTGCGCCGTCGCCTCCCAGCACCTGATAATAATCGTTTAAAAATGCTCCATAGGGAACATAGGTATAATTCGGATTTGCCGCCAGATTCTCCACCTGCAGGGTCACAGCAGAGGAGGCTGCATTCGCCGCAAGCTCCGGCTTTGCATCGTCTCCCTCTCCGGTAAACACCACGTTTTCCGCATAATAGGTTCGCAGAAAGGGCAGATTTTCCACCCCAAGGGATACATTTCCATCCAGCTTCCACAAGGATGCTGCCTGCACAAAGCTCTCCCCGTCTGCCTCCTCAAAGGCTGTCCCGGTGTAATCCGTGCCGATAAAGCCCTTTAAATACACGGTCTCTGAGGGTTTTTCCGAAACCGTAACCTTCAGGGCCTGTACCTTTCCAAAATAAAAACCATCCTGATCTGTCAGTGTGCCATCTGATACCCCTCCGCCGACTCCCTCAACGGAAAGCTTCAGCCTCCCTCCGGAAACCGCCGGAAGCAGCTGCCAGACTGCCTGCAGCACACCGTTTTGCGTCTTCATCCCTGCCTCCTGTGCCTGGAGCAGGGTATTGGTCAGGGGCCGCACCAGCACAAACGCCAACAGCGACAGCACTACAGCCTGCAAAAGCAGCCAGACATTGACACTGCTTTTCATCTGCTCTGTCATCTGCCTTGCTTGACGAGCACTGTCCTGATCCCTTTGATCCGCCCGACTGACAGCGGCGGCACTGAGCATTCCAAGGGTTCCCAACAGGATCAGGAAAAAGCTGAAAAAGGAGGGTGTCCCTCCGGCAATTCCGATTCCTGCCAGCACCGGAAATTCTCCTGCCAGAACCACTGCCGGATTGGTCCGATAACAGATCCCGGCAGATAACAGCCCCGCCAGCAAAAACAGGATAAACCCGAAAAATACCGTCATCTGCATCGCAGATGCTGACGCCTGATACAGGGCAAGGGTACCGTCATAGGCCTCATTTAACCGAGTGCGTACCCCGTTTACAGCAGACATATACCCGGCGATCACATCCTTTTGCAGCAGCAGCAGGAAAAGGCTTACGCCGATCAGGGTTCCCAAAATTGCAAGAAGCCGATACACCCCTTCCAGGGGCAGTCTGGAAAACCCGATCCAGAACAGCACCGAGACAATCAGAAGTATCCAAAAAACAGGGACCAAATATCGGATTCCAAAGCCACTGAGAAATGCGCTGCAAAGACCACCGGTGAGGCAGAACAGACAGATCAGCATACCAGCCAGCCGCCACAGCTTTTTGACCAGCATACCGCCGGGTTCTTCTTCCTGTAGAATCCGACAGGTAATCCTGCCTACCGCTTCTTTATCCAGCTGTCCCGGCTCCTGCCCTTTCTTCATTGCCTCTCACCTGCCTGACTGTTCCTTCTGCATCTATTTTCCAGAGCTGCCCGCCGACTACCGGCTCTGTTACACCGCTGCCTCTGCCCTTTTCCAAAAGATCCTCTGCCGGATACTTATTTTTCCCGGCAGATTGCTTTTGGCTCTGCTTTCCATTCTGCTCCAGCTCTTCCTTTGTGGCGGTAAGACAAAGCCGTTTGAGAAAGACCCACAGCTCCTGGACTCTGGAAATCTGCATTCTGCACAGCTGCTCCTGCTCCTGCCAGAATACCTCATATTCCTGTTCTGCCGCCAAAAGCCTCCAGCAAAAATCCGCTGTCTGCTCCAGCAGCCGTTCCAATTTACAATGATCCCACTTTTCCTGAGGCGGATGATACAGATCCACCTGCAGCAAAAGCACCTCCCGCTTTGGCAGGCTGAATTCCCGCACCAGCATTTCTCCGGTCTTTGCAGTCAGCTTCCAATGCACTCTCTGCAGCGGATCTCCATCCCGATAGGCACGGACCTCGAATACCTCCGAGCCATCGTCCCCGCCTTTTTTTTGGGAATGCTGATCCGAATCCCCGCCGGAGGCAAGCTGTGCCGGCGGGATCCATTCCTCCGCCTGATGTACCAGGGGCACGGACAACACCTGCACTTTTTTGTCTGTGATCAAAAGCTTCTTTGACCATAACCGAAGCCAGTCCCGCACGGATGCCGACTGGATCCAGAACTCATAAACACCGGAATACCTCACCGGAATGCAAAATTCCAGCACACCGGTCCGTTTTCCACCTGCCATTCCCATGCTTTCCACGATGCCCGTGCTGTTATCCAGAAGATCCCGCCAGCCGACGGTAACCGCCACACAGGAGGCCGGAAGCAGGGAAGCATTTTTCAGCTTTACCCGAAGGACGATGGGCTCTTCCTTCCCCACCGTCTCTTCTGCAGGCTCCGGCACAATTTCTACCTTCCCAGCCAGGATCTGAACCAGAATCCACATGGAAAGCGCCAGCAGCAGCTCAAAGCCCAGCAAAAACGAGGCAAAGCCCCCGGGAGCAGCTACGCCCCAGACGGCAGTCAGAACCACCGCCCCTATATAAATTGCTTTTTCCTTCAAGGCTTCACCCTTTCTCCGGAGCAGGGGCCGGGGTCTCCTTTAAGATCCGCTCCAGCACGGCTGCTGCACGGAATCTATCCATTCCGGAGCTTGATACAGGCTGTACCCTGTGGGCCGCAACATCCTGAAATTCTGCCGCAACATCCGCAGGGATCACAAAGCCGCGGCCTTTCCGATAGGCTCTCGCCTGCGCCATTTTCAAAAGTGCCAGAGAGCCTCTGGGACTCAGCCCAAGCTCCAATGCGTCATTGCTTCTGGTGGCCCGGGCCAGACGCACGATATAGTCATATACCTGATCGTGTACAAACACTTCTTCGACTTCTTTTTTCATTTCCATCAGCTCCTGACTGCTGATGACAGGACGTACATCCTCCAGCCCGTTTCCGCTCCGGCGGCTTTTTAAAATATCCATTTCCTCTGCGGCATCGGGATATCCGATCCCAAAGCAGATCAGGAACCGGTCCAGCTGGGATTGGGGCAACAGCTGGGTTCCGGCAGAGCCGACCGGGTTCTGGGTGGCAATGACCAGAAAAGGAGACGGTACCGGTCTTGTCACACCGTCTACGGTTACACTGCCCTCCTCCATTACCTCCAGAAGCGCCGCCTGGGTCTTGGGAGAGGTACGGTTGATCTCATCCGCCAGAAGAATATTGCACATGACTGCGCCGGGACGGTATAAGAAGGCGTCCTTTTCCCTGTTGTATACGGTAAAGCCTGTAATATCGGCCGGTAAAACATCCGGCGTAAACTGCACTCTGTTCTGCGCCACACTCATTGCCTTGGCAAAGGCCAGCGCCAGGGTTGTTTTTCCCACTCCCGGAACATCCTCCACCAGCACATGTCCGCCGGCAAGAATGGCGGTCATGAGCTTTTCCACGCACTCTGTTTTTCCGATAAATGCTTTTTTTACTTCTTCAATTACTTTCTGCGCCTTGTTTTCCTGCATGACTGACTCCTTTTGCCTTTCTTTCGTTTTTCCCGGACATCTCCACGGCTTCTTTGCCGTTTCACGATCAGCAGGAAGATGGATCCCTCCACTCCTGCCACGATCAGCAGGGATACCAGCAGCCACGGCCATACATCCACGATCCGCTTCGTGATGGTCTGGGACTGTACTTCATGCACCGCATTCTGTTCTGCCAGCTCCTCCGGCGGGATGTACTCGGTCCGCTCGCCACGAACCAGCAGCCGGTGGGTGTTGATGGCATAGGGAGTACAGGTGACAAGGGTACAGTAATCCTTTCCTTCCACGATCCCGATGTCCTGGGTTTCCTCCGGAAGCACAACCTTGATCTGGTCTACCTTGTAAGCAAGCACCTCATCCAATACATGGAGATAGAACACATCGCCCTCCTCCAGTTTGTCCAGATCCGTGAACAAAACCGCACTGGGCAGTCCACGATGACCGGTCAGCACGGAATGGGTGCTTGTACCGCCGATCGGATAGGAGGACTCCGCCAGATGACCGACGCCCTTCTGCAGCACATCTTCGCCGGTTCCGCTATATATGGGAAGATATACGTCAATTTTCGGAATTTCGATAAAACCAATGCTCTCGCCCACATCCACCAGATCGAGGTAGCTGATTCCATCCTCTCCCTGCATGGCACTGGCTTCCACTGCTGCATTGAGCTGTTCATTATATTTGCGGACTGCTTCCTTGGCAGCGTCGATCTGCTCCTGATCCATCTCTGCAACCTGCTCATCATAGGCGGCAATCGCCTGACTTGCATGGGACTGGGCGATCAGGTTGCTGACAAAGGGATACAGGGTCAGACACAGACCTGAAAAAAACAATATCGCGATAAACCAGGCTCTTTTTTTATCCATGGCAGTAACCTCCGGACATTTTATAAGGAAAGGCACAGATCAAAGGCCTGCGGCAACCGCCGCTTCTGCATTTTCTCTGCGCCGTTTTTTCGTGGACATCCAAGGGCACGGGAGAGCGCCCGGATGTCCTTTTCAGGAAGGGAATGGGAAAACACAACACGGAAAAGAAAATCCCAAATTTTTCTTTCCCGATTACCGCAGCCGCAGCCGGTTTCTAAGACCGACGGCGATCACCGCAGTATCGCTCCCTTCAGGGGGAAAGGGGGTTCTGAAGGAGCGATGCACAGGGCGGGACGTGACCCCCGTCCTGTGCCGGAATCTGTTTGCGCCACACGAAACGCGATACAGACCCGTTGCTGATAAAATTGCAGCTGTACTTCACAACAGCTTCGCAGCATCCATAGAAGAGATAACAAAAAGGTTATCTGTCTGAATTACTCTGCTTTTTTCTTCTTGCCGGTGATCAGCAGGATCACTGCTGCTGCCATCATGGCAATACCAGCGAAGGTAAATACGAAGGTACCGATACCACCGGTGGTGGGAAGGGTGAAGCCTTTTTTGTTAATAACTTTCTGTACTTTTATACCTTGTTGAGTAGTTGAATCTGCGGAAGTAAATGTAGTTTCTTTAATCTCGCTCTTTACCTGTTTTTCTCCATTTCCATCTTCTACCCAAGCCGACTCAGTTTTCGTAGTTGTTGTATATTGAACATTTAATATTACCGCAATCGGTTTTTTCAACAGATTATATCCATCATTCGTTTTTGTTTCAACCAGATAATAGGTACCATTGGAAAGTCCTTTATGGGTTACTGTACCATCCGTACCTGTTTTTAATGTCTTAATATTTTTCCAGGATTTTGTCTTATCTAATCCTGCAGGCGCGTCTGCTCCCGAAATGGCACCCTCTGTTCCAGCAGGAACCTCCTGATAAAGGTCAAATTCAACATTTGCTAATTTCTTAGTTTCAGATCCATCCTCACCGGTCTTTTCAATTTTTACTGCAAAGGTATATACGACAGTACTGTTCTCGATCGTATTTTTTCCTTCTTCTTTATCTTTGTTCGGGTTATCTGGATCATCAGTAGTATTTGGTGTAATATTTTTGGAATATTCCAATTTTGCAGTATTCCGATTGCCAGCTGTTGTGTTAAAAGCAGTATCCTTTAATGTCGCATTATATGTGATGACTAACTGTTTTCCTTTATATGCCTCCATCTGAGCGGGAGTAAATTTAATTGTAAATCCATCTGCTCCCAGTGCTTCTGTAGAGTATGCCTCCACTACAACAGGAGTACCATCGCATGTAATTTTAATAGAAGATAAGTTATCTTTTAAATTAGTAGGTGTATCTGTTACGGTAAATGTTTTCAGCTTTGTAATATTATTCGGAACATTTACAGTAATTTTATAAGGGATTTCATCTTCGATGCTGTAATCTGCATCCCTTCCCCATGGACCATTGTTTTTCTTCTGAACCTCTTTTTTTAAATCAGGGCGTTCATTAGTTATCTTAATTGTGATATTGGCATCTGTAGTTCCATTGTATTTAATTTTTCCTTCATTAGTTACTTCAAATGGATATGCAGTGGCACCGTCCATAATATAGCCATCTCCAACAAATGTTTCAATCAGACGATATTTACCTTTGGACAGTCCATCGATTGTAATCTTTCCTTCGCTATCTGTTGTAAGAGTTAAGTTATTTCCAGTATCATCACCCTGCGCGGTGGATTGCTTCGTAATATTAATCCACTTATCATCTGTATCAGATTTTTTTTGCAGAGCAAACACAGCGCCTGATATTTTTTCATCATCCTTCACGCCAGTTTTTTCTAAGCTTATCTTTCCATATCCTGTTTCATTTTTGGGATAGACATGGATATCATATAACCAATCCGAGCCATCTGTAGTAGTCATAGGAACCGATAACAGAAATGGTTTCATAGGTATTGTAACAGCATCCGGAACAGTTGTTTCAATTACAACGTAAAAACCAAGATCGAGGTTAGGGAACGTTGCAGTTCCGTTTGCGTCAGTTTTCTTTTCTGCAATAGTTTTTTTAACAAAACCATCTTTAATACTACCTGCTTCATCTACATAGCCATCAACCGCCGGTAAATCTTTTGGATCTGCATTGTAATAATTCTCCATGCCATCTTTATCTACAACCTGATAAAGTGTAAATCCTGCACCTTTTAAAGGTACTGCACCAGTCGGAAAGTCGCTCGTATCTGCTTCTGTACCGTTTCCTACAATCCCCGTACCATTACCGCTTGTATACTTATGAATCGTAACCGTTCCCGTCTTATCCGGATCCGTATCAATCGTCGGCATTTTTGCGGAAGGTTCAGCCGCAAATGCCGTCATTGTCATCATCGACAATGTCATTCCCAGGGTCAGGAGCCCTGTCAGAAGCTTTTTCATTCTCTTCATTGTTTCAATTCTCCTTTTTTTGTTCGGCTGTCCTTTTGTGTTTGGGACAGCCGAATTTTTTACTTCTCCTGCTTTGTACGTTTTGCTCCGTACTTTGTTTCTAAGGTTTTCGCCTTATGCAGCTGCCGGACATAAGCCCCTGCTCCAACAGCCGGTGTTTCATACCTCTGGGGGTATTATCTCTTCTTCCGAAGCTTATCGTCCCCCTTTCTGCATTGCAGCGTGAAGTATGTACCCATAAGGATTGCCTGCGCCATCAGCGCAATGCCTCCCATAGTAACCAATCCAAACCCTGATCCTCCTGTTGCAGGAAGGATCAGCTGCTTTGTGTTGTAGATGATGAGGGGGATTTCATTTTTTCCCTGTAGAGATATTGGAGTCCAGGTTCCTCCTGGTTCCTTCTCCATCTTCCATTGCACCTGATTCGATGCATCAATTTCAATTAAGATCGAATCACTCAGCAGGTTGTAGCCCTCTGCAGCCTTTGTTTCTGTCAGTCTGTAGGTTCCCTGACCGAGTTTTTCAAAGGTAGCAATGCCTTTATCGTCAGTAATTTGCGGGCTACCGGCTTGTTCAAACCACTTTTCAGTCGAATCCTTCTTTTCCAGCTTAAACTCTACTCCGGAAAGTAATTCTTCCGTTGTGTTTTTACCCTTTTTCGTAATTATCAGGTTCAGCTCTTCCAAATAGGTATTGGTCACTGTCATATTCACCGTCGGCTGTTTGTCGGTTTCCCTTGAAAAGTCAATGCCTGCTTCTGTCGGATCTGTTGCTGATGTTGTGGTCGGATCTGCCGTGGAACCTGTTGTTGTGGCTGCCGAAGTTTCCATGGAATAGGCTACTCGATAGGTTTTTCCACCCACAGTGTATGTCCTGCCGGAAGCAATCTCCTTTCCTTCGGCATCCACTTCCATAACCCGATAGATCCACGGGACTTTAGATTCTGCTTCTGCTGCACTGTTCACATATTGCTCCAGATTCGTAAAGGTATAAGACCAAACGTAGGATGAACCACTATACTTGGGAGTAACTTCAACCCATTTTTTCCTTGAGATATTGCCGGAATAGTCAACCGCTTCCCACGTCGCAGTTAGATTATCCTTCGCTTTTCTCTGCAGCTGCAAATAAATACTCTTCGGAAGCTGTTTCAGATCCGTAATCGGCGTGCCATCTGTCTTTACCCATTGTTTAGTTACAGCGATGTTGCCGGTCGGTTTGTTATTATTTCGAAATACCACGACAGGATTTTTTGTCATATCTGTTTCTGCTGTAATGGTACCGTTTACGGAGCCCTTCTTTGCATTAAAGGATGATGCTTTCTCGTTATTGATCAGAACCTCCTTCAGGGAAGTGCCATCTGTCGGTTTTTCTTCTATAATCTCATAATCTGTTCCGATGGGAATTCCTGTAATCGTATGGGATTTTTCCTGCTTTAAGCGAATTTCTGTTGTAATGGAGTCTCCTTTTTCCAATGACATTCCTGCGACATTTGTAAATTTAATTTGAAAGGTATAGGTTCCGGTCAGATTATCCGAATCCTCCGTCTTCTCCTTTTTGATCGTAAGGGAACCAACCTTGACTTTATTTACAAATACCGCTTTTAATTTTGTAACACCGTTTTCATTATCCGGATTATCGTAGGAACGGAACACGATGGTATCTTGAGTTTCTACACCCGCTTCTTTCGCAAACTGCGTTGAAGTATATCCGGTGTTTTTATTCTCATCCGTAAATACCTCTTTTCTGCCATCCTTGATCTGCGTTCCGCGTACGTTGGAAACCTTTTGCTCTGATGGAATCTCTACCGTCTTTATGTTTTCCGTTTTGGTTACCTTGTCTACTATATGTCCGTTTTCATACAGGCTCCAGCTTGTTTCAAATGCAGGAGAATCTATTTCCTCCTTCACGGAAATGTAGCTGCCGCGGCGGAACTGATTTCGGAAGGTTGCCGTCTGACCATCCGCCAGTACAAAGGTTCCATCTTCTCTAATCACGCCGGTATCTGTACTGTAGGAATTGCTCAGAGAATAGACTGCACCCTTTGGCTTCTTCAGGTTTCCGGATGCAACAGAATCATAATCCGGAATGGCTTCCTGATTCACCTTGAATCCGATATGCTGCGTTACCTGCACGCCGGAACGGAATACAAAGTCATCCAGATATATGTTTCTGGGATAGCTGTAATTAAATTTGATGAATCGTATATGGCTATAGTCAAAATCAGGGCTTCCTTTTAATTTGCTTAAGTCAACCGTCAGAGTATTCCATGCATTTTTCTTAAGGGTTGTGTTTCCGTATAGCTTTCCGGATAACAAGTCTCCGATCTTGTTCCCTTTTGCATCCTCCAGCTCCAGATAAATACATTTCGCTGTTGGAGTATCGTCATCATCATAATATAGCTTGAAATCCAGATACTTATTCGCCGCAAACGCATCCAGAGTTTCACCTGATTGATATGGGATAATACCAAATCTCGAGTCTTTGTACACTCCAGTCGTATCCTCTATCGGTGCATACCAGTGCGCTACACCGTTTTGACCCTCTTTACCATCCTCTCGCTTAAATGTAATATCCGAGTTTTCAGGCTTTAATACTGATGAACCGCGGTCAAACCTGTTAAATGGCTTTGTTACTACTGATGTTCCACTTCCTGCTGCGGTTGTTCCATAGTGTGTCGCCTGATTTTGGATCGTAAAGGGGAATACGGAGGCATCCTCAAAGGAATCCTTAAACAGCTCATTTACCTCACTTTTATCTACCTGCTTTTCTACTGCAAACTCGTTATCATCCGGGAAGTTGAAGGTAATCTTCATATTAGATTCCCACATACCGCGTTCCATATAGAACATGGTAAGGGTATGCTCGGCTAATCTATCCCCCTCCAACGTGAAGCCTGTTGTTTTACGAGGAGTTACCGTTGCGTCTGCCGCACTTTTCTTTACCGCACTCACGGTTGCCTTATTTTCAGCGAAGTTCAGCGTTCCTTCTACCCTTCCATGATCTCCGCCAACATCCAGTGCCAGCTTCCCATCAATAAATACCCATACATCATCATCTCCGGCAAACTCAAAGATAATCGGCACGTCTTCATTATTATTTCCTTTAACCGTTCCATTCTCTGTCAGGCGAAATTTAATCTCCAATTTTGTGCCAAATCCAAAATTATATTTTGTTGCGATCGATCCGCCAGTGGTTTCATTAAATGGGAAAAATCCATATGAATCATTCTTTACGGCTCCACTAGCCTCAACATTCTTCGCCCAGTCCTTATTCTCTGTATCCTTCAGATAATATTTCCCGGTTGCAGAATCCTTCTGCATCGCAAGTGTCGTTTCGCTGCTGTCAAAGCACCAGTATGCTACTCCATTCGTCGGTTTCTGTTTAAACGGGAATAATACATTATGATAAACCTTACCCAAGACCGCATTTTTGCTGTTTTTTCCCAATAAAAATGCTTCGTCAAAATGGGGTTCTGCACTCTCGCCATCTGCAGTCATCAGCGTTCCATTGAAAAGTGCCGCATTTACAAGGCCCTGTGCTGCACATGTATAATCAACCTGATTTCCACCCGCATCTATCGCAGAGTTGTTTGTGGAAAAGAATTTGTTATAGTCATCACTTCCATATAGATTCAATGTGCTCCCGATATTATCACTGTTGAACCGACAGTCCCATTTGTCAATACTCGGCTGAAAATGCCCCGTATAGATCGGAATGGAAACCTGATTCTTTTTATAATAATCACTCAATGCCTGATCAAATTGTCGGAAAGTGACCCAGTTGCGATGAGACATTCCCTTCTCACCCGGATAGGAATCCCGATTATTACCGTTCAATTCATAATCCGTGTAGTAGTCATAGAAGGTAGAATCTACATACAGGATATTCGAATTTGCTGAAAAATCACTTTCCGTAATATCAACTACATCGACTTTCTCACCAGCATCGGTTTTCTTATACTTCTCTGCATCCCGAACCGTATATGCTTCAGCCCAGTAACCGCCTCTATATTCATTATCGTATACAGCAGTATCACCGGCGTCTGCATAGAAGCAAGGTTTTCCTCCATACGTTCCCGCTTCCGGAATCGTCAGAATAGCTGTTCTTCTGCCACAGAAGTCGCCAGACCAGCTATCCTTATTTTCTATCGCATCAGCAGAGAAAATAATTTTATCAATTCCCTCATCTTCCGGAATCCGCACATACCACACATTGTCCCAGGTCTGTCCATCCTTTTTGTGGGACTTTGCTTTTATCATCTCTCCACGCCGGTACTTATTAGTTTTTTCGTTCCATGCACAAAAATAAACCTTCGCATTGTCATTTTTCGGGATGGAATTTTGTCCACCATTTCCTCCATCTGGCGTATTCAGCTTTGAATAGGTCGCATCAAAATAGATTTTCTTTCCGGTTCCATATTCGCCTGTGACATTTGCTATGTTGTTCGTCACCTGAAGCAGGTTACAGCCCCGATCTGTCCAGAAAAAATGATAGATATTGCCCTTGGGATCATTCACTGTCAGAACAGTCTGCTGGGTTGTGTCATCGCCCGTAAACGTATAGCTGTACAAGCTCTCATGAAACTTTGGATCTGGTTTCAGCTCCTCTCCTGTTTTTGATCCAATCTGCAGAGTTACCTTCTGGCTTCTCTCTTCTACCGGAAAATGCTGATTATCAAAATAGAGGATTTCGTCTTTCAGACTCTCGTTGTCCGGTGTTGTGCCCCAGCAGCTTATAGTAGTTGTTGTGCCATCGTCGTTCTTCAACTCGGTAGCCCCATACAGGAAGGTATCCACAGAACCAGCTTTATAGGTTACAGGAACTACATCAGGGTCTGCATTGGTATTGTCTTGTCCGAAATAGTAAATCCCTCCCAGCTGTTTTTCGGATCCATCTGTTTCATCTGTTGTAAACTTCACATAGGGTTTTGCTTCAATTTTCTCCTTTTCTAGTTCTGCTGTAAAGAGGTTCGAAAAATCAGTAACACCATTCATCACGACGGATTCCGTTGTTCCCGCAGAGAACTCGCTGTCCGAGGAATAGACTACCTTTACCGGGGTTGTGACATTACCAGTAAAGTCATAGAAATACAAAGACATAAACTTATTCGCGATTTCTGCAGTAATGTCTTTGACAATGTAAACCTTTCTATTACCGATCATTCCTGATGCTTCAGTATCTCTTGCAAACACCTTTCCGCCAGCAGCAGAAAAACTTATACCAGCAGAAGAAGAACTCTTACCTGCTAATTGTGTTCTATAATAATCTTTCGCATTAATCCCACCACTACCGTTCCAATCATTTACATAGGTAAAGGCAAATTCCTTATTACCATTGTTGCTGTCAATTGGCCATCTCCAATAGTCTTTGCCATAAACGGTGACTTTTTGACCCGATATAAAACCGTCCACACCATTCTTAAAAAGATATATAGGAGTTTTTGTAGTCCAATTCGGTCCTCCATCCAAATTCATCCCTGTCGTATCCAGATATACATAGTTAGAATCCAGTCCTCCTGCTGCCTTCCTGAGTCTAACCTTCGCCACACGGCTGGCTTTTCTCATTTCGCCGCCCATGTCGTACAGGTTTCCGTCCTGCTGGATTTCTTCTGTTGCTTCCTTTTTGACAGCTTCCTTGGAAGGAGCTTGCTCTTTACTGCTCTCCTCTGTGCCGGTTTCTGCTTCGGTCTGTTTGGTCTCTTCTTCCGTTTGTTTGCTTTCCGATGCAGTTTCTCCGTTGTTTTCTTCTGTATTTTCCTGTTTGGATCCTTCTGTGGCAGGCTCGGTTCCCCGTTCCAGGGTTTCAACGGTTTTCGCCTCAACCGTTTCGCTCAGCACCTCCAGGTGAAAAAAACGGGTCTCGCACCTCGCTTCCTGCTCCCAGGCTGCTTCTGCTGTCGGATCGCTGTCCAGAGTGTTTCCTTCGGAACCTGCAGCATCGTTTTCTGTTTCCGGTGCAGAGGGCACATTGTTTTCCGTTTCATAGCTTGTCTCTGTGCCGGTCTCTGTTTCCGGTTTGAAATCTGCTTTGGTCTCGGTTTCTACCGTGGTATGTGTTTCTGCAGCAGTTTCCGTCTGAGGTCTGCTTTCTGTTTCAGACTCGTTTTCTGTCTTCGTCTGTGTTTCGGTTTCCGTCTGTGTTTCGGTTTCCGTCTGTGTTTCGGTTTCCGTTTCCGTCTCGGTTTCCGTTTCCGTCTCGGTCTCTGTTTCCGTCTCGGTTTCTGTTTCGATTCTTTCGATGGTCATCTGATAGCAGGGTGCTGCCAGACTGTTCCAGTCAATTTCAATGACATCTGTTTGGATGGTTGCATCAAAGGAGGTGCCCAGGAAAAACTGCACATGGTCATATGCCTGATCCAGGGTGTACTGGTAAATATCCTCGCCTTTGGAGGACGCAATCATCCGAACCGGCTCTGCAGAAAGCTCCTGTCTGCCGCCCTCCTGCTCTGTCCAGGCGTAAAGGGATACGCCCGACTTTAAGAACTCCGGATCCTCTTTGATCTTCGATGCATCGAAATAAATCATATAATGAAGGTTTACCCAGCTGCCTGTGGATTCTTCTCCGTCCACTTGCTCCAGTACAAAGCAGGGTTCCCGGAAGTCCCATTCCGTATAAACCGGTGTGGTCGCTTCCGTATAATCCCATCCATCTGTCCCGGCCATAAATGCAATATATTCATAAGGTCTGTCCAGACAGTATTCGTAAATTCCATCGCCCTTATCAGAGGGCTTCATTTCAACCGGTGCGTCCGCTGCACTGTCTTCTTCCGAATCATATGCATAAACGCTGACGCCGTTCTTACAGAACTCACTGTACTGACTTCCATCAAAATATACGGTATACAATCCGTAAAAGCTGCCTGTCCCGGTCAGGTCTTCTCCCTGAAGCCGGTAGCAGGGTGCCTGTAAGGACCAGTCTATCGTAAGCTCCCCTGTGGTGTTTTTGTTTTCTTTTTTCTGTCCCTGGCAAAATACAACATGCTGATATTTCCGGGTCAGACCCAGCTGCCAGACCTCCTGCTGTCCCTCTGCCTTTTCCAGCTTTACCGGTTCTGCTGCTTCTGCCTCTGCTGCATCGTCATAAGCGTATGCATAGATCCCTTTGGATGCCAATGCCTCTGCCGTGCTGCTTCCTGAAAGATCCAGGTATACGGCATATGGAGTTTCTTCCTTCGCTTTCACTCTGTTTCCTTCTGCAAACATGCCAGTTCCCGATACCATTTCCAGTATCAAAAGTAAGCTCAGAAAAAAGCTGACAGATCTTCTTATCTTTTTCCGTTTCTCCGGTGATATTGTCGCTTTCCACATACCGATTTTCCTTTCCCCCTGTTTTGTTCCTTCTGTTTCACAATGGTTTTTATGCCACATTTTCACTTTATCTAAATTGTAGGATTTTTTTTGTGCAAAAGCAATACCATAGGCATATTGAATATTTCAGATTTATATTAAAAATTTAAGAACTTTTCACAAATGTCATTATTAAATTTATATATATTCGTTTTATCAATTATTTTTTTGTATTTCATATATTTCCTATCATCCTAACATGTTAAAAATAATGTTTCTGGTATTGCATATCACGTTTTTATATTGTTTTCAGGGATTTTGTGAATTTTGCTGTATCTGCATTTCCTGCCGCTGACAGTCTGCATAATTGTGCTGCGTGGGATAAACTTCATTACAGTTCACTCGTCCCCTTCTGCGTTCAGATTCCATAAAATTTATATGTTGTAAAAACTGCCGTTGAATTTTACAGCAGTTTGGGATATGCTATGAGCGAAAAGAGTTGCGAAGATTGAAAAACAAAATTTTTCAATCGCAAGATTTGTGTCTGCGCGCACTTGACACAAACTCGACATGCGCCAAAAACGTGCGCAGAAACGCGAGGAAAATATGCCAAATATCAAACCCATTTCCGATCTGCGAAATTACAGTGACGTGCTGCATGATGTAGCTGTTGGTGCTCCGGTTTTTCTGACGAAGAACGGACGCGGCAGATATGCAATTCTCGATATACAGGACTTTGAAAAGACACAAGCAACCATCCGGCTGATGAATGAACTTGCAAAAGGCCGCAAATCCGGCGAAGAGAAAGGCTGGCTGACATTAGATGCTGTGGAGAAGAACCTCGGGATTGATCATGAATAAGCTGCATTTATCCGAAGAAGTCCAAAATGATCTCTTAGAAATCAAGACCTATATTGAGGAAGAATTATTAAATCCATCCGCAGCATTGGCAACCGTAAGCAAAATTACAAAAGTCCCCGTATTTTGCAGAACCACGCTCAGGCCGGAGCTTTGCTATCTTCGATTGCAGATATAGAGAGCAATTATCGATTTATTGTAAGCGGCAACTACATCAGCTTTTACCGTGCTTACGGCAACGAAGTTTACATTGACCGTATTCTCTATGCCCGCCGCGATTATATGCGGATTTTATTTGGAGACAGTACAACAAAGGAATAACTGTGGAACACCTCAAAAGGCCGGTCAGAGAATCTTTCCCTGACCGGCCTTACTCAATCTTATTCTTTGACAAACAACTCGTAATCATTCCACGCCCTTTGGTGCAAAGGGATCCTCATAAATTGCATACACCCCCGGACGGCAGAGCTGTCCGGAGCCGTTGACCGCGGAGCGCACACCGTCGATTGCCGGGTCGGAATAGGTGCAGAACCATTTTTCCATCCTGCCCTTTAAAAGTTCTGTAAAGCTTCTTCCGGGAAATCCTACAGGCTGCTTGTCGGAAAGTCCCGTCAGCTTAAGGATCGTCTGCATATAGTCCAGATTAGATGTGTCTATGTTCATTGATAACCTTCTCCTTTAAGAGACTATTATACTCTACTGAGTGATTTTCCAGTACCCCTTTCGGTCAGATCCTACTCTGATAATTTTTCCATTTTCTTTTAGAGCTTTTATAAGACGGCTTACCTTTCTTGCACTTATATCCATTTGTTCTGACATTTGCTTTGCTGTAATGGAAGCATTTTCCTCCAATAATCCCAGAACTTTCATCATTTCTGAATCATCATCGCCAATTTCATTGCCATTATCATCGCCATTGGCAATGATAGTATTATCTTTTGGCAATGAAAATGGGAACTCAACTTTTATAAAATGTTCTGATATATGAAAAATACTTTTATCATACTCTTTTAAAATTCTACTCATTCCTGATCCTAATTGTTCTACAAGACCCACATCTTTAAATACACGCATCAATTCACGATTTCTCGGCATACTACTACAACTAAAAAAATCTTCCTTGCTTTGCCCCGGAAGCAATCCACCATAAGATGTAAAAATCATTTTGTCATTAAAAATTTCAAAAACAGGTGGTATCTCCCTCGAAAAATCAGAATGTACAATTGCGTTTATCACAGCTTCTCGCATTGGAATAGGTGCAATTAAATTTTTTTCTACTCTCTTGGTATTCGTTACTTTTGCTCTGGTTATATTTTCAATTTTTAACTTTTCCAGCACTTGATGCGTTGCTTTGATTAAAGAGCAATAACCATATTCTTCATTCTCAATCAGATCCACTTTATCGCTTCCAGCATATTTGGCAACCTTAATAGATACTCCATTTTCATCAGCAAGCAAATATGCAACATTGTTTATGCCACCATATTCTATGCAATTCTCGATATGCAGGATTTTGAAAAGACACAGGCAACCATCCGACTGATGAACGAGCTTGCAAAAGGCCGGTCAGAGAATCTTTCCCTGACCGGCCTTGCTCAATCTTATTCTTTGACAAACAACTCGTAATCATTCCACGCCATTTGGTGAAAAGGGATCCTCATAGATTGCATACACCCCCGGACGGCAGAGCTGTCCGGAGCCGTTGACCGCGGAGCGCACACCGTCGATCGCCGGGTCGGAATAGGTGCAGAACCATTTTTCCATCCTGCCCTTTAATTGAGTTACCAGTTTTTTATATTCCGGTAAACCGTACAGATTCTTCTCTTCTCCCGGATCGTCCACGAGGTGATACAGCTCGTGTTTTCCATAGGGATAACGGTGCACATATTTCCATTCTTTCGTCCGGATCATGCGGACAGGCCCGTATTCGTCGAAGATCACGACCTCGTCGCGGTGCTCCCTCTGCTCGCCTTTTAAAAGCTCTGTAAAGCTTCTTCCGGGAAGTCCCGCAGGCTGCCTGTCGGATAGTCCCGTCAGCTCCAGGATCGTCGGGAGCAGATCGCAGGCGCTTATCATTTCGCTGCAGACGGTATTTGCAGGAATGTGCCCCGGCCAGGAAATCAGAAACGGCACTTTAACTGCGGAATCATACATATTCATCGGGAATGTCCCGTTGCCCTTCCCCCAGACGCCGTGCTGTCCCATGCTCATTCCGTTGTCCGCTGTAAAGAGGATTACGGTATTGTCTGCCAGCCCCTGTTCTTCTACTGCATCCAGCAGTCTGCCGATCTGTTCATCCATCGCACTGATCGCCGCAAAATAGCCCCGCAGATTTTCTTCCCTCTTACCGGTTCCATATACCGCGCCGGTGCGCAGATCGGGATGATCCGGCACGTTGGGAATACTGGGAAACGTGCAGCCATCATAGTAATCGATCCACTTTGCAGGATGGTGCTCCTTTTCCCAGGGTGAATGGGGTGCAGTATAGTGGACAGACAGATAAAACGGGGCATCCCCTTCGCCCAGCTCTTTTAAATATTCCAGTGCACGATCCGTGATCAGATCTGTCACATATTCCCCATGATGCACGGTGATTTCTCCATGGTCCACCATGTCCGGGTGGTAATAGCAGCAGCCGCCCATGCCGATGGTGTACCACTCCTGAAAGCCCTGCTGCGGTTCGATGCTGTTGCCCAGGTGCCATTTTCCGGAGAGTGCACAGTGATAGCCGTTTTGCGCCAGAATGTCCGTGTAGGTGGGCTGACCTTCCAGATAGGAAATCGGCTTCCGTTCCTGCTTATAGCCCTCGAAATAAGGATTTTCCTTTCCCTGGGCGGCAAATTTCTCGCCGTCTAAGTTTCCGCTTCTGAGCCAGTCCTGTACGCCGTGAGCGGAAGGCATTTTCCCGGTCAGAATGGATGCCCTCGCCGGAGAGCATACCGGCGAGGCACAGAAGAAGCTGTCAAACCGCATTCCCTGTTCTGCAATTCTGTCCAGGTTGGGCGTATAAAGCTCCGGTGTCCCGGCGCAGTGCATCGCCCAGGGGCCCTGATCGTCTGCCAGAATCATGATAATATTCGGTTTTTTCCCTGTTTTTTCCATATTATTAGATTTTCCTTTTTACTGCTTTGCTTTTGTTTTCTGATACTCTGCATTGACTGCCTCAAGGATCTCTTCACCGCCCTGACTTCTCCAGGACTTGCTCAGCTGCTCTACACCCTCTTCGATGGAAAGCTTACCCTGCAGCATATCCGAAAAGTACTGGGTGTAAATATCGTCCACTGCGGCGCCGTTTTCGATCTCAACCTGCGTTTTCTGCTTAATCAGGTTCGGAACCTGGCACTGGGTCGCAAGATCAACGGTATGCAGCGCACGTTCCCGGTTCGGATCGGTTACAGGGATGTAGTTGCTCTCCAGAGGCCAGTAGAAGGAGCCCCACGCCAGCGCGTGCGCCCAGCCATTGGGCGAGAAAGCATCCTTTGCACGCTCTTCTTCGTTGAAGACGATTTCGTCGCCATCCTTGGTGTAATGAATACCTTCGATACCAAGACGCAGCAGGTTATTTCCTTCCTCCGAAACCATGAAGTCCACAAATGCTGCCGCTTTGTCAGGGTTCTTGCAGGCTGCGGTGATACAGGTCATCATACCGCTCTTGCCCTGCTTGCTTAAGCCTCTCGCGCCGTCCGGACCTGCGGGGGAAAGATCATAGCAGATCGAAGCGTCCGGGAACAGCTCTCTGACGCTGTTTTCATGACGGGTCACATGACGGAACAGGGGTGCAGGCATCATGCCGGCTTTGCCCTGATAGAACTTTTCTTCTTTTTTAGACATATCATTCAACATCAGCTCCGGATCGATCGTACCTGCATCCCACAGCTCTTTGATGTAGGTCATGCCCTTTACAAACGCAGGATCTTCAAAAACGGGGATTACCTGATCGTTTTCATCCAGCGAATAGTCCGCATAGGGTAGTCCGTATGCGAAAAATACCCAGTCAAACTGTCCCGGCTTTTCTGCCGTGTAGCCGTATGTATTATTCTGTCCGTCGCCGTCCGGATCGTCGTTTGTGAAAGCGAGCATGACGTCTTTCATTTCATCCAACGTCTGCGGATAGGACAATCCCAAATTATCCAGCCAGTCCTGACGCATCACGATCAGGGTATTGGCCACACTGTACTGTGCAATAAACGGCATGCCGTAATATTTTCCATTTTGTGCCGACCACTCGTAATTTTCCAGCCATGCCTTCATGCTCGGGAAGGAATCCATGTAATCATTCAGCGGAATAACCATTCCATCATCAATCCACTGCTGGGTTGCGCTCGTCCCGTATGCACCAGTTACCACATCCGGGAAATCGCCGGACGCCATCGCAACGTTGACCTTTTCCGTATTGGCTTCCGGAACGATTTCAACCGTCAGGTCTATGCCGAGTTTTTCGTTGATCGCTTCAATAATGCGGTCGTTATCCTGAATTGCTTCTGCCGCAGCGTCGCCGGTCGTCAGCCAACGGATCGGAACCCGCTCTGCAGAATCCGCAGTGTTCTGACCACCCGAAGCGCTGTTGCCGCAGCCTGCTGCCAGAATCGTTGTCGCTGCCATCGCTGTTGCCAGAAATGCACACTTACTTCTTTTTCTCATTTTGTTCCCTCTTTCTTTCCCTTTTATATTTTACCCCTTCACTGCGCCTGCCGTCATCCCTGCTGTGAAATATTTTTGGAAAAACGGATACGCGCACATGATCGGAATAATTGCCAGCATCACAGCCGCCATCTTCATCGGCTGTCCTAATAAAAACAGGCTTTCTCCGCCGCTGGAATATGCTGCGTCATTCTGAAACAGCATCGACCGTAAAAACAGCTGCAGCGGCCATGCTTCTTTCTTATTGATATACATAATCGCCGAGAAAAAGTCGTTCCAGTGATCGACTGCATAAAACAGCGTCACCGTCGTCAGCGCCGGTTTGGAAATCGGAAGCATGATCCTAAACAATACGCCGATCTCCGTACATCCGTCCAAAAGCGCCGCTTCCTCCAGCTCCATCGGAAGCTCCAAGAAGAAGTTTCTTAAAATAATCAGGTTGTAGGTGTTGACCGCCGACGGCAGGATCATCGCCCACAGCGAATTCATCAGATGCAGATCCTTTACAACGATGTAGGTCGGAATAATTCCGCCGGTAAACATCATCGTAAACACTGCCAGAAACATGAAGAACCGCTGTCCCTTTAAATCCTTTTTCGACAGCACATACGCCGCCATCGTCGTAATCAGCATGTTGATCAGTGTGCCGACAACCGTGATAAAAATCGAGTTCGCATACGATCTCCACAGATCGAAGCTTTTTAACATATAGGCATAGCCTTCAAACGACCATTCGTCCGGCCATAAATGGATGTTCGTCGCCAGATAGCTTTTCAGCGAGGAAAACGAAACAACCAGGCAGTCCCAGAACGGGTAAAAGGTTGTCAGCCCCAGCAGAATCAGAAAAATCAGATTTACTGTGTCAAAAATCCTGCTGCCGACAGAAACCTTGATTTTTTTCGGCTTTTCCCTGCTCATCAGTAAATTCCCTCCTCTCCTGCCATGCGTGCTGTCTTGTTTGCAATGACAACCAGTGCAAAGTTGATCACGGATTTAAACAAGCCGACCGCTGTCGCCAGCTCAAATTTGCCTTCCTGCAAGCCCATCCGGTATACATAGGTATCGATGATATCCGCCGTCCCGTATACGCCTGGATGATACAATACGAAAATCTGTTCAAAGCCCGCCTGCATCAGTCCGCCGATTCTCGTAATCAGCACAACGATAATAATAGAACGGATACACGGCAATGTGATATGTAACAGCTTCTGCCACCGGTTCGCCCCGTCCACGGTCGCCGCCTCGTACAGCTGCGGATCGATTCCGGTGATCGCCGCCAGATAGATAATCGTGTTCCAGCCGAACGTTTTCCAGATCATCGAAACGACCATCGTGCCGACGAAATACTTTTCATCTGTCAAAAATCCGATCGGTGCAAAGCCGAGCGCCTTGATGACGCCGTTGACAATACCCGAATCCATCGATAACAGGCTTGTCAGAATACCGCCCAGAACGACCCAGGAAATAAAATTCGGAATGTAAATCGCTGTCTGGATGACCCGTTTTACCTTTCCAAGCCGCAGCTCATTTAAAAGCAGCGCAATGATAATCGGAAACGGAAATCCGAAAATCAGTCGGATCAGGCTGATCCGGATCGTGTTCCAGAAAACGGAATAAAACTTTTCCATTCCAAACAGCTTTTGGAACATTTCCGTCCCCGCCCACGGACTTTTCCAGATTCCAAGCATCGGATTGAAATCCTTGAATGCAATTGTTACGCCGTACATCGGAACGTAACAGAAAATGATGTAATACAGAATCGCCGGAAGCAGCATCAGATACAGATATTTATGCTTCCAGAAATACAGTGCTGCCTTCTGCAGGCCCCCCTGCTGTCGGCCCTTTGAAAGTGCTGCGGTTTTTTCCCTCTTTCCCGTCATGTACCTTCCTCCCTCTCTTTTTTTCTGAAACAGTCCTGTTCCGTAAATGCTGCCCGCCTGGTGGCTGCAGCCCCTTTGCGTTTTTTTGTTTCCGTTTCTGAGGTCATTATATAAAAACACAGCTCTGTTAAAAATTAAAAAATCCGACCTATTTTGTTACATTTATAACGATTTCAAAAAAGCCTTGATCTATCACCCCTTTATTGACTTTTTGCAACTTTTTGACTTTATTTTTTGCAGATTCATCGGATTTTTGCTATCCATTTTTGCACTCCCTTTCTTTTGCTTTGTGCATTTTTTCGGTATAATGGCGTCAGAACCAATCAAAGGGAGGCAATTGTTTTGATATCATTCGATCGTTCCATGCAAAAGAAAAAGCTGAAAAATATCATTCGCTCGAGACACTTTTCTTCCTGTTTTTTTATTCTGACACTGTTATCCACGATCCTGTTTTTTGTTTCCACGCTCTTAAGCATCTGGCAGAACAACCTACAGTTAAAGGAGCAGCTGGAGGCAAAGGCAGACGCTGCCTATTCCAATATGGAAAATACTTTTTCCGTTATGAAGGTAGGCTCTGTTTTTATCGCAAAGCTTGCCTCCGTAAATCACATCCTCGTTTCACCGGATCCTACCATCGATTATTTTTCCCGTATGATCAGTGATATTTCTCCTTACACACAGCTGTACTCCTTTGAAACGATCTGCCTGTATTTTGACCGCAGTGAACGGGTTTTCGATTCCAGCGGAGGCATGTACACCTACAGTGATTTTTATAACCCGGATTTTCTCCAGATCCTTTCGGAAATGGACACGGAGGAGGCCTGGGTTGTAAACATTCCTTATGAGCGCTACTACAGCCCGCGTCCTGCTGTACCGGTTGTGGTCTATGCCCACAGTCTGCCTTTGTATTCCTCCAATCCGAAGGGCTATATCACAATTTCCTATGCCATGCGGGAGCTGCGCAGGGATGCTGCTGCCCTTCTTTCCGACAACGACAACAGCTATCATGCTGTCGTTACCTTTTGCGATCAGCTTATCTATGCCACGGATGCAGCTCTGTACGAGCGCTGGGATTCTTCTCTGTCCGCTGATGAAAATGAAGCCCTGCTTTTTCCCGATTATAATGCCTATCCTGCCGTTCAGAACTCCAATACGCTGCAGTGTACCTACTATGTGTCCACCACAGAGCAGTTCAAAGCAGTTACTCCCTTTCTTTTAAGACGTTTTTGCGAATACTTTTTTATACTATTCTGTTGCTTTTTACTTTCTGCTATCTACAGCATGGTTTTGTTAAAACCCGTGGATGACATTATGGAAAAACTCGGCATCACGCCCTACACCCTCGGTCTGTCCGACGATCATGATGAATTTTTCCGCTTAAACTCTGCCCTGGACAGTCTGACTGCCCAGGTCTCAGAGGTGCATTCCGTCCTGCACGAAAAAGAACAGCTCGTCCGGGAGCGTCTGCTGCTTGGTATCCTCCATGCCTCTGTCGATGTCACTGCCCTGCCTCAGGAATATATGAAATACGGTCTGGTCTTTCCGTACCGCTTCTTTTCCCTGATCCTCATCCACATGCCTGCCCTCGAAAGCATGGAGGATTTCGCAAAAAAGGAGCAACTGCGTCTCGTTGTCCTCTCCAGCGCTTCGGAGGCATTTTCCGTCCTTGGCAAAGCCTACGGCATCCATACAAACGGGCAGAATATCTGCATCTTGCTCAATACCTCCATCGCAGATGCAGAGCTGACGGCAGAATTAAAGCGCCTCTGCAGCGCTATTTCCCAACGCATGCAGCAGACGCTTTCCATTGATCCCTTCTTTTCCATTGTATTGTGTGAACAGGCATCGCCCTCCTACCAGAAATCCTGGCAGCTGGCCCGCAGAAACCTTTTGTTCACTTCTCCGGAAACAGAGGATTTTATGATCATCGGTCATCAGGAGGATCTGACCTCCTCCCTGGATCCCAACCTGTCCATCCAGCTTTCTCGTGCGCTGATCGACCGCGATCAGACGGTTGCCCGCAAAATCGCCGACAGCTTTTTTTCCCGCTATCTGGAAACAGCAAACACCCAGGAAGCCCGAAAGCTTACAACGATCCTCCTGTGCGAGGTCTATGTGGCGCTGCTTGATTTCGGGGATGACATTCCGGACACCCAGCTGAGCCCTTACCTCAAAAAGCTGGAAAATGCTGCGGATCCTTCCGAATGCAGCCGCATCTTCTTTTCCTGCATCCAGGGACTTTTAAATGCCAAAACAAAAACCTCCATGGAAGCCCACACTTATATCTGCCAGGCAATTTCCTATATCCAGCAGCACTACAGGGAGGAGCTTTCCGTCCCTCAGATCGCGGACGTCGTCAGCTTAAACCCGGTCTATCTTTCCAGGCTCTTCAAGCTCGACACCGGAAAAACGCTCTCCGAGTACTTAAACTGCTACCGCACGGAATGTTCCCTCGCGCTGCTGACCGACACTGCTGATACGATCCAGTCGATCAGCCAGAAAGTCGGCTACTCCGACGTCCGGAGCTATATCCGGTTCTTTAAGAAATATTATGACGTGACACCCAGTGAGTACAGAAGGGGGGCGGTTGGAAAATGATTCCGGACAAGTCATTGCCGCAAATAATATTTGATTTTTGCCACGAAAATGCCAAAGCTGCCGCACAGTGAACCTTTGACGGCAGAGCTGTCCGGAGCCGTTGACAGCGGAGCGCACGCCGTCGATCGCCGGATCGGAAAAACGCTCTCCGCATACTTCTTGACAGAACAAGCCGCCTTTTTTATACTTATAGCACTTGTAAAAACGTTACTGTTCACCCACGCCATTCGCAATACAATAGAATGCACGCTCCGCGAACATTCTATTGTCATGAATCACGCCTTGCGGCAGAACGGAGGATACTGTGACAGACAAAAAGCTGATTTCATCTTTACAGGGGCTGCGGGCAGTTGCATTTCTGAGCGTGGTCCTGTCCCATTGCGGCGCACCGTGGCTGGGGCCGTGGGCAATTTCCGTATTTGTGGCGCTATCCGGTTTTCTGATGACCTGCAACTATTACGACCGCCCGCGCACAGCACCGGGACTGCGGTCTGCCATGACCTTTTCCCTGCAAAAAATACGCAAGTTATATCCGCTGCACCTTATTATGATGGTTGCTGCCCTTCTCCTTGTGCTGAAGGGTCTTTGGGCGCAGCCCTCTGCCCGCGGGGTGCTGTCCTGTGCAGCAGAGCTTGGGGTAAGCATTTTCCTGCTGCAAACATGGATCCCCTCCAGCCGTTTCTGGTTCTGCTTAAACGGAGTCGCGTGGTATCTTTCGGTGCAGGCTTTTCTGTATGCTATTTTTCCCGGTCTGCTCGCCCTGCTGAAAAAAGTCGATACTCGCAGGCTGCGCTGCATCGCTGCCGCGATTTTCTGCGCACAATTCCTTTTCTCCCTTGCAATCTGGAAGGCCGGACTCAGTGGAAAGTCCATATTTTACCTGACCTATCTGTGTCCTCTTTTCCGGGCAGGAGATTTTGCCATCAGCTGCTGTATGGGCTGCCTTTACCACAGCCGCAAGGAGGAGCGCATACCGCACGGTGCCTTTTCCCTTCTGGAGCTGGCAGCTGTGCTGTTTTCGGGCGGTTGCTTTTTCATCGCTGCCAGACAGGTAGGAGCTTTGGGCGCGGTAGCCTTCCGGTACAACGTGCTGTTCACCCCCTCTGCGGTGCTGCTGGTCTGGCTGCTCGCCGTGGGCAAGGGAGTGATTTCCCGGCTGCTTTCCGCAAAGCCGTTTTTGTGGCTGGCCGGGCTGTCGCCTTACGGCTTTCTGATTCATCAGGTACTGATCCGGTATATGGAGTTGGCTGCAAACAAGCTTGGTCTTACGGCACATCCTGTGGTCTGGACCCTGACCGTATTTTTGCTCACACTTTGCCTGAGCAGCTTTTACAAGGCGTTGGAGCACCGGGTGCGGAAGCGTCATGCCAAAGCTGCCGCGCGGTAAAGGGGATCCGTTTATCCGAAATTTGCAGCGAAACTTAGCAAAACTTAAATTTGTTGTTTTTTCTCTTTTCACAAAGAAAAAGCACTGTCAAACCCAAAATCCTATGGCTTTCAGTGCCTTTTTTACATATTTTTCTATTATAGTTCTCTCACATGCTTATATAAGTGAAACTTAGCGAAACTTAAATTATGCCCAATACGGAACATATTTTTTATATCTTGGTGCTGTATCCGGGTCCATTACTTTAATATATTCACCTTCAATTCATATTTCTCACAAAAAGACAGTTATTTGGGCAAACTCTCTGAAACACACAGCGCCCCATACCCCACCCGCTCATTCGGATAGTCCGTCTCGCCCCGCAGCTTCTTCGCGCCTTTTCGCAGATATGCCTTTAGTTTCTCCCCGTACAGATACGGATCATTTCCCTTTTCAATTCCCCACTCCATCAAAAGTGCCGCTGCGCCGGAAACGAGCGGTGTCGCAAAGGAGGTCCCGCTTACGCGCTGCGTGCTCCCCTCCGATGTCGGAACCAAAAGATCGACCCCCGGCGCTGCCAGATCCGGCTTGGAGTCCGCAAACATCAGGCGGTTTTCCCTGTTTATTTTCTCGCCTCTTCCCGAAAAATCCGCATACGCTTCATAATATGAGTGGATTGCTCCGACCGAAATCACCTTTTGCGCCGTCGAAGGAATCGTCATCGTCAAAAGCGGATCGGGCCGTACAAACCGCGTATCTGCAGAACGGCTCTGCTGGGTCGGTAAATACAACTGATAGCTGCCGAGCACGATTTTTTCCGGAATCAGGTGAAAGGTCCAGATTCCGGACTCAATATAACGATCCCGTGGGAGCAGGTCAAAAAAAATCTCCTGCCAGACAGAGTACGGCGACGGCTGCCCGGCATAAACCAATACCTCCGTCCCGTTTGTCAGCACATCCTGCCGTCCGTTTTTATCTGGCTGTACGATGATTTCCTGTCCGGATGGTGTCTGCAAAATCACTGTGAACACATCGGCATAGTTTTTCCACAGCTGTATATTCAGCGTCCGCTCATATTCCCCGATGATCAGCTCAAGCGTTTCCCTTTCCCTCTGCAGATTGCCGGACAATCCGTCAGCACGGGAACTAACGTCCGCTACATTTTTTTCCAGTTGTCCGGACGCATGACCGCCTGCCGCACCCTCGTTTCCGCAGCCTACACAGATTGCCGTCCGCCCGCTTTCCGCTGCATTGTCCAGAAAACGACACAGCAGGGAGGAACCGTCATGCGGTCCGTAACAGTTTCCGTAGCTGATGTTGATGACGAGTGGCTGCCCGATTTTGGCAGCTTTGGAAAGCGACCAGGACACTGCGCTCATCAGCTGCGTCGTATGTGGATAGCCATTCTGTTTTTGGGAAAGCTTCACGACCAACAGCCCGGCGCCCGGCGCAGCGCCCCTCAGCCGGAGATTTGGATTGCCCCCGGCAGCAATCGCCGCCACCGCCGTTCCATGTCCGGAGCGGTCGATGCTCGGCACAAGCTCCAGCGCCCCGTCCCGGCTTTCTGCCTGCAGTGCCTCGTCAATCTGTTCCTGTGAAAACTCCCGTTCCAGTTCCTGATCCCACAAAGCCAGAATCCGGCTGCTGCCATCTTCCTTTCGAAAATCCGGCATCCGATAATCGATCCCGGAATCCAAAACAGCGATCAACACGCCTTTTCCATCCAGGGGTGCGCCCTCATCCCCCTGCGAAAGAAGAGGCAAAATACAGCTGACACGCTTCGCCTCATACAAACCGGTCTGCAGATTTTTCGGCATCTCCACATATTCGATCTCCCGGGCAGCCACGAGCGCTCCGATCTGATCCTCCGGAAGCTTTACAATTGCATAGCCCGCCAGAAGCTTTTGTATCTCCATTCCGGGTATCTGCAGTCCGTCGATGTCCCCACTGTATTTGACGATGACCTCCCGCAGGTTTTTGTCCCTGGTCACTCCCACATCCAGAACCTCCGAGCGTTCCCTCTGTCCTTTACTTGCCGACAGGCTCAACAGCAGCAGATCCTCCAGCTTTTCTGATTCCATGGCAGATCATTCCTTTTCTGCAGAGGCTTCTTTCTTATATTTATGCCGGTAGCATCCGATGGTGCCTGCTTTTTGCGGCATTTTTGTCGGACGGTCATCATGGTTAATGTTTTATTCTCATCTCAGCTGCCAATTTTTTCAACTACAACCTTGCTTCTCTTTTTATAAAAAGCGATACCATAAAGCGTCATATTGTGGCGGCCATCGTTTTTTAGATATTCAGAATATCTTCGGTTTTTGATTTGTTCTATTGCCTTTTCACAGGCTTTCTCCAATCCATTCGCTTCTTTTGAATATTTGAGTTCGAGGATAATACCTGCATCCGGGTCTTCCGGTTCAATAATAATATCAGCAACCCCCTCTCCTGCTTCCACATTTGACCTGACCACCCAGTCTGTATTTCCTGTTAACAGACCAACCAAAAGCGTATGATAGGAACTCTCCTTTTCTTTCTCTGGTGCTTTCGTGTCGAAAACACTAATCGAATTGCTGAGAGTCCGAATGGCAAGTTGATCCCCCGTGCCATTGAAGCATGGACTGCTGCCAGTTCAAGATTAAACGCTTGCGGTTTCGTATCCTGATGTTGTCGCAATTTCATAATATTTGCAGGCAGCCTCCGGATGGTTCTTTTCCATCACAAGATCTGGCAGAACTCAAACTGTTCCCCCGTTGGACTTGCTATCTTGAAATACCGGATACCGTTGTCCCAAAATCCTGCGATCCCTTCAATACCATCGGTAACGATCTTATATCCGTTCTCTACGCAATATGCATAGTCAGACTCAATGTCATCAGAAGCAAAACTATAGTGATCAATTCTTCCGGAAACCTCATCCGGGAGTCGAGAATCTGATGGGAATATTTCAAAAACAACATCATCATTTTTCAAAAAATAAACAGTATCGTTTCCATTTTGAAATTTGCCGGTCACTTCAAAGCCAAGCACATCTACATACCACTGCACATCTCTTTCAACATCATTGGTAGCAATACCAATATGTCCGATCCTTCTGTTTTTAATCATGAAAACACCTCTTTCTGTCATAGTATATTATCTATCGCCTGTTATTTCTGATAAATAATTCCACCTCATTCTTACCCGGAATAGACGGTATGTTTTTTCCGGGGCCAGGTCAACAAATTCCTGCTTCTCAGCTTCATTATAACCAGTTTACACACGTTTCTCAATCCAATTTTCCCCTGGGCACAAGACAAAACAGATTTTAACGATCTGGTTTGATGGACAGCATTGGTGCTGAAAAAAGATAGAACACCTGGAAAAAGATATGGAATTGCGGAGAAAAGTCTGCTAGAATACGTGTCGTGTAAAAAGCTTTCCGTACAGAAAGGATCATGAAGGATGTATCAGAATTATATTTTTGATTTATATGGAACCCTCGTAGATATACATACGAATGAAAAGAAAGCGTATCTCTGGAAAAAAATGAGCCTGTTCTTCGGGATGAAAGGCGCTGCCTATGAGCCGAAAGAACTCCGGACAGCGTATGAGACAAAAATCAAAGAACAGGAAGCTGCACTTAGAACGGAATGCTACGGCAGCCATGTGCCGGAAATCAACATTGCCGATGTGTTCCGGCAGTTGTTTGAGGATAAAGCTGTTTCGGTAACGGAAGAAGAAATTGCGGATCTGGCGAAAATGTTCCGTGCGATTTCAATAGAAGAACTGAGCCTGTTCCCGGGCGTGCCGGAAATGCTGCAGCGTTTAAAAGACGCAGGAAAGAAGGTTTTTCTGCTGTCCAATGCACAGGCGCTTTTCACCGCACCGGAAATTTCCCTGCTCGGCCTGACGAAATACTTTGACGGAATCCTGCTCTCGTCAGATGCCGGTGTGAAAAAACCGGATCCGGCATTTTATGAGATGCTGCTGAAGCAGTATCACCTCAACCCGTCAGAATGCCTGATGACAGGAAATGACGACATTGCTGACTGCCACGGTGCCGCCTCTGCCGGAATTGCAAGCCGTTACGTGGCAACGCGCCAGTCACCGAAAATGAACGGTTCGCTGCCGAAAAACTGCGAGAAAATCGCGGAAATCGCGGAGCTGTTCTGATGAAAGAGCACTCAGCGGCACTCCTGAAAAACAATAGAATGCACACTCTGCGAGTATTCTATTGTCATGAATAATACCAAAAATGGAAGTATCCGATGTGGAGAATACTTCCATTTTTGCTTATGGTTAGAAACTCTTAATCTGCTCTTCGTCAAGTCTTTTGAGAATTTCACATGCCAGCTTAACAGCGTTATCAAAATCGGCATACGCTGAAATTCCGTAATGTGTATGTGCATAGCGAACCGGAACTCCGATAACGATAACCGGCACCGCTTTTTCAGTCAGATGTATCGCTGCACCATTGGTTGCACCAGCACTGCGAACTGCATCCTGAACCGGGATCCCAAGTTTTTCTGCCAAATCCAGCGCATATCTTTGATAACGCGGATTGGTAATCATACGGGCATCTATGTGACGCAGCATCGGTCCACGTTTGATAGCAGTCTGAACCATATACGGTTCAACGCAGGTATCATCTGCCGGGCATCCCTCAAAAACAATTGCGATATCCGGCTTAATTACCTGTGCCGTCACGGTGGCACCACGTACACCAACTTCTTCCTGCGCTGCACAAGCACCAACAATATCAACATTCAGCTCCTGACCAGCCAGGTTATGCATCGTCTTAAGAATCGCTGCGCATCCCAAACGGCAGTCAAAACTCTTGCCTACCATCAGATCTGTGGTTTCTGAATATGTAAAGGTCACATCCGGCACTACCGGTTCCCCGATACGAATACCGAACTTTTCAATTGCCTCTTCTTTCGAAACAGCTCCAACATCCACCGTGATATCTTTCATATCCAAAGGAGCTTTACGCTCCTGTTCTGTCATGAAATGCGGAGGCTTGCTGGCAGTAATTCCCGGAATATATTCTCCGAATCGGTTGCGAACCCAGACTTTATGTGCCGGAATATTGTGGTTAACCCAACCTCCGATCTGAATAATGCGAAGTGTTCCGTTCGGGCAGATTGCCTGCACCATAAAACCAACCTCGTCACTATGTGCGTCAAGCTGAACAACCGGACGCTTGCCATTATTTTCTTTACGGCGAATATACAGGTTGCGCATACAATCTTCTGTAATTTCTCCAAGTCCTTCTGCATAAGGACGAATCGCCGCTACCACTTCATCTTCGAAACCAGATGTACCGTTTGCATTTGAAATTGCTGCAATCATTTCCAGCGTTGTTTTTTTATCCATTCTAATCTCCATTCCGCAGGCGCTTTGCGCCGAAGGAATCGCGTGCGATCAATAGCTACTTTGTGACGCCTGCGGCACAAATAGCTGTGTGAAAAATAAGCGATCACGCTTATTTTTCACACTACACCTTCCTTTTTTCTCAGTATGGCATATTACACGTAGAATATCAAATTATTTTCCCATTTCGGAAACTTTTATTCATGACAATAGAATGCTCGCAGAGCGTGCATTCTATTGTTCGTCTCGATATTTTCCGTTTTCAGAAACGCATCGGATGTGAAAATTTTGTACCGTGAACATCCGTATATCCACGATTTATGGCCAAGGGGGAACTACATAGACTTAGAAGCAATTCCTATGAAAAAATGTCACCTTACACAACACTTACAAAGTTTATACGCAACTATTCTTTTACTTCCTCGCAGATCTGTCTACTATAAAGGGTAAACAGAAAAGAGGAAAATTATGATTGAACAGAAAATAAGAAAAAATAAAGAAGTACTGGCCCTGATCCGCAAGGGAAATGATAATCTTGGAGCGATGGGGTATACGGATCATTCCAAGGCTCATGCAGCCATGGTGGCGGACCGTGCCGCCTATATCCTGAAAAAGTTGGATTATCCAGAGAAGGACATTGAACTTGTAAAGATTGCCGGTTGGATGCATGATATCGGAAATGCAATTAACCGGACACATCACGCAGAGTACGGGGCATTGCTTGCCAATGATATTTTAAAAGAAACCGATATGGATATGGAGGACCGGATTACGGTCGTTTCAGCGATCGGACACCACGATGAATCGACAGGCGGGGCGACTGATCCGGTTTCAGCGGCATTAATTATTGCAGATAAGACAGATGTACGCCGCAGCAGAGTCCGCGAGAAGAATGAAGCAACCTTTGACAAGCATGACCGGGTGAACTATGCTGTTATTGATGAGAAGCATGTAATTGCCCTGAATCTGCAGATTGACACCAAAATTTGTACCATGTATGAATATTTTGAAATCTTCCTTGGACGGATGATGATGTGCCGTGGGGCAGCAGATGTCCTTGGAATGACCTTTAAACTGACTGCGAACGGTTCCAAGGTATTATAAATGATCAGGCATAGACCGCTTAGGAATTAGTGCCTGTAGCTTCAATTGCTTCTTCTTTCGCAGTTTCCACTTTCAAAAAATAAAAAAAATTGTGTTTTTGAAAGCGACATCTTGCATATCCTATTATCTGCCAGTATACTAAGTACAACGAGGTGGTTTCGAAAAATAAAAAAATTTCAATTTTTGAAAGTGGGCAACTATATGAAAACAATCACGAGAGCAAAATATCTCGATAGAATCATTGAACTGAATGGCACTCCTGACATCAAGATCATCACAGGTATTCGTCGATCTGGTAAGTCCAAACTGATGCAGGCGTATATTGCGTATCTGAAAAGCAATTTTGAAAACATCAATATTATCTTCATTGATTTCATGGATTTGGCGTATGAAGAAATCAAGGAATACCATGCCTTACACGCCTATGTGGAAGAACATTATCAGGAAGGCAAAACGAACTACCTGTTTGTAGACGAGGTTCAGATGTGTCCCAAGTTTGAGCTGGCAATCAACAGCCTGTACTCTAAGGGAAAATACGACATCTATGTAACAGGCTCTAATGCTTTCCTGTTGAGTGCGGATCTGGCAACTCTGTTTACCGGACGCTATATTGAAATTCATGTGTTTCCTTTCAGCTTCCAGGAATATTGCCAATATTATGATGATATTAGTGACAAAGATAAGCTCTTTGATGAGTACGCTATCAAGGGCGGTTTAGCAGGTTCCTATGCTTATAGAACCGAAAAAGACAGAACAAACTATATAAAGGAAGTCTACGAAACCATTGTTACAAGGGACTTAGTACAGAAATATGCTCTGCCAGACACTTTGGTTTTGCAGCGTCTGAGCGAGTTCCTTATGGATAATATCAGCAATCTGACTTCTCCTAATAAGATCAGTCAGCTACTGACAGCAAATGAGACTCCAACCAATCATGTAACCGTCGGCAAGTACATTAAGTATTTGTGCAATGCTTTTGTATTTTATGATATTAAGAGATACGACATCCGAGGTAAGAAATACCTTGAAAGCTCTGAAAAGTTCTATTTGTGTGACAGCGGTATTCGATATGCAATACTGGGGAGCAGAAATATGGATTATGGCAGAGTATATGAAAACATCGTATGCATCGAGCTTCTTCGCCGTGGATATGATGTTTATGTCGGCAAGCTCTATCAAAAGGAAATCGACTTTGTTGCTCAGAGAGGTAGCGAGAAGTTTTATATTCAGGTCAGCGACAACATTTCCGGGCAGGAAACATTTGAGAGAGAATGCTCTCCTCTGCTTCAGATTCGAGATGCTTATCCGAAAATGATTATTGCCAGAACCAAACATCCCCTATATAGCTATGAAGGAATCGAAATTCACGATATAGCCGATTGGTTACTACAAGAATAACCGGATTTTTTCAACTTACGCTTTATCTCTTGAACAGATTAACTATGGTCGTTATACTTAATATACAAGTGTGACGATCGTACAATTTGAAAGGAGACCAGCTATGAAAAAAGTATTATATGAAGAGTTGCTTCCAGAAGAATTTGTCCAGAGAATGCAGGAGATGCCGGTTGCATATCTGCCTCTTGGTACATTAGAATGGCATGGTCCGCATATGCCTCTTGGAGCCGATGGAATCCAGTCAAAAGAACTGTTTGTCCGGGTAGCGGAAAAAGTTGGCGGTGTGGTACTTCCAATACTCTTTATGGGTCCTGACCGTGTATTTCATGACCATGAAAAGTCATTTTATGGAATGGATATCAATACCGAGGGCGCACTGCATACCTATTACGTCCAGCAGCTGAAAGGCAGTGCTTACTGGCTGGAAAAAGAACTGTTTCAGGACTATCTGCGCAGTATTTTTGCCCAGCTTTCCAGAGCAGGAGTGCGTATTGTCGTCGGACATGGACATGGACCGTCAATCCATGCATTTCAGGAACTAACAAAAGAAGCAGAAGAAAAATATGGTCTGCGTATTTTTACGGCCTGGACATATGCGGAAGATGAGAAGTTAAAATATCAGAATGACCATGCCGGAGCGAATGAGACTTCTATCGTTATGGCTGTGCGCCCGGATCTGGTTGACTTTGGACAGGTAAAAGAAGATGAAAGCAATCTGATTGGAATCGCAGGACGCCACCCTGTCAGAGATTCTTCTGCGGCATTCGGTAACGAAATCCTGGAGTATACAATGAAAACATTAATTTCAGGCATTGAAAAAGAGTATAAAGAAATAAAAGACAGACAGAACTGAAAAAATCTCCATTGGCTGACAAAACCAATGGAGATTTTTAATGAGTGCTTATCGTAACACTTCGCCGAAAGCCTGACCGGTTTGAGCAAAAAGCTTGGTTAGATCCTAATGTTCTCAGAAACAAGGTGGTCACTACTGTTTCCAACACTGATACGCAGTTTCATTCCGCTGCTGACGATTTCCATGTTTTTGCCATAATATGAGAATTCTTCCTGGTCAATAAAGAAATCTACATCCTTCTTCTCCCCCGGCTCCAGGAACACCTTCCTGAAACGGATAAGCTCTTTCTTTGGACGTACTACAGATGCATATAATGTTTCATAATAACACTGGACTACTTCTGCTCCCGCAACATTCCCTGTATTGCACACATTACAATGTACATGTACTTTTTTATCCTGTCCTATCTGCACATCAATGTCCGAAATATCAAACTCTGTATAGGACAATCCATAACCGAATGGATATAACGGCGTATTCGGGATATCCATATATCTGCTGGTGAAACGGTTTTCTGAATTATCTTCTGTAAGTATATGTCCGGTTTTTACATCCCAGTAGCTTATGGGCACCTGTCCCACACACCATGGAATACTCACAGATAATTTGCCGGAAGGGTTTATTCTGCCATACACAATATCTATGATTGCTTCAGCTCCCATAGTTCCTGGTCTCCATGCCATAATGACAGCCTTGGATTTTTCTGATATCCTCCGCAGGTCCAATGGTCTTCCTGCAATTACCACAGTCACGATATTACTTGTACGTTCTGCTATTTTTTCAAATAACACCTGCTGCTCTTCCGGCAAAGTCAGGAATGCCCTGCTGGCAGCCTCTCCTGACTGGGATTCATGTTCACCCAGTACACATACAACCGTATCTTCATGGGTTATCGTTTCCAGCCACTGCTCATCCCTTGGCTTGTCAGACAATTCCTGTTCCACCTGCCATACCTTACACTCTTCATCAGAAAGAATATTGCATCCTGTAATACATTCTGCTTCTATCTGCTTTTTTTGCAAAACATCTTCTATTGTTTCAACTGCCTCATGTTCTCCAAAAATTGACCAGCGGCTTAATAGTTCTCTTGACGCTGTATAAGGACCTGCCCAGATAACTTTCTTCTTCCTGCTTAATGGCAGCAGCTTTTCATTTTTCAAAAGGACACAGCTTTCGCCCGCCAGCTGATATGCCTTTTCCCGGTTATGCAAAGTCAGTTTTCCACTCTTTCCAAGACCGGCAAACGGATTTTCAAAAAGCCCCAGCTGATTTTTCATCATCAGGACCCTGAATGCACTTTCATCAACAAACGCTTCCGGAATTTTGCCGCTTTCTACCAGTTTTTCAAGACACAGCATATAAGCAGGACTCATCATATCAATGTCTACACCGGCTTCTGAAGCCTGGATTGCTGCTTCTTCCATATCAGCTGCCACTCCCTGTTCTTCCAGCTGGCCTATGGAGCCCCAATCTGAAATTACAGTTCCCTCAAATCCTTCCTTATCCCGCAGAAGCCCTTTAAGAAGTTCCTTATTTCCGCTTATCGGTTTACGGTCAATAGCATTAAAAGCTGTCATGACCATAGCAGGCTTTGCTTTTAATGCCATACGGAAAGGTTTTACATACTGTTCCAGAAATGTCCGCTTGGATATTTCAACATCATTATATTCCCTTCCTGCATTCACTGCCCCATAACCCGCAAAATGCTTCAGGCATGCCGCTATTCCGGCATCATCTTTCTGCTGATAGCCATCTACCATTGCTTTTCCCATGATCCCATTTACATATGGATCTTCTCCAAAGGATTCCATCATCCTTCCCCATCTGGGATCTCTTGAAACATCAATCATAGGAGAAAATGTTGCTCTGAGCCCTTCTGAAGATGCCTCTGAGGCAGCTATAGAAGCCGCCTCAGACACCAGTTCCGGATGAAATGAACACGCCTGCCCCAACGGAATCGGAAAAATCGTCCGACATCCATGGATAACATCTGCCATAAAAAGAAGCGGAATATGATGGGGATGCTGTTCCATATATCTGCTCTGAATATCATAAATTTTATCTTTACCGATCACTCCAAGCACTGAACCGGCATATTGAATGATCCATTCCGGTGGTAACTGTTCGCCAACAACACCGGTGAGTACTGCCTCTTTATCGAAGTATACACCGGTGAGCTGCACCATCTGTCCTATTTTTTCCTGTAATGACATTTCTGACAGCAATTGCTGTAATTCATGTATTTCCATAAATATAGCCCGTCTTTCTGCGAAAGACACCAATGCGTCATGAAACACAGGTTCTGTCCTTCGCTATCTAATTTTTTGCCCTTCTGATATTATTTACCTATAAGACTGACACACTACAGAACACGTGGGGGTAAGTGGCGGGGCTGTATAGCGGCGACCTCGTATAAATATTTGTTGTCGGTCATCCGTTAAGGCATCAATGAGTGGCGCATAACAGTAGCCCGTAAACTTATCTCTTCCGAAGTCGACTCGATCTCGCCGGATGACCAGTCACTGTCAGTTTTATAACTATAAATACCAGGAGGTAGTTTCTTGTCATTTAAAATTTTTAAGTTCAACTGTTGTGGACTTGATGTCCACAAAACATGGATCTATGCCTGTATCGGCATCACTGATTCCAACAATCGCACGGAGTATAAGCAAGCTCGCTTTTCTTCCTTTACCAAAGGATTGAATGAGCTGTGTGACTGGCTTGCAAAGTACAACTGTAAAGATGTTTGCATGGAATCAACTGGTAAGTACTGGATCCCTGTTTTCAATATCTTAGAGCAACACAGTTTCTGGGTTACTCTATCCCATCCCAAATACACAAAGCCGATGAAAGGAAATAAGACCGACCGTAAAGATGCCAAATGGATTTGTGATCTTTACATGTGTGGTATGGTCAAACCTTCCTTTATTCCACCTGCTGACATCCGGGAGCTTCGCGATCTTGTAAGATACCGTTTCAAGCTCACTTGTATGATTACTGGTGAGAAGAACCGTGCTCAAAATTGTCTTACCGTGTCTAATCTTAAGCTTGATGATGTATTTTCTGATGTATTTGGTAAATCATCTCGTTCTATTACAGAACATATTTTACAACACCCAGGAGAAAAATTTGATATAGCACCTTTTGTTGATAGCAGATGCAAAACTCCTATCACAGAAATACAGGCTGCTGTTGATGGTGCCATCTCGAAAGAACAGGTTGTAAAACTTAGACAGTGTCTTGACCACATTGATGAACTCAATAAGCACATTTCAGAAGTAGAACAGGAAATCCTTCGTCTCAGTGATAAATATGAGGCTGCTTTAAACTTAATAAGGACTGTTCCCGGATTCAATAAGAATCCGCTGACTGCTATCCAAGTGCTTTCAGAGATTGGTGGTGATATGTCTGTCTTCCCCACAGCAAAACACCTCGTCTCCTGGGCCGGATGCTGTCCCCGTAATGATCAAAGCAATCAAAAAATCAAATCCACTAGGATTTCCCGTGCTGGTTCTTATTTTAAACCAGTTCTGGTACAAGTTGCAAATGCTTTAATCAAATCGAAGAAGCATTCTGAATTTACCAGCCGCTACAAGCGTATCAAAGCACGCCGTGGTCACAAGAAAGCCATCATTGCCATCTGCCGTATGATCCTGACCGCTATCTGGCACATACTTTCAGATTTAAAGCCATATACTCCAGAAGGTTTTCTTGAATCTCGTCCTGTGAAGGAAGGAAAAGTTCTTTCCACTTCACAGGCACTTAATCTTTTGAAACAGCGAGGCTACATCATAAAGGGTGAACCTTTAGCAGTTTCCTGATTAGGTGTTGCGTTAATATTTAATTTTTCAAGCCACCCCAAGGATGGTTCATTTGTTATGATCTATTTTTCTCGGATAACCTCTACTTCTTTGTTTCAAACTTATACCCCTTCTTTCTGCGAAAGACACCAATGCGTCATGAAACACAGGTTCTGTCCTTCGCGATCTAATTTTTGCCCCTCTGATATTACTCTATCACAATTTCCAAATCCTCATAAATGCCAGCTTTCAGACTATCTCCGAACCTGTAAAACATCGATATCCAATCTTCTGCCGCGCGATAAATCACAGCGGATTCCTGTATTGGGTCAACGATCCAATATTCTCTCACGCCGCTTAAAAGATATAACGCCTGCTTCCTGCCGTAGTCTATTGACTTGCTGGACGGTGACACGATCTCGATAACCCAATCCGGCGCGCCATGACATCCCTTTTCGTCAATCTTCTCTGGGTCGCAGATCACCGATATATCAGGTTCCACAAGATTTTCGTTCCCGTTTGCGTCCTCTAAAAATACTGCAAACGGCGCAGGCAGCACTTCGCATCTTCCCTGTTTCTTTCTTATATAAAGGTTGATCTCAGTTGTCAGGAAATTAACAAGTCTCTGATGTCGTGTACTCGGCGGAGCCATCCTGTAAAGCTGACCACTTATCAGTTCTGCACGCTGTCCATCCGGCAGTGCATAGATATCTTCCAAAGTATATTCTGTCTTTTTGGGTGATGGCATTGTTCCACCTCCTGCGTCCTGTTTTCTTTCTAATTTCTTTCTGAGGTCTGACCCCAATGTAGATATCGTCACCTCGCTTTCTGCTAATCATACTATAATTTTACTTCTCAGTTTTATTATAACCAGTTTACACACGTTTCTCAATCCATATTTCCCACGAAAGTCCCCGCTGTCTGATCTTCGCTCATATCCTCAGGTACCAATGTGCCACATTGCTTTTTCCCGGGGTCAGACACCAACAATTGCTTCGCGCAGATCATGAACGAAGCCCTTTTACAAGATCAGTTTTTCTATAATGCTACCGTCCTTCCCAACTGAGATTCACTTCCTCAGTTACGGCACATATTACCGTAGAGTTTTGTACATAGCAACTGGATTTTTATTCAAACATTCCCGATTTTGCAATCTTTTTGACCGCCTCAATTGCCACATCATAGCTTACATCTTCTTCCAAGATACGGGCAGTGATATTTTCGTAATCCTCTTTATAAACTTCGTTTTCTATCAGAAACTTCAACATCTCAGGCACGTTCACATCCGGCTGTGCAGATGGGCAGATATTTGTCATTGCTCTCACGCCTCGCACTTCTTTTATAAGTGCTTTAAACTCATCCGTCTGTGGAACAATCTGAAGCAATTTATAAATATCATAAATGTGGCGTGAATGCTTTTTCACCCGCCCCTGCATATAGTAATCACAAATGGCAAAAACCTTGTCTGCTAAAGTACGTTCAAGCCCCTGCACCTTCATTTCAAAAGGTTCCAGGCAAAAATTTTCAAGTTCTTCCGGCGCTTCTTCTGCCATCATGTCTCCAATATAGCTATGGACTGGCAGAACAACAGTCGGAAAAGACACTTCTGCAAATGAAGTTTCCATCAACACAGCAGTCTGGACAGCATCATCCGGCTCTGAAAGTACAGATTGATACTCCAGAATATAACGGTTGTAACTTCTCCTGCTGCGGGTGTCATCAATATTCGGGATGGACAGTCCTAACTGCCCCGCAATCGCCTTAATGGATTCCTTCAGCTTTTTCATCTGCCCCTGTGTCAGCTTGGAGTCTATCGTAATGTCGATGTCCTCAGAAAAACGCTTGATTGCCTTATGACATTTGGAAAGTGACGTGCCGCCTTTGAACACAATAAATTCCTGACGCTCCGACAGTTCCCGCAGAATCATCGTCACATAATAATCTTTCTCTGCAATAATCGGCAGGATGTGAAAGTACTCACTTGCCAGATTGACTGCGTTTGTAAATTCTTCTCGATTCTCATGCAGATACGCCATTTAACAATCCTACCTCATACATATTTTTATAAATCCGCTCAGGATAGTACGGTAAAAACGGTCTCATGCTTTCAAATCCGATGCTTTTCTTTTTCATATAGCCGATCAGAAGGTTTGTCAGTTCTTCTCCGTCTACTTCTGAGATATCTACAATCTCCTTTAGTAAGTCCAGAAACTGAAGCGTTGCCGCATTTTTCTCATCTATCGCACAATATGGTTTCCTTAAGATTACACGCAGACTTGCCAATTGTGTTTCTCTGTACTCCGTCGTGGCCTTATTCGTGTAAATCTCATATACTCCGGGAACCTGAGTGGTCAAACCGAGCTGGTTTGCAAATAAAATTCCCCCAACATAACCACAGCAGTTTCCCCCGTCTGACAGATACTTTTTTCTGATAACTTCATCAACTGACAAAGTGGAGCCTGAACGAAACATTGACTTCTTTGGAATATAATATATCCCTGCATCAAAACGCTTCAGTTTCCCGGATTCTGTTAGCTTCTTCATCTGCTGCCGAACAGACACGGCTTTCATACCGGGAATATTCAATTCCGACAAAAAGATTGGTTCATTCGGCTGGTAGTTGTTTTCTATATAGCTATACACATCATTCATCAATGCCATTCTCTCTGCCTCCTTTGATACTTTTTAGAAGTATATGCTTTCTTTATTGTTATAATACGTCAAAGATATCAAAATTGCAAGTCTTCTGGCACCTCAATCAGCTCAAACCTATATGTTTTTTTATTGTTTTTTCCCGGGGTCAGGCACCCACATTTCCACTCTCAGAATCCGAGAATCGACTTAAAATTCCAGGCTATTCGCATTCAACAAGAAATACTTCATTCCCATGATGACAAAACCTTCCTCATTTCTCCAAGGCTTCTTACTGCCATTTACAATGACAATCTTCTTAAAAGAGTCTGGGATATTACGCAGAGAATTAAACTCCTGAGTCTGCTTTTCTTCCGAAGTCATGTCATAAGCAACCTGAATGTAATACCTCTGGTTGCCTTGATTCACCACAAAGTCAACCTCCAGCTGCTTACGAACACGCTTGCCCTCTTTATCCTTATCGAAGATATCCACGACACCCACATCAACATTGTAGCCACGGATCAGCAGCTCGTTATAAACAATGTTCTCCATGATATGAGTAGGCTCCTGCTG